>CAZTKR010000456.1:0-2533 GCA_964614115.1 uncultured bacterium | reverse complement strand
TATTTATTATTTATTTGTCATCGAAAAAATCCGCGAATATCTTATAATAAGTTTTTAAATCGGAGGGAACGAAGGTGGCGCTTCAACATCTGGGGAGAGGTGAAAAGGCGGCCTTGGCGAAACAAACGTTATCGTACCACTTTTGATGGTCTCTCTATTTTATTCAATAATCCGTAAAATGTGGAACGCTGGACGTTCAGTTAATCGGTCATCACTTCATGATGAAAGGGGGTCGACATGAGACGTCGAAGACGGAGTGAAGGAATATCCGTGCGTGCCATCTCTGGCCTGCATGTGGTTACGCTGGGTATGAACACGAGGACGGATCGCGCGCGAAGAGGTCTTCTGGGTTTTGCGATTCACAGGAAAGACCACACAGAAGACGAGTGTTACTGGCTGAAGGGATTCAAGACATTCCGGTCGGTGGAACCCAATCCCGTACCGGGAAGGCTTTATTCCACTCTCAAGCATCCGGTACAGACGTTTTTGTGGGGAGATTATACGGCGAAATCCGATCACACGTACACGTATAAGGTCGTGCCCTTGTACGGTGATCCCGCGAACCCTGAGCAAGGGGACGCGGTGTCGGTGCGCATCAACACGGAGAGTGAAGAGGACAGCGTCCATACCATCTATTTCAATCGCGGGGTCGCGGGCAGTCAGGCCTATGCCCGGGAGTTTCAGAATCGTAAACCGGACGATGTGCCGGGCAGGCAGGCTTACAAATGGCTTTCCAGGGGATTGGAGGAAGCACTGCTCGGGTTTATCGCCAGCGCCCGGGGCAGGGGTTATGGATTGCGGGCCGCCGTGTACGAATTCAACTACGATCCTGTGCTACAAGCGTTCAAGGAAGCCCACGAGAGAGGCGTGGACGTGAAGGTCGTGTACGACTCACGTCGCGAGCATCCGAAGGACTCTACGGAGGAAGCCGTCCGGCGTATGGGCATCCGCCGACTGATGATTCCCAGGTGTGAAGGCCGCTCGTATATATCCCACAACAAATTCATCGTCCTGCTGAGAAACGGACGACCCCTGGAGGTTTGGACCGGTTCCACGAATATCACGCGCGGCGGGATTTTCGGTCAGTCGAATGTGGGTCATATCGTACGGGATGTGGACACGGCCGGCCGGTTTTATGCCTACTGGCAGCAACTGGCGAATGATGTCACACCCGCTGATCTGCGTGTCTGGAATGACCATGAGACACCGGTTCCTGGAAACAGGGCGCCGGAAGGAACGACTGCGATTTTCAGTCCGCGGGGCAGCCTGGCTGCATTGGAGTGGTACGCAAGACAGCTGGATCATGCCCGAAAGTCGGCGGCGCTGACGGCTGCCTTCGGTGTGAATCAAAAGCTGGCCGAGGTGCTGCAAAAAGATAAACCGTATCTGCGCTACCTTCTGCTGGAGAAGAAGGGCTCGAACTACGATGTCTATGCCCAGGACAGAGACGTGCAGGTCTCCATCGGCACTCATTTTACACGGGATACACTGTACCGGTGGACAAGGGAGGAGCTGACACATTTTAATGTGCACGTGCGATACATTCATACCAAGTTTATGCTCATCGATCCGCTAAGTCAAAACCCACTGGTCATTACGGGATCGGCCAACTTCAGCGACGCGTCGACCCGCAAGAACGATGAGAACATGCTGATCATACGGGGCAACACCCGGGTCGCCGATATTTACCTGGGCGAGTTTATGCGGCTGTTCAACCATTTTTATTTCCGCTACCATGCGAGCCGGATTCGACGGCGCAGACTCACAGCTTCCCAGAGGACACGGTCGTTTCTGCACGAGGATGATTCGTGGACGGATCGCTATTTTCGGCCCGAGTCCGTCAAGATGAAACAGAGGCTTTTATTCGCCTGATGGATGGGATGGTTACGAACTCTGTTTAGGATGGGAGAACTGAGCTCACCCCTGGATTTTAAAAGTCCGGGGTGAGCTGACGAATAAATTAATAAAAAGATGCACTATGGCATGCATGAATAGAATAATCACGATGATTTCTTTTATTGGATCAACGTTTCTTTTTAATAGTACCATCCAAACCAGTGTGATCGTTGTTGATCTAAGCGGTAGTGGAGACTATTTAACGATAAAGGATGGCATGTTAGCAGCCAACCCCGGTGATACTGTTTACGTATTGCCAGGAACATATTATGAGTATGGCATAAGGATGAAAGAGAACGTGACCCTGCAGGGCTCGGGTGCGGATCGGTGTATCATTAATGGAGGGGATGGCTATTATGGATGGCCTCAAAATTTTATCATTTATTGTGATTCGATAACGGTGGGGTCCATAGATGGTTTCACTATCACATACCCAAGAGGCGGTGGAATTGGTTGTATAAATTCAGTTTTAAGCATTACGAATAATACCATTGTAGATTGTTACAGTAGAGGTATATTGTGTTTTTTTGATTACACCATAAAAAGGCATCCTGCAATAAACGGTAATACAATAACAGGTAACTCGCCAGGATTATACTATATACTGGATGGTCTGGATCATACTGTTGATGATACT
>CAZTKR010000455.1:0-2538 GCA_964614115.1 uncultured bacterium | reverse complement strand
CTCGATCCAAGGCCTCCTTGAAACGGCTCCGGTCGAAGGGTTTCAGAAGATAATCCAACGCATGAACCTCGAAGGCTCGTAGGGCGTACTGATCGTAGGCTGTCACAAAAATAACCTGAGGTATGTTTTCAACACCCACGGTCTCCAGCACCTCAAAACCATTCAGCTCGGGCATCTGGACATCCAGGAAAACCAAATCCGGGGATCGTTCCTGAATCTGGGATATGGCATCGATACCATTCCCCGACTCCCCCACGATCTCGAAGGAGGAATCCTTCTTTAAAAGATCGCGGATGCGCTGACGGGCCAGGGGCTCGTCATCCACGATAAGTACGCGTATTTTCATCCTGACGTTTCCTCTTCAATCTCGAGACGATCTTCCTCGTACAGTCGGAAGGGGATTTCCATTATGACCAGCGCTCCCCCGTGATCACCATCCCTGAGGACGAAACGATGATTACCACCGTACAATTGCTTCAATCGCTGCCGTGTATTGACAAGACCGATGCCATTGCCCTTACTCAACTCGGACGGTTCTCTGAGACCCTTACCATTATCGTCGATTTGGACTTGTAATTTGTCGTCTTGACGACGGGATTGTATGGAAATTTTCCCGCCTCTCCGGAGCGGAGCGATCCCGTGACGTATGGCATTCTCTACCAGAGGCTGGAGGATTAAATTCGGAATCATGGCGTCCAGTGTCTCAGGTGCAATATCCATACGGATTCTCAGACGATCCTGAAAACGGGTCTTTTCGATTTCCAGATAAATTTTAAGAAACTCCAGTTCTTCTTTCAGGGGGACTTCTTGCAGGCCCGAACTCTCCAGGCTGAGTCTCAGCAGATCGCTGAGCAGACTGATCATCTTATCGGCTGACTTGGGATTCTTATACACCAGGGCGGAAATGGCATGGAGTGTGTTGAATAAAAAATGGGGATGGAGCTGCATTTTCAACACTTGAAGCTGTGACTGGGTCAACTGGGTTTCCAGGCGCGACGCCCTGAGCTCACGCTCTCTGTACCGCCGATAATAATCTAAGAAATAGCAAACGCCAACGATGGCCCAGTACGTCAGAATATTCAGGGGTGCCGCCTTAAAAAAATTCATCAGGAGATAAGGAACGCTGAAGTCAGAACTCAGCGTGTATACCCAGATATTGATATAATAGAGGGATACCTGGATGAACGAAAACAGAATGCACGCCAGAATATGGACGGGTACAGAATAGATCCAACCACGCCCTTCGATGGGGAAGCGTCGTACCAGCCGGATGACAAAGGGCGTAAAAAATGCCCATGGCAGCCATCGCCATATATTGTATACGACTTCTCCCCGTGCATCCAGGGCCTCACCCTTGATGATGTAGTAAAAAATGGCCCCGGAGGAAAAGAGAAAAATCAGTAGAATATAGGCACTAAAAATGAGAATGGCACGGACAAATCGGCATCTTTTCATGGGGATCTTAATATTATTAGAAAACGAGTTTACTTCTTTTACTCACAAACACTAAAAATGTTTCAAAAAAAAGTGCTGCATTCGCAGCACTTTGGAAGGAGGGTATGTGGTATGGTGTATGATGGATTACATTTGAATCATGTAGGAAAGCTTTCCCTGTAGAATTTTGTTGGACGAGCCGAATCCGGGATATATCTCCTGGCCGCCGGCATCGGTATAACTGTCCGAATCGAAGCGCTCGGTGTAAGCGATGTATAAAAAACTCCCCAGTCTGAAATTGTAGGCAATCAGTTCGTATATATCCAACCGCTTCTCCATGCCGTTGTACTGGAGAATGAGCCGGGCATTCAAGTTTCGTGTAAAGTGGTCGTGCACTTTCGTCAGCCAGATTTTGCAATACCGATCCTCAAACTGTTCCGTCTCGTCATCGAGTACATGCTTGACGATGCTCCGATTGTAGTCAATTGGTACGTTGAACCGGCTGCTGGTCTTAATCCGCAGCGTACCGTTGTAGCCTCATCGGTACCCCGTACGGTATTTGCCCTGTGAATAATTCACGCTGACGTTTAACGGTGAACTCCGGTTATTCTGTATCACTTAACAATTCGTCAATTATGGAAGTTCGAGTCTCAGTGGCTATCAACGATTTATATACTTTCTCATCAGCCTAAATATATAAAAAAACGGCTATAACCAACAGAACGAGAAATGCATTTTTCATTCGGTTGTCCTTGTATCTCCATGTATAAATGGCTCACTCATATCATTCAGTTAGACATGGCTTGCCAAAAAAAGGTTGCCAAGTTCCATGTTCACAGCCACGAAAGGAAAAGGATTCTGATACAAAACACACGACACTCGATATCGATACGATCCTCCCTCACCTGTCTCCTCAAGTCCTCGCCGATTGCGTATAAATACTTTTCCCCTTGCATCGTATTTACAAAATCGTTATAATTCATCTGTTTCGTTTTGTCATTCCAAAGATCATCAGTGACGCGAGCGACGATTTTTTCCAGGGACGTCGTCTGCTTAAAAGGAACGATGGACGACTCTTTCACGAGGAGATACCCGAATGCGACG
>CAZTKR010000454.1:0-2553 GCA_964614115.1 uncultured bacterium | reverse complement strand
CCGTAATAAAATACGCTCTCACGGATTGCCATAAACCGGATCCATTACTTTAGATGCAGATTCATATGCAGAGTGCCTCCCTCCGATTCGCGATTTGTCTCATTCGAAGTCACAGACTGGAGAAGGAAACCCGTATCCTTGAACAGTTTGATGGCATGGCTCATCCTGCGGTCGAGCTGAACGCGGATATGATGGATGTGTCGATTCTTCAAATTTTGTACCGCTTCTTGGACTAACTTCTTACCGATTTGCCGTCTTTGCCAGGGTTCGTCGACGACCAGGTAAACGATCTCGGCTCTTCCGTTATTCACTTGGACGACGATGGTCCCTATGCATAACTCCTGACTTTTTGCCATGAGGATCAGAGCGTCCTCTTTTTGGATTTTGACCTCCGGCTGGTTGATTAGGTCGGAATCCGAGACGGTGGCTTCGTTGTTGTGAATAAGCCAGCTAAGAATCAAGTTCTTGAATGGGCCTTCGTCGGCGGGGCCATATGGGGATACGGTTATATCGCCGAGTTGGGTTTTTTTGACTTCCCTGATGATTCTCTCATACAGGCTCTCCTTTTCAATGGAATCTTCCAGTTGAGATAGTGTAGCCAGCAGGTTGACACTGTCTTGACCTTCGGTCAGCAGGTTTTGCATGGCCTTTGTCATCGATTCCCAAATGGGTTTCAGCGTGGGTATAAGCCGAGATCCTTTAACCGTAAAATCGACTAATCGTTTTCTTCGGTCATTAGCATCGTCTGTGAATTTTATCAAATTTTTCTTTTGCAGGACGTTTACCCACTGGCTCACAGCCGAATGAGTAATCTGGAGTTCCCTGGCAATCTCTGTAACGGATAGCGCTCCCTTTTGGTTTAACAGGTAAAAGATGGGAAACCAGCTGACTTCGAAGGGAATATCCAACACTTTGTATACTTTGGAGACATCCGTTAAAAATTTTTCGCTGATCCGCTTCAGCCGTGTGCCAAAAATCAGCTCGCCGGTTTGACGATAGAAATCCACGCTGCCCGTCCGTTATTATAGCACTTACGTTAGTACTAACATACAAGTATAACAAATTTGCCGTCTTAAAACAAGGAAAAATTGATCCTTGCTTTTTATAGCCAAACATCTTATAATTGGGATATTCTTAGTCATTCTGGAGTGTTGTATGAGTCGTCGACTGATATCTGAATTAACCGTGAAAACACTGGTGAAGGCCGATGCCGGGGCTGTTCAGGATATGGAGGAGCTCTTCAACAGGCCTTTTTTCGAGGGTGTCGTTAAGGGTGAGGATCGGAGTGGCTGGATCGGAAAGATTAACCTGGGTCTGTGGCCGACGAAAGATGGCTTTGAAAAGCGTTACATCATTCATACGTCCCTGGAGGGAACGGGCTACAAAAAGAGGAACGTGGAGGTCGATAAAATCAAGGGATTTTTAATGGCCAAACACATCATGCGGGCCATGATGGACGAATCCCGAACGGTGTATACGCCGGCCATAAAAGGTCAGAAAGTGATCCATGATGATCGAAGCCGTGATCTTCGAATTCGGGAGATATACACCAATTACGAGCCGCGGATTTTAGCGTACAACGATAAGGACATTGTGCCCGACGATTATTCCTTTTTCTTGGGAAGGGATATGGCCCGGTTCATGTACGTGGGAATGACTAATGCTCCGAGGCATATTCGTCCCAATTATTCCAGGTCGTCGATTCGGAAAACGTGTATGATCGACCTGGATACGTTCGATCCCAGGACGTTTTATTGGAATGCAGCAGATCGTTATTCGCATGAGAGTCTTAATTACCAGGTCTTGTTGAAGCACGAAACGAATTTTTTCCACGATGTTGGTTTGTATTTCCTGCATCGTTTACTACCCGATGAGCATAGACGTGACAAGAAGGTGATTCAGAGATTACGATCCTGTTATCTCCAAGGATTCGCTGAGGAGATCGGTCACATCAAGGGCAGTCGACAGAGTGATGCAATCGTTTCTCGGTTCCGGATTTAGGAAAAACAGCCTGAAATAGCATGTCCGTTTTATTCCGCGCATGCAGACGTTCACTCAGGCGATCATGCGATGTTGTTATTTTTTCTCTGCTGCCCTTGCTCGGGTCCTTCCACAAATCTCCTTCGAGACAGAAGTTCATCTATTTTGGGATGTTAAACCTTTCGGAACGAGCGATACAGAAATAATCGCAGCGTGTTCTTCACGTCCCAGGAATCCATATTTACCAGTACTTCAGCAGCGGCTGACATAGGAAACAGAAGCATTTCGGTTTCCTTCTGAAATTTCCGAATTCCACTCCAGCGGCCTTATTCCGTGAGTCGTGTAGTGATGGCGATCTTCCGGATAGATGAGGACAGCCCGGATGTTGTTTCTTTCGAACCTTTGGTGATAGGTGACTTCCCTGGGTCAGGTGTCTTATCTGCCGAGACGGTCATGTGTGTTCGCATCGATTGGGCTGGAATGTAGTTTTCCGGGGAACTATGTGTACGTTAGTGTCGTTCCTAATTGATAATAGTTATCATTACTTTTAGAATGAGTATGCTTGATTTATAT
>CAZTKR010000453.1:0-2561 GCA_964614115.1 uncultured bacterium | reverse complement strand
ACACCATACAGCAGAGAACGTTCTGCAGCTCTCCGCTCCATCGATTCCCTCATCCTTGGGAAACGAGGCGTGCTCACACCGAAAATCACAGAATCGGATATGCGATGAAGTCACACCCGCATTTTCTTCATGCTCAGACATGTTCTATCTTTCATCCTTTATCTTGATACAACCCGTATGGACGGTGATCATTCCTTTTTTCCTAACAGTTGCAACATCTCCTCGATGTCCGTGGTCGGGCGCTCACACCGATGATCCTGACAGATATAGGCCGTGGCCTTTCCCTCAGAACCCGTCTGATTTTCGGTATATCCAGCCAAAGCGATGATGGCCGGCGATTCCTCTTCCATGGGACGAAACAGAACGACTTTATTGGGCCGGTAACCCGATCTCAATGCCTTTAGCATCTCACGCGTATCGTTCGCCCCTGAGTTACCTGCAATCACGACCTCAAAAGAGGGGCCCAGGGCAAAATCCAGGGCCACCATCAACTGCGTGTAGGTTGAGGGCGACTCGGCCACATTCTTGGCGAAGGCACCGCCCAATCGTGCCGCATATCCTTCCAGATCATGGTTCGCCGTCATCCGCCCCAGCCGAAGCAGGTTCCACATGGCCACCGAATTACCCGAGGGAACGGCCCCATCGTAGATTTCCTTTGGTCTGATGAGGAGTTCTTCGCAACCGTCGGCTGTGAAATAGAATCCGCCCGCATGGTCATCCCAAAAATCCTGCAACAGAAAGTCGTTCAACTGCAGAGCCATTCGTAAGTGCTCCACATTGAAAGTTGCCTCGTAAAGTTCGATGAGTCCCCAGATGAAAAAACTGTAATCATCCACATGGGCCGTGATGGCCGCCTCTCCATCCCGATACCGATGGAGCAACCGGCCGTCGGGTGTGCGCATGTTGGCGAGTATAAACCGGACGGCCTTCCCCGCAGCCTCCGCGTATCGCGGCTCGTCCAGTATCTGAGCGCCTCTAGCCAGGGCCGCGATCATCAACCCGTTCCAATCCGTTAAAATTTTATCATCCTTATGGGGATGAATGCGTTTTTCGCGTGCATGGAAGAGTCTTTTCCTGGCTTCTCGCCACTGCTCCATCACCTCAGCACGATCCTTTCCCAACTCGTCGGCCAAGAGGGTTAGGGATTTTTCGAGGTGGAGGATGTTCTTGCCCGTCTTCTCTCCGGTGGCCTCGTCATGGAAATTTCCACGCTCTTTAATATTGTAATAATTTGTGATGGGCTCTGCCATAGATACTCCCAACACATCCAGAATTTCCTCCCGGGTCCAAACGTAAAACTTTCCCTCCTCACCCTCGCTGTCGGCATCCTCTGCGGAATAAAACCCACCCGACGGTGATGCCATATCCCGCAGCACGTACGCGAACATCTCCCCGGCCGTATCCGCATACGCCTGCTTTCCGGTGGCCTGGAACGCATCCAGATACGCCATAGAGACCAGCGCCTGGTCGTAGAGCATTTTCTCAAAGTGAGGCAGAAGCCAGCGGCTGTCCGTCGAATAACGATGAAAGCCGTACCCCACATGATCGTAAATACCGCCGAGCCGCATCGCCTGTAGGGTCTGCTCCGCCATTTCCAGGGCCTTTTCTGTTCCCGTTCGATACCAGTACCGGAACAGAAAAAACAGGTTGTGGGGCGTTGGAAATTTCGGAGACCTGCCAAACCCTCCGTGCCGGGTGTCGAATCGCTTCACGAGATGCTGAAAAGCGTGCTCCAGAGTGGACTCATTCAACTCTTCGCCCGGCATATGAGTGGTAGACTGACGAAGAGCCGCGATAACTTGATCCACGGATTGATTCACATCCTGACGGCGTGTCTTCCATATATCGTCGATTCGGGGTACGATGTCCAGCATCCCGGGCCGCCCGAACCGGTTATCCTTGGGTATGTAGGTGGCTGCGAAAAACGGCCTTTTCTCCGGCGTCATCACGATGTTCAACGGCCACCCGCCGCTGCCGGTCATCAGCTGACACACATTCATATACACGTTGTCGATATCCGGACGTTCCTCCCGGTCTACTTTGATGCACACAAACACATCGTTCATCAACCGGGCGAGTTCGGCATCCTGGAAGGATTCGTGAGCCATGACATGACACCAGTGGCACGTGGAATAGCCGATGGAGAGAAAGATGGGCTTGTCCTCACGACGTGCCTTCTCAAAAGCCTCTTCCCCCCAGGGGTACCAATCCACCGGATTATCGGCATGTTGAAGCAAGTAGGGGCTTTTCTCATGCTGCAAACGGTTGTTTTTTACCGAAGATTTTTTTTCGTGAGCATGATAGGATGAATCAACCAATAATAGGGTCTCCGTGCTGATTCCGGCCTGCTCGATGGATAAGCGTTGAAAAATAATCCCGCAATGTTTTATCGATGTACGCGGGCCGCTGCCTTCGTTACGAATTCTGATATTCTCGACTCAAGCCATCCTGGCTTGCTGATGGTTGACGACCGATTATAGGGTGACGATGGGTCCTCCATTTCAGAATAAGATGAAGGAGACATCCTCTCGGGATGCACTCACCACCTCCTGCAACGTTAT
>CAZTKR010000452.1:0-2571 GCA_964614115.1 uncultured bacterium | reverse complement strand
ACCCCTGATCTATTCAAATATTTGGAATATTACCTATCCCACGGCAAAATGATTTGAGTAACTAAGGTGCGTATCGGATATAAACGATAAGGTGCGATTGGAAAACAGAAAAGTCCAATCATTGTTTTCTTTCTCAAAATCACTTCTGAAACCATTTCCCAATATTTTTATCCCCAAACTGAACCGCAAGCCTGGCCATGACTTCCAAGTAGCATCGGGCCGCCAGATATGGTGTTGAACCAGAAGGATCATAACGAGGGCTAAGGCAGGATATGTCAAATCTACTAATGACAGTTTTGCTTCCGATAATCCGTAAGGCATGAATGATCTCCCGTGGCGTTAAACCCGGGGTGTCGGGAAAACGGGTTCCTGAACATATGGAGCTGTCCACAACATCGATATCCAGGGTTACATAGACATATTCGGTTCCCGAAGTCGCTCGTTCAACGGTCTCAGAGACCATTCCGGTGCCTTATCGACGCCGGTGCGAAAATAGATGGAATCCATGGGCGCATCACCCGCCTCGGGAGGATAAATAATCTCCGGTGAATAGGACCGAACGCCTTCATAAGGGATGCCCAAAACCGCGACGAAAACCTTTTTGCTAATTTCTTTCAGCTTGTTCATATCCATGGGTGTCTCCTTGATTATTCACTTAAGGACCCGCTGCATCGGCGGCACCATGAAAATGCATAGTAGAGATGAGCTCGTTTTCTGGATGGGATCTGAGATTAGAAATCAATTTGCCGCTTTTGCAGTGGATGAGCGGTCTTTTGTAACGTAAATGGCAAAGTCGGGACAATTGATTTCGCAGAGATTACAGGCGTTACAATTTTCCGGATAAACCACTTCAACGACATTGTACCCTTTTTCATTCCGCCGGTCCGACATCTCCAAGACCCCTTTTGGGCAGAAATAACTGCATAATCCACACCCTTTACACACTCTTTCGTCGATATATATGGACATCTTTCGTTAGCCCCCGATCTTTCTAATCAAGTCAGGTATATCTAAAGAGCTTTTTGCGATCATGGCTCCCGCGTTTTCAAGGGCTGCAATCTTGCTACTTGCACTTTCCTCTTCTCCTTCAATAATGGCACCAGCATGCCCCATCTGGGTTCCCTTTGGCGCTGTTCTCCCTACTATGAGCGCAACAACCGGCTTTTTTATATGCTGGCTAATAAATTTTGCAGCATCGTTCTCCAGTCTACCTCCGACTTCCCCGAGCATCACTACACATTCTGTCTCCGAGTCTTGTTCAAACATCTCCAGAATACTCACTTGAGATAATCCCCAGATCGGTCCGCCCCCGATTCCCACAACCGTAGACTGACCGATTCCATTCTGAGTGAGCACCCTTCCAACCTCATATGAGAGGGAACCGCTTTTGGACACGATCCCCACATGACCTTCTGTAAACATGGCATTCGGATGAACACCTAACTTACACTTACCGGGAGAAATAAGGCCCGGCGTATCCGGGCCCAGTACGGCTGCGCCTTTGACAGCGGCATATCGAAGAATGGTGACGACATCCTGATCAGGTATACCTTCCGTCAGTAAAACTATGAAACCGATATGGTTACTCAAAATCTCCAAGGCAGCATCTTTTGCAAACCGGGCCGGCACAAAACTGATGGCTGCGTCAATAGGGTGTTCCTGAACCGCTTCTTCCACAAAATCATAGACCGGAATGCCGTGGATCGAGCTGCCCCCCTTTCCCGGCGTTACCCCTGCCACAATACGCGTGCCATAGTCCTGCATGATCTTCGATTGAAACGATCCAACGGTACCGGTAATCCCTTGGACCAGCACCCGGGTATTGTTATTGATCAAAATAGCCATCTCAGAGCCCCTTACTCTTTTCCAACGCAGTCCGAACGGTTACCATCAGATCCTCGTCGGTCTCCACACCCACATTCCTCAGAATCGGGATGCCCACATCGGCCTTCGTACCGCACATGCGAGTGAAGATTGGAACAGAGCGGCCGTTTTCTTCTAAATACTGAACGATACCCTCAGCCATCTCATCCATACGCGTGAGTCCGCCGATCAAGCTGATGATGAGGATCTTGACCCGTTCACCGGCCAAAACAACCTCCATGGTCTGTTTCATGATCTCCGTGCCGGCTTGCCCCCCCATTTCGCAGAAATTGGCAGGCTTTCCGCCTAAGTCATGGATGAGATCCAGGGTGAGCATTCCAGTCCCTGCACCATCAGCAATCATCCCGATGTCACCCTTAAGCGGAACATAATTGATTTGCCTCTCCTCCGAAAGCCTTTGTGCCGGGAGTTTATTTCGTCTGTCTAACTCCTTTTGTTCGGCCCTCAGTTCCTCGAAAAGACGCTGATGTCTGAAAGATGCTTTTTCATCAAGCACTATCTTGGCATCTAAAGCAACCAGCCTATTTTTCTTTATAGCCAGTGGGTTAATCTCAACCAGCGTGGCATCCTGCTCCCTGAAGATATCCCATAACATTCTGAGGAGTTCTGAAAAAGCATGTAAATCGTCAATCTCCAGCGCCTTGCCTACAGATCGAATGGCATACTCTTGGAGTCCGATAAAGGGAT
>CAZTKR010000451.1:0-2597 GCA_964614115.1 uncultured bacterium | reverse complement strand
GCCGTCCAGTTGGGACGGTATGGAATTGCGTGAGTATGTCAAAGACTGTTTTTCCGAGGTTGTTATTACCGGCACAATCAGCCGGAGTCGGAAAATGGAATACAAAAATTTTGTGCTTGTTAATAACCTTTAACCGGAGTGTGTCATGAGTGTAAAATCACTACAGACAATATGGGATCGGCATATCCGATTCTATCAGTATCTTATGCTCCTTAATGCCGAGTACGAGGGAAAAAATCTGCGTGTCCAGGATTGGGATTTTCGTAGGATGCTTGAGGAGTTTAGGGGCAGCATAATTTCCTATGCCTTGGAGTGTGCTGCAAAGGGATTCAGTGTGGAATATAATCCAGAAAAGTATCACCAGAAGGGAAATCCGCTCAAGGATTTGAACCTGGAAGAAATTGTGTCCAAGTTTCAAGCCGAGGTTCTGGATGTGGCCGGAGACCTGGCCATGTCTCAGATCAAGAAAAATGCCATGAATCTCCTGGGGCGTGTTTCTGAATATCTCAAGGGCGATTCCTATGAGCTTAGTAAAAAGCCCATGCAGTTGAGGTATATCCGAAAAGATGAAAAGCTCCATCTGCGGATCGGCATGGAATCTTTTGCCAATACCCTCAGTCATTATTCTATGAATTACCTGGAAGCCCTGGGGCGGTTGATTGATGTCCTGTTCAATAAGGTCTTGCCGGAGAAGTCAGAAGACCACTGGTTCAAGGACTATTATAAAAAAACCGGTAGGTATGGCGGTGGCGGTAAAGAGGATATGAGTGCGTTTGAAAAGGTGAACAGCGATCTCAAGTCGCCAGTCGTATCGTTCAAGGCTTATAGGAACGGACGCTTTGACCTGATATTCAATGACTCAAACTCGTCCCTGCGGGTGGCCAGGGTTCTGCTTGAGGCCAAGCGGGAACGGGAGAAAGAAATCGAGAGGCACTATTCATGAAATTAATAATCCGGGCGATCTGCATGGTTAAGCTGATCGCCATGACAATCAAATACCTTTTATCTGAAAGCGAGGACGTGGATGCCGAGCAAGAAGACGATGAAAAAGAAAGGCCGGGAGTTTATGATCCGGGCTTTCGAGCTATTTGTTGCGATTCGTAACAAAAGCTCTTTTACCAGTAATTTCCAGTTTCAGTCCGATGCGGACGAGGCCGGGATCGATATTAACACGGACATGGAGAAACCGGTCAAGATCGATGGTGGCTGGAAATGGAAAACCAAGGTCGGGACATTGTACGAGGAGTACGGCAAAATGCGCTTTGAGCCGTTCAAGGAGTCTGTGACAGGGACAAAGGAGTGGGCCAAGTACAATTATAATATCCAGACCGGGTGTGAGCATGACTGTGCTTACTGCTATGCCAAGGCAATGGCCGTAAGGTTTAGTCGGGTGAAGGCCGATGGGTGGGATGATGTCACCATAAGCCTTAAAGCCGTATCGAAAAAATGGAAGAAGAGGGACGGTACGATTATGTTCCCTACTACCCACGATATTACCCAGGCGAACATCAATCATTGTCTTATTGTCCTGGACAATATACTCAGGGCCGGTAATAATGTTCTTATTGTCTCGAAGCCCGATCCGAACTGCATCAGACTTTTATGTGATGCATTCGAGATGTGCAAGAAACAGATTCTATTCCGGTTTACCATTGGCAGCGTGGACAACCAGACTCTTAAGTTCTACGAGCCAGATGCCCCTTCATTCGGGGAACGGTTGGCAGCTCTGGCACATGCTCATACTCGGGGATTCAAAACCAGCGTGTCCATAGAACCGATGCTGGATTTCCAGCCATACCAGATTGTTAAAATCGTGGATGAGTATGTCACGGATTCTATCTGGTTGGGCCTCATGAACAATGCCAGGACCAGGCTCAAGCTCAATGAATGCAGTGACCAGGTGATCGAGATGGCCGATAAGCTCCGGCTTATGTGGAGCTACCGGGGGGTTAAAAACCTTTATGAAATTTTAAAGGATAACCCCAAGATTCGGTGGAAGGATAGCATCAAGAAGCTTTTGGGCCTTGATACTCCCCAGGAAGCGGGGCTGGATATATGAACCGTGGATGGAGAGAGCCCCCCTTCTTTGAGATACAGGAAACTGAGGGTGGTCATGGGACTATCCTCAGTACCTATCCTGACGAATACGTTGCCCGGCAATACTGGAAAAAGCTCAAGGATGGCCAGGAGAAACCAGTGACCGGCGGGGATGTCCGCTTGGTACAGGTCATTGAGGTATTTGGTGATGTCGGGTTTGCACGTCGGGCTCACGTTGGCTGGCAGATTGAGGACACGGATCATCCTCATGAAAAGAATGGTTTATGTGTAATCCACAGTACGCCGTCGGACAAGGATATTTATAATGCCTGGGATGCCTTGGTAGATGGTACTGGTGAATATGCAGACTTCACCTGGAACGGAAATATTAAAATAATTCGGATAGCAGATATAATCAAAGGTGGTTGATCATGGAAAAGTCATGTTTCAAGTGCGGTCGGGTCGAGGAGTCCAGTAAGGGTCTCAATATGTCTGCGATTGATGATTGGTTTCAGTGGGACATTTATATCTGCTCTGATTGTGCAGAAGAAATTGATCCT
>CAZTKR010000450.1:0-2602 GCA_964614115.1 uncultured bacterium | reverse complement strand
TCACAATTTCCGTCTCTTCATCGACGATAAAATACGAACAGCCTTTCGAAATCTGTACGTCGATGCCCATATAGAATCGAATTTTATTGTCATTATACATAAGCTTTCACTTTGATTTGAATACTTTCTTTCTATGCCAGTTTAAATTATCCTGTTCCGGCCAGAAATGTTCTTTTTCCGGCGTGAAAATGGGACGATCGGTCAGCGTAAGTATGTGACCGGGTAGATTTTTTTCAACATGCACCCGTTTGGATACCATAACTTCATAATCCTTGCCCACGCTCATCAACCCCTCATCAAAGGACCAGTGACACAGCCGGCAGAGAGACAGGCCGTTGTTGGGGCGATCATCGTAACTGATGCTCCAAGGCTTTATGTGAGCGGCTTCGACCACGGTGTGGCCTTCGGGTGTGAGCATGCGAATGCCGCACAGGGCGCAGCGGTGCTGGTACAGGGTGACAATGGTTCTGCGGAAACCGCTGTCCCGAATCTTTTTCTGCCAGTCGGATTCATCTGTTGCTTTGCCGAAATCTTTTTTCCATTCAGCCACTTTAAGCAATTCTTTACTGTATTGATACGCAGCATAGTTTAAATGGCCCTGCTCTAAAACCTTCACACGTATCTCAGGGGCGAAATAAGTTTCAATCAGAACCGCCCGCAACTGCTCTCGCGTCTCCGGTTTGCACAGCAACCGGAAAAGTTTTTCATCCATTCGGGCGCCGGCACACACCTCACGCAGTTTTGCCATGGAACTGAAGTTAATGTTGATTTTATTTTCATATCCCGGATTCGGGATAAGGTGCCAGAAACCATCGGTTTTAAGGCGAGGGTAGGGGTAGGCCATGCTAGTTTTTGAACCAAGCGGCATAATGCTGTTCCAATAGCCGTTGAATGTATCGAGCAGTTCAAAGGAGGGCACAATAAAGTTTTTGGTAATTGATCCCTCGGCAATCAGATCCATAATGGATAGTAAGAGAAACGGTTTGTGGGGCGCTCGGTGTAAGGTATAGATGGGATATCTATTACGATTTTTATCCGTTCTCAGATTTGACAATTTGTGAAGGTAATTTTTAAGCATCATTTCATTTTGTCAAGAATGGAAACTTGACCTCATTGTTTTTACCCAGCGGCCCTAAAGCGCTCATATCTGATATGTAAAAACTCACGGTTTGGTCGGAGCTCGGTTATACGGGGAACAATAATCTTTGTTCCGTGCAATCTCTGTAGGCCGTGAATCAGCATGGGACCGTCGCTTTCATTCAGAATATCTGGTCTAACTTCTATAACGTAATCCTCCCTTACACCAACGAAATATCGATCAAAAGCAGCATGATGCAATTTGCACAGTGAAAGGCCGTTTGAAACCAGCGGCTCCCCTCCAGGTTCTGCATCTGGCAGAATGTGTGCGGCGTCAAGTAGCTCCCGGTGTCTTAGCCTGCACAGGGCACATTGATCCCTATAGGCTCTCAGAACTCGTTCTCGAAACGAGCTTTGGTGCAATCGTTGGCGGAATTTTCTAGTTGCATAAGAGCGACGGAAAACATCCTCTTGCTGCTGCTGGTACCCTTCATGAACTTGACCGAAGACAGTAATACCCCTTGTATCATTTTCATCTACTGCTACGCTGAATGTAAGTTGTGAGGGATTATCTGCAACTATAAAAACCGGCCATGCGGGCAGGTATTTGCCTGGCATGATTCTATGGAAATAGATCAGCGGAGTGCCTAACTGCATGGCGCGTCTCAGACCTACATTGTCTCTGTGATTCGGGTCGGTACCGCGGTAACGATATAATAGAAGGCCATCATAGCCGAATTCATCATCATAAGGGCCAGAAGGAACAGTTGTGATAGAGATTGGAAGCTCCATATAACGAGGCTTGAAAATTCCCTGCGGCCCTACCAGCCGAATTTGCTTTCCTTGCAAATGAAAACCTTGTTGAAGAACAGGCCTCGACAAAACCTCCCCATGTATTCTTACTTGAGACTTCAGCCATTGGAAGGCTTGCCGTCGAATTTCTATGTCCGGTCCTGCCCGATCCATCAGACTTAACCTCTTTTGCCCAAAGACTCGCCCTCAGGAACTTACAGAAAAAATTTATAGAATGTTTAATCTAAAGTACTTTGGCACTCACATTGAGAGTTAACATTTAAGAGACAGCACGCTTTTTCCTGAACCCTGAACCTGTGAACGCTTAACTCTTTTTTATACTCTTTTAATCAATGATAAAGGTTTGAGCCCATTTACTTATTATATATGGTTACCGCGGTCCAACCGCAGTCCTTTAAGCACTTTCTGCACGAACGTCCCCTATTATCTTGTTCATAGATGTCCCGAAATTTTCCCCCTAACAGGCCTGCATCTTCACTGAATTAATGCCGACGCTGCTCAAATCAAGATAGCCATAACGAGAGTCAAAATACTCTCTATGTTCACTGTTAAGGCGCATTCTTTTATCTGCACGAGCGTTATCAGACTTCATATGGTATTTTAACGTCAATATTCCTGCCTCATTTAAATCGAACTCTGTTTTTTCACATGCAGTTTCATATCGAAGTGATACTGATTTTGGACGCCAACAATTGTCGAAAGAGCCAAATGG
>CAZTKR010000449.1:0-2603 GCA_964614115.1 uncultured bacterium | reverse complement strand
AGTATCCATGGTGCCGAAAACGATCCACATATCAAGAACGACCTCGAGGATGTGATGGCCTGTATTGCCGAGGCCGTCATCGCGGAGACCCATGGAAGCCGTTATGAGGGCGCGCATGGGCTGTCCATCTATCTGCCCGGCCCGAATGCCTATGCCGCCTACAGCTACGATTTTGAGCCCCAGTATAACGATCCGAATTATGGGTTGGATTTCACCGGAAAAACCACATGGGATGAATTCCTGAACCATTGTTACGACCGTTGACCAACAGCAACAACTCGCTGTCGTGATCGTCCGATGGCTTTCCCATTCCATCGTTTATGATGACAGGGTCGATTGTATAGCCGAGCAGGTTGTTGGATTCATCGTACTGGATATTCGTGGAGTAAACGACGTCCATTGAACACGATAACACAATCATCAACCATTAAATAGGAGCGCTCCATGAAAATCAAATTGATATTCATCCTGATCATTTCACTTTTTGTTTTATGTATCGGATGTCGTAAAAAAAGCACAGAGCCCGAATCTCCACTCGACAATACGGAATCCGAGGTGATCGCCTTTTGCTCCGAACGATCCGGCGGCGGAGACATTTACGTCATGGAGGCTGACGGCAGCAATCCGAGACGGATAACCGTATACGACGGAGCGGATTATTGGCCAACCTGGTCACCCGACGGTTCTCGGATTGCCTTTGGCTCGGACGGGGATATCTGTATCATCAATCTGGATGGCTCCGGTCGAACAAGGCTGACGACCGACACACCACCCGATTTTGAACCGGCCTGGTCCTCGGATGGACAACGGATCGCCTGGAGTACTCCCAGGAGTGGAAACGGCGATATCTATGTGATAAACAGTGATGGATCAAATCAGACGAGATTAACGAACGAGAATGCGATAGACGGTTTTCCCAGCTGGTCACCCGACTGTTCTCAAATCGCATTTTGTACCGACAGGGACGGCAACTGGGAAATTTATGTGATGGATGCCGATGGGTCGAACCCGGAACGCATGACCAATAATGAAGCGGACGACTGGGTTCCGGTCTGGTCACCCGATGGCAGCAGGTTTGTCTTTATCTCGGAGCGTGACGGCAATGCTGAGATCTATATCATGAATGCGGACGGTAGCGAGCAAACTCGAATAACGGACAGTGACGCTGAAGAGAGGGAACCCAGTTGGTCGCCCGACGGCACCCGAATCCTCTATTCTTCCGATGTCACAGGAAACCAAGAAATTTACTGCATGGAGATATCCGACAACCTGGAACCGGGAGCCATTATACGATTGACGGAGAACAGCGTTGAGGATGATCATCCGGTATGGAGGCCGGAATAATTGAATTTTTTTTCATGCATCAGAATACATTGAAGGATTTACTATGAATGCAGACGGCATATACAGGATACGTTTTATTTACACGATATTGTCAACCATCATACCCAACCGGCAGTCCGTACTCATTCTGCTGGCAAATCGAATCAATCTTTTTTTTAAAACGTAATGAGGTGAGGTTATGCGACGCTGTCTACTCATACTGTTTATTCTCTCCACCCACGGCTTATCGAATGCGCAGGCTCCTAAGATCGATGTCACATTCAAGGAGGCTATGCATGCCCAGAAGGCGAAACATTATCAACAGATAATGCTATGTGAGAAGATGAAAACCGCCAATCAGGAAGACTATGACGTCACTTATTATTCCCTGGATTTAACGCCCGATCCCACTACCGCGATCCTGAATGGCATCGTTGAGGTCGTGGGTGAAGTCACAACGCCAACATTGAATCGTGTCGAACTGAATTTCTGGAGCGGCATGACCATTACCGATCTTTACCGTTCCGATGCTCCGGGCACTCCACTCGCTTACACCAGGAACAACGATATACTGGACGTCACGCTGGACAGAGATTATGCGCAGGGTGAATCCTTCAGAATAACGGTAGATTATTCGGGTCGTCCCGGCGATTTCCCGGATCGGTACTTTAACTTTGACACACACAACGGCGAGCCGATGATCTGGACGCTGAGTTCGGTGTTCGGTGCACGCGTCTGGTGGCCCTGTAAGGATGTGCCGTCGGACAAGCCGGATTCCATGGATATTCGGGTGACCGTGCCTGAAGATTTAATCGTTGCCTCCAACGGTTCGTTGAGAGAAACATCGACTGTTGGAAACCAGACGACATACTGGTGGCATGAAAGCTATCCAATCGCAACCTACCTGGTTTCCCTGGCGATCCATCCCTACGAAATGCACTACGATGATTTTGTGTATAACGGGGGCGCCGATACCATGGAGATCCAGTTCTACAGTTTTTCGGGTAATTACGATGCAAATGCTCCGATCAATAATCTGGTCGATGATATGCTCGCCTGTTATTCCGAACTGTTTGGTGAGTATCCCTTTATCGACGAAAAGTATGGTCAAGTCGATTTCTTATGGAGCGGTGGCATGGAGCATCAAACCTGCACCAGTTACGGCAGCTGGAGCGAAGTACTCTATGCACATGAGATAGCCCATCAGTGGTGGGGGGATATGATCACCTGTGATAGTTTTCATCATATCTGGCTGAATGAAGGTTTCGCTTCATACAGCG
>CAZTKR010000448.1:0-2614 GCA_964614115.1 uncultured bacterium | reverse complement strand
GAAAGTACGACCACCTGGTATTTTGCACACGAGACCGGTACCCTCGTCAAACTCATCTCCGATCAATTCATGGAAGGGACCATCGCCGTCGCTGGGCAGGTTGACATGGTTGTTCCCATGACGCAGCAAACCCGAATCGTATCGCAGTTACTCAGATGATGTATGTAGAAACAAGAAGAGGATTCCGATAATCGGCATCAACGAAATGATACTACAACGCTCATCGGCGTGGTAAAAAAGCCCTAGGATTCGAGCCTATGGAGTAAGTCGGCTTGAGACTATATACGTTGTTGAAAAGGTGAGAATACAAGTTGAAGGAGAAAACGGTCATGAATAACAATCGTACGATTCGTATTGGGATGCTTTTCTTCATATATATATGGATGCACTTCCCGGTCTGGGGGCAGCACGTTCCACAAGAAGGGCTCGACTCCATCACGCCGGAGGAAATGAAAGCCCATGTGTACTACCTGGCCTCCGACGCCATGAAGGGACGGAACACGCCCAGTCCGGAACTCGACACCTGCGCATCGTTCATCGCACGACAGTTTGCATCGTATGGACTCAAGCCGTCCGGCCCCGAAAAATCCTACTTTCAACCGTTCCACGTTCTCCGGGCGCGTCTGGCGGAACCCAACTCCTTCTCGTTGAAGACCCCTCAGGAAGACAAGGTGTACGAAATTAAGAATGACTTCGTTCCCCTCCATCTCACGGCCAACCGGAAAGTATCCGCCCCCGTCGCTTTTGCCGGCTACGGTATCACAGCCCCCGAATACGACTACGACGACTACAGCCACATCGATGCCAAGGGAAAAATCGTCCTTGTCTTCACCGGAGAACCCCAGCAAGACGACAGTACCAGCATGTTCGACGGCCTGAAACGGACCGAGCACAGCAATATCCGGGTTAAAATCGAAACCGCCGTCGACCATGGAGCCGTAGGACTCCTCTTGATCTCCGATCCCCACCGCCGGTTTCAAAGACCGCCCAACCCATGGCCCAGTCTGATGCGAAGGGCTCCTAAGGACGTCGTTCCCCTGACCATAGACGAGAAACCCGATGACAAAATCGTCTGTGTCCGATTGGGGAGATTTCCGGCCCAGGATTTAATGGCAGGTTCGGGTCACTCTCTGAAAGACCTCTTTGAAAAAATCGACGGTACTTTGGAGCCGCAGTCTTTTGACATCGAAGGTAAAACCGTTACCATGGAAACCCGCCTCGAAGCCGAAAGATTCCCCACGAAAAATGTTGTGGGATACTGGGAAGGCTCTGATCCCGAATTGAAAGACGAGCTCGTAATCATCGGAGCTCACTACGATCATGTGGGCGTTCAGAACGACAGCGTTTATAACGGTGCCGACGACAACGCCTCCGGTACAGCTGGCGTGTTGGAAATCGCCCAAGCGTTCGCACAGAGCCAGACACGACCCAAGCGTTCCATCTTATTTATGACTTTTACCGGTGAGGAAAAAGGCCTCTTCGGCTCCCGGTACTACACCCAGAACCCTCTGTTCCCCGTGGAAAATACCGTGGCCATGCTGAACATGGATATGATCAGCCGGAACGACACCAACGAGGTCGCCATCCTCGGTACACCGACGAGCCCCGACCTGAAAGAGATCAATGAGGCGGCCAACGAACGGATTGGTCTGATACTGGCATATGACCAGGAGCGATACTTCCTTCAGAGCGACCATTATCCCTTCTATCGGAAGGATATTCCCGTGCTCTTCTATAACTCCAAAGACACCCCGGACCTGCATAGACCGACCGACGATCCAGAAAAGACCATTCCTGAGAAAATGGCCAGGATTGGAAAGCTCGTCTTCGCCACCGCATGGATGATCGCGAACCGTCATGAACGACCCAACTTTGTGAGGGTAAGATAGTTAATAAAACAGTACCGTGAGAAAAGGCCGTCTCGTGAACGAATGAAACGTCCTGGAGATCCCCCCAGGGCGTCCTCATTCTTGATCCCTCCAAGCCAATCGACACATCTTCAACATTCAGAAAAAAAAGCTGAGAGCATCGATCTTTTTTCTTGATTTGTTTGTTCAAATCGCTTATTATGATGAATGTACATCCTGCAAAACATATCGCCCTATACCGAAATGAAAACGCAGAGGTGAACATCATGGCTAAGGCCAAGATCTTGATCGTGGAAGACGATAGGATAGTGGCTGTTGATCTGAAAATGAGTTTAGAAAATCTGGGTTATACAGTCCCCGCTGTCGTCATCTCAGGATCGGAGGTGGTGAAAAAAATTAACGATTATAGACCCGATCTTGTAATCATCGATATCGTACTCGAAGATGAAATGGACGGTATTCAAATAGCCAAACAGATCAACAACCGTTTCAACATCCCCATCGTCTACTGCACCTCTTATACCGATTTACGGACCCTGGAACGAGCGAAAAAAACCGAACCGCATGGATATATCCTCAAACCTTTCGAGGAAAGAGAATTACGTATTGTTATCGAGACGGCCCTCCATAAATACAAGATGGAGATTGAGTTAAAAGAGAGCGAAGAAAAATACCACAACCTCGTGGATAACATCAACGACGGTGTGTATATCCTGGATAAGCACGGCATCTTTACTTTCGTCAAC
>CAZTKR010000447.1:0-2627 GCA_964614115.1 uncultured bacterium | reverse complement strand
TTAGTTCCATCCCCCAGCCTTTTAAGTGTCTCTTCGAACCGCAATGTTCCGGTACTGTGCACGGGAAACAGCGTATCCTGAGAACGAACGATGACCGGTCCCTGAAGAAGCAGAAACACCCCAATCCATATGGGACCATATTTATTCAAACGAATGCCTACGAAGCGACCTCCTCATCGGGTTCGATAGCCATCAAAAAGGCAGCCAACACGGCCAAGGCCATTCCCGCGATTTTAATATTGGGAGGAAGTACCTGGGATATCACCAATGAGATGATAATGGTAATCACTGGCGCCCCTGCATTGATCAAGGGACTGACAATGATGGCCTTCCCATATCGAAAGGAATACACAAGGAAAAGAGCGCCCACGGCGTTCAAAATCTGGATCATGGCCGCCAGGTAGGGTCCTTTAAATCCCCAGTTGATGGATTGGGAGAAGTCCGTCATCCCAATGGCCACAGGAATTAAAAGCAGACCCGTAAGCATCATATAGAAGAAAATACTTTCAGCTTTCATCGTCCTATTGGCAAACTTGATGATATATCCTTGAATCCCCCAAAAGAGAAACACAAGTAATGCGAGAAAAATCCAAAGAGAGCCCGATCCTCCGCCTTGCCCCTGTTCCATGGATAAAAAGAATCCGGCCGCCAATGCCAGGAGGATGCCCAGCCATCCTCTCAAATTAGCCCGTTCTTTTAAAATGATAAATGACAATAAAATTGTCACAACGGGAGAGAGTGCAATAAATGGAAACACGAGATAGGCTGGTGCAGTCCTGAGCGTTTTAAAAAGAATCAACTGTCCGCCTGCTCCCAGAAATCCCACGGCACATCCCATCACGATGGATTTAAAATCATATTCGAGTTTGAAACCGATCATTTTCATGGCAACCAGCGCCGGCGGTATCATCGTCAGTGCCCAGACACAATAGCCCAGGGTTTCAGGAAAACCGGCCTGGGCCGGGGTGTCAATCAGAGCTCCCCAGAGTCCCCACGCACAGGTAGTAAAAACAGCAAAAACGAGCCAGAGTTTTCCCTTCATCTCTTTAATCCTTTCTTCTATGCAATCGATATCGATAATGCTTTCGTCGCGTCCTCATACCTGTTCAGTATGTCCCCAATTTTATCATGGATTAAATCTTTGGGTGTATTTCGGATTTTTCCGTCTCGGATTGCATCATATTGATTGGGAAGGTACTGGCTCACCAAACACAGGGGCGGTGGATGGACCGTCAGATTCTTCATCAGCACAGAAAAGGCCTCGGCAACGGCTTCATTCGGCCAATAATACCGTATACGGTCACTGTAACTGTACTTCCGAGCAAATCGAAGAGATTCCTCGTCACCACGATAATGATTTTGCCAATGGTCGGGATGCGTAATCATAGTCCTTTCAAGCACCTCGTTGAGCTGGGAAAGGGTCACTCCTTTTTTTATCGAAAGCCATTCTCTTTCCATAAACAACAAGGCAAACACGGCCTCCCTGAAAGCAAATGTCAATGCAGGTCCGACCTTTAAAATGGCGAAATGATCTTCAACCATCCGCCTTAAGGACTCTTTCTTCTGAAAATCCGTGGAATGGGCCTCATACACGAGGTTCGGGACATTTTCGATGAACCGGGAAAGCAGACGTGTCTTTTCGCGATCGTAATCGATAACGTCCGTATCACCGAATTCTACGCCAGGTTGGACTACAAGTCCAATGACACGCTCCCATGCCGATTCCAGTCCCCTCTTTAAGAAAGCCTGTTTGGCCAATTCAATTGTCTTTCTGGCATGTTCGACTGTTGTCGCTTCGATCTCTGTGAGTGTCTCTTGTGCGCCGCCTGGTATCGGTACTTCCGTTCCTATTGTATAGACAGGACGTGTCATCCTTTCCGATTGGTGATCAAGCGATTCCTCTGCGATAGAACACAAATCCGCGGCTCGATTTGCGATTGTCTCATCGGTCAATGGCGAACCTGCATCGGAAGAGTCATCGGCACAGCACATGCTCGTATCCAAATGAATTTTACAATAACCCGCTTTCACATATGCCCGTACCTGTTCCCTCGCCTTACCCATGGCCGAAAGGGACGGTTCGTTTTGCCAGACATTGGGACCTAAATGATCACCTCCCAAAATGATCTGATCTTTTGGCAAGCCGACCTCATTAGCGATCCTTTGCACAAACGCGACAAACCGATCTGGCGTCATTCCCGAATACCCACCGAACTGATCCACCTGATTCGATGTGGATTCGATTAAGACGAAACGATCTTCTTCCTTTGCCTGCTTCATCGCGGTTTCTAAAACATACCGATTCGAGGAGCAGATCGAACAGACGCCGACAGGTCTGCCATTTTTATGAAACCGGACGATGTCGCCAATTGAATTACACATGAACAATGATTTCTTCAGTGTGTTGCATTAAAAATGCTTCCAGCGCTTCCAATGTAGGAGAAGCCGTGGAGCCTCCTATCTTGGTCGTGGCTATGGCACCACAGGCACTCCCATACACCATACATTCACGTAGATCACCACCCTGGAGCCACCGATATAAAAAGCCCGAATTGAAACTGTCTCCGGCTCCAGTGGTCTCGATAGCCTTTACATTTAGGACATTTCACGTTGTCTCCTTTCAAGTT
>CAZTKR010000446.1:0-2647 GCA_964614115.1 uncultured bacterium | reverse complement strand
GAAATAAAAGGAGAGATATCATGCAACGGAACAGACAAATACCCACGATCTTGATCCTGCTGTTGGGTCTCCTACTGGTGGGTGAAAGCAGAGCCCAGGATCTCCGCAAGGAAGGAAAGTACTGGGTCGGTGAAATTACCAAGAATTTCAAGGTAGGTAAAGAGGGAACCCTGGTGATGGACGAGGTTCGGGGCGATGTGACTATCCGGACGTGGGATAAGAACGAAGTGAACATCGAAGAGCGAAAGAGGATGGACATCTTCACCCAGGCAGAAGCCGAAGCCGCCATGAGAGAGTCGGAAGCCGGATACGTGCAGCAGGGTAATACTATTCGTGTCGGTGGCCCCGCATTCGACCGACAATGGATCCATAGTAAGTTTGAAATTTATGTACCGGTGGAATTCGACTGCGACATCGAGACGCAGGGTGGAAATCTCTCTATCACAGGTGTGAAAGGAAGTGTGGATGCTTCCACGGGTGGCGGTGATGTGGATTTAACCGATATCGGCGGTACGGTAGATGCACAAACCGGCGGCGGAGACATCGAGATCACTCGTACGACGCAACGCGTGAGGGCTCAAACGGGTGGTGGCAATGTGGATGTCATCAACTCACAGGGAACCGTCTACGTCACCACAGGAGGTGGGGACGTCACGGTCGAGAACACCAAAGACCGGGTTGAAGTACAAACCGGCGGTGGGGATGTAGAAATCAAAGAAACCCAAGGCGGTATCATCGTTAAAACTGGAGGAGGAGAAATCCAGATCGTAGATGCCACCGGCGATGTTTCCGTGCAGACGGGTGGAGGAGAAATCGATATACGCAATGTGTCGGGCAACTTTGAGGCCACCACGGGTGGCGGCTCCATCTACTCCAGAACGATAAAAGGAACGCTTACCGTGATGACCGGCGGTGGAGATATCGAACTCGAAGACGTGCAGGGTGCCATCGAAGTGGCAACAGGAGGGGGTGACGTTTCTGCCGAAGTCACACTTCAGGACTTCGCGGTCGATCATCATATCGATATTCAAACCGGTGGCGGTGAAATCGATCTGACTATTCCCGATAGGATGCCTGCCAGCGTACACGCGGAAATCAAATTCCGCAAGCGAAGCTGGGAAGACTATGAGATTACCTCTGATTTTCCTCTTAAAATAACGACCGATAATGAAAGCTCTCGGTACGAGATCATTCGGGCCACGGGAGATATCAACGGAGGAGGAGACCGAATCAACCTGAAAACAGGAGGAGGTAATATTTCTATCCGGAAATTGCGTCGTTAACAAACCCGAATAACACATGATTCATCTGAAGGGCGGGACAAGACGTCTCGCGTTTCTTTTTTCTGGGGATGATAATAATGTTTCAACATGATACATGCGTTCAGGATGATACAATATTATTGCATTTTGCTACCCAATTTTTATTTACTGAGACTGTGCCATACAATCCGTTCTGAAATGAATGGAATAGAAACGGATTTATATCTCACATACTCATTTTTAGTAATAAATAGACAACTCACATATAATCAGATCGTTGTACCCCGTAACTCATTTAAAAAATTATAATATAGATCCCGATGAATACAATAGCTTTTTTCATTCCAACGGTTTACCGAATATCGATTAATTTGTCATCATTCTGGCATGTAATTTGTAAGTGTATTATTTGCTTTTTGAAGAAATATTCGAATTCCGTTGAAAGACGGAGAGAATATATCCTATTGATTCCCCCTAAGGCGCCCCCGACGGGAAATGGCGATACGAGTATACAACCCTGTCGGGGGATTTTTTATTGGCTCATCTCCTGTCTTATATAATAGTGTACTTATTGTTCTAATAAAATACGTAGATACTTGACTCCTATTGTTCATATTTTTATATTATTCTCATACGATTGATAACATAAGGAGGGTGTCATGAAACGTTCATTCTATCATGCGGTATGGATGATTATCACCTTCTTAATGACGACCACATCTTTTACTCAACATATATCCGGTCAAGTGGGCCTCGGATTCAATGCCAGCCTCATCAAACTCGTTGGAGGCGATGTAGATCACAGTCTTGCAAACTATGGTGCTGACATCGTTTTAAAATATTCATTTTCTGAATTCTTGACGAGTGAGATTAATGCGGGCCTGGGATGGGTTCGTCCCCGAGATCCCGATTCGCATTTTAAGGCGAGAAGCAATGCTCCATACCGAACCTATATTTACCCGTGGACTATCAGCCTCCGATATAATTTTTTACCAGGAAAAAGCATTGTGCCTTACATCGGCTTGGGCACCGGTCTCACGTTCTGGAATCTACGGGATGTGTCGCAAGAGGATGACTGGTTTCCCATTCCGGAATCGGGTACATCCATCAGTAAAACGCAAAAAAATCTAACCATACTCGGTACCATCGGGACGACATTCTTTGTGACCAAAGACATCGGTTTTGATCTTGGCATCCGTTACTCCCACTTGCTCGACCAGAAACTGGACAATATCGGTACCGGCGATGCGAACAACGGCATGCTGGAGATACGGTTAAATTTATGTTATTTTTTCGGTGGGTATCGGGATTCCGACGGGGACGGGATCGAAGATAAAAACGATATCGCTCCGGCCTTCGCTGTTTATTTCATGATTCAGGAAGCC
>CAZTKR010000445.1:0-2679 GCA_964614115.1 uncultured bacterium | reverse complement strand
AACGACCCGACGGGGATGATGTCTTCGTGCATTACAAGGCCATCGAAGGCGACGGATTCAAGGAGCTCAACGAGGGCGAGGAAGTGGAATTCGAGATTGTAGAAGGACCCAAAGGATTACAAGCGGCCAACGTCCGGAAAGTCTGATTGAACATCGCAAACGCATGAGGATCGGCGAATCTGCCGATGGGAATTCGTAGACACCCATAAACCCGTCGGCTATATTCAATCGAACCGTACGTATAAAAGGACTGATTTTTCAGTCCTTTTTTTATAATGAGCCATCCGATTCTGGCGATCTGTTAATGATGATTCAAAATGTGGATGATTCATTTCATATCGACACCCCATTTAGCAAACAAACGATACACACACGTGAACACCTGTTCCCATGAAACGGGTTCCGATTCAATCGGAATTTAAACACTCTCCTTGACATTGCCTGGATACTTGTGTATATTTTATTAATACTTTCCACATTCCGGATTTGTCCGATATCTGATATTCTGTCTTCCGTTTCATCCGAATTTCATGTATGTTGTCCGCTGATCGCTGAACGATTCCATTCTTATTTCTATCCTGCGAATCCGGTCCGGTCATCTAACAGCACGGTTGTGAATACCGAGCATAAACGTCTTGGGGATTGTCAGTGGAAAACAGTGCACATCTCGGATTTTAAATGAACTCAAATCTCTTGGTATATCGGCGTGAACACATGGTTAGAGTATCTTCGGAGGAAACATGACACAAAAAGAGGCAACCGACTATCTGGCTGAACAACTGAACCGTTCAAGATCGGAGATCCAGCGACTGCTGGACCAAACCACTCGGGTCATGCGAGGGGTCCTGGATGGGGAACGTGACATCGTGCTGCCCGGATTAGGCACGTTTCAAACCAAGCTGCGTGAAAAACGAAGAGGTTTCCATCCGCGGCAAAAACAATACATGATACTGCCCCCGAAACGAATCGTTTCTTTCCATGCCGGCCTTTCCCTGCGTAACTATGTTAAAAACATGAGGGTCGAAAAATGAGCGACAGGATCACGTATACCGATCTGCTTGAGTCCGTTTCAGAGAAGACCGGCGCTCCAAAACAGCAGGTCCTTGAGATGATGAGAGGGATTGTGGGCGTCATACGTCGTGGGCTGGAGCGGGATGGTCGAGTCGTTATACGGGGTCTTGGCCGCTTCGAGCTGAGATGGCAAGACGCCCGTATGGGACGAAATCCCCAGACCGGAGAACCGTTGGAAATACCGGCCCACAGTCATGTGCATTTCCTGCCAGAATCGAATCTGCGACGCTTCATCAACCGCAAGTATGCCCATCTCAAACCGGAAATGCTGCCGACTGTCGAACCTACCGAGGATACAGCTATAGAGCCTGAACCTGCAACGGTCATCGAAGCCCCGTCTGAGGAACGATCCTCGGACGAAAACGTCCAGGAGAAGAGAAAGTATAAAAAATGGCTGTGGCTGATTCCTGTGGCTGTGATCATCCTTCTTCTGATCCTCCTATGGCCCAGACACAAGCCTGAACCGTCAACCACACAAGAAACAGAGACGGCCCGCCAAGCACCCGTCGAACCGCAGCAGCCATCGGTAGAATCCACACCTGCCGTGAGTGCGGGCATATCGGGTGGCGATCATCGGGTGCGCGCAGGAGACAGACTGTGGGGACTGTCCTACAGGTATTACGGGAGTGTTTATCTATGGCCGCATATTTACCGGGCAAATGATGATATCATTCCGAATCCGGATATACTACAAATCGGGAAAACCATCGCGATTCCTCCTCTGGAGGGCAAACCCGGACATTTAAGTCCTAGCGATAAGGTAAGCATTGCTGACGGCTATATTCAGATTTATCTCACGTATCAACGGATGGGTAAACCGAATTCGTATACATATCTCTGGGTTGCACAACGGGTAGGAAGCCCAGCTCTGATAGAAAGCCAGGGGGATCAAATCGATGAACGGGATAAAGTCCTCTCCGACGCATTAAATGGCAGCGCACTCATCGAGTAGTCTTTTCGTGGAACCGTCAGACAGACCCACATTCTTACAAGCACCACGTTTTTCGAATCCAATGGCCGGGCATCGATATTTTAACGGACCCAAAACGGTATTCATGAATAAAAGGAGGTGGCAGGATGAAACCCAAAGGACTTTTGATCTTTAAGGCCATCGTCTCCCTCATCAATGGCATCGCCCTCCTAGTCGACCCCGTCAGGTATATGGCATTCATCGGCATCACACTGGGTGTGGAGGGCGCTATCGCTGCACAGTTCTTCGGTACGTTACTCATCGGTATTGGCTTAATCTGCTGGTTTTCGAAAGACGGCACACGCGCGACTATAGGGGGCATTCTTCTCTCTCTGTTTGTCACGGATGTGATCGGTTTTATTCTTGCCCTCAGAATACAGCTTGCCGACCTGATGAACCCTTTGGGTTGGATTGTTGTCGTCATTTGGGGATTGCTGGCCCTGGGCCTTGGATATTTCCGTTTTCTGAAAAAGGCCTGAAATCAAAACCGTAACTATAGTATAAATTACAACAGATGCCGATCCATTCGATACCTGTCATTCTGATGAGACGGCCATAGAGGGGTATGATCTCGAAGTACTCCATCGGTTTAAAAAAAAATAATGCTTGCTTTTTGTCGCAATCTTAAGTATATTTAT
>CAZTKR010000444.1:0-2683 GCA_964614115.1 uncultured bacterium | reverse complement strand
TTTCTTTTTCCTAATCGTGTGCACAATACTGTTTTTCCGACATATCCCCGACAAACATAAAAAGGAGTCATACCGCAGCAGTTAATCCCTTGTTTTTAAGTCGGGCTGGAGAGATTTGAACTCTCGACCTTTTGGCCCCTCTGTCATGCGTGTGACTCATATTATTATCAATTTCAATCGTGTACAAAATTCGTGTACAAAATTCTTATAAGTCTTTAATAAACAGTTTAGAACGCTTGACTGGCAGTCAAGAGGTCGTGGGTTCGAACCCCATCGGCTCCACAATAAAAACAAGGAGTTAGGCTGACCCGCTTGACTCCTTTTTTTAATTTGTCGAGGATATGTCGGAGGAATATTTCCCATGACAGTGTGAAATCGGATTAAATTGCGCACTTTCTACTTGATTTTTCACATATAAAAGATTATAATTTAACAAGTATTTCATTCAATTTAATCCATCAAAATACATAAAGAAAAATGGTATCAGATCTGATTGAGAAGTTCGAGCACAACCTGGACGAATACCGCAATCCCAGGTATAAGGAAGCTCAGATTCGTGTCGAGTTTGTCAACCCATTTTTCGAGGCTCTGGGATGGGATGTCCACAATAAGGCCGGTTATAGCATGAGCTATCGGGATGTCATCCACGAAGATGAAGTGAGAGTGGGCCGGACGACCAAGGCACCGGATTACTCATTCCGTATCGGGGGCACGCGCGTCTTTTTCGTCGAGACCAAGAAGCCGGCGGTTGATCTGAAACACGATCCCGCACCGGCGTTTCAGCTGAGGCGGTATGCCTACAGCGCCGGTTTGCCCGTATCCATCCTCACGGATTTCGAGGAGTTTATCGTCTACGACTGCCGCCGCAAGCCGGCTATCTCGGACAAACCCCACGTAGGCCGCATGTTTTATGTGACGTTTCGGGAATACACTGACAAATGGGATGAGATTCGATCCATATTCTCCAAGGAAGCGGTCATGCGGGGCGATCTGGATCGCTGGGTCGAGGATAAGAAAGGCAAGAAGCCCAAGGCAGAAATCGATCGCGATTTTCTGGCCGACCTGGACCGGTGGCGCATCCATTTGGCGCGCAACATAGCACTCCGAAATCCTGAACTGACCCAGAGGGAACTCAACTATGCAATCCAGCTAACCATCGACCGGCTGATTTTCCTGCGCATGAGCGAAGATCGGGGTATCGAGACCCAGTACACTTTGGAAACACTCCTTAACGGCGTGCGCGTCTATCCTCGCCTGGTAGAGATTTACTACCGTGCAGACGAGCGGTACAACTCGGGCCTGTTCCATTTCGAGGAGAGGGACGGCCCCAACCCCGACATCCTCACGCCATCCCTGAACATCGATGACAAGGTACTCAAAGAGATTATCAGTGAACTCTACTATCCCAAATGTCCGTACGAGTTCAGCGTACTGCCTGTTGAGGTTTTGGGTAACGCCTACGAGCAGTTTCTGGGAAAAGTAATCCGTCTAACCGCCGGTCATCATGCCAAGATCGAGGAAAAGCCGGAAGTGCGCAAGGCCGGGGGTGTGTACTACACGCCCCAGTACATCGTGGATTACATCGTCAAGAACACGGTAGGCAAGCTTGTGGAGGACAAGACAGTCAAAGAGGTTGCCGACCTACGCATTCTGGACCCGGCCTGCGGATCAGGATCGTTCCTCCTGGGTGCGTATCAGTATTTGATGGATTGGCACCTGAAGCAGTATATCGCCGAGTATGAAAGCACAGGCCAGATTCCGACGGTCTTACCGGATAAAGGCAGGAAAAAACGCAAGTCCGATCCGCCCGCCATTTTTCAAGGCATGGGCGAGGAATGGTATTTAACTACGGCCGAGAAAAAGCGCATACTGACCAACAATATTTACGGAGTGGACATCGATGCCAACGCCGTGGAAGTGACCAAGCTGTCCCTGCTCCTAAAAGTGCTGGAGCATGAATCCAGCGAGACCATACATTCCCAGCTCAAGATATGGCACGAACGCGCCCTGCCCAACCTGGCCGGCAACATCAAATGCGGGAACTCCCTCATCGGCCCGGACTTCTATGAAAACCAGCAAGCCGCCTTATTCGACGAGGAAGAAGCCTTACGCATTAACGCCTTCGACTGGGAGCGCGAATTCCCGGAGATATTCTCCAAAGGCGGTTTCGATGCTGTGATTGGGAATCCGCCGTATATACCGATTGAATCGATGTTAGATTATGAGAAAGAATATTATCGTAATAAGTATATCTATCTAGAAAGAAAATATGATTCTTCAATAGTATTTGTTTTAGCTATGCTGAAAAGAATTACCACGGATGGTTTGTTAAGTTATATTTCATCGTTAACATGGCAAACAGGAGAAAATTATATAAAATTTAGAAAGCATTTATTCACAAAAAATGGTGTGCTTGAAATACTAAATTTACCATTTAATATTTTTAAATCAGTTTATGTTGACACAGGTATTTATATTTTATCACGAAGCCTTCAGAGACATTATCAAATTTTTAGATTTCATAAAAAATGCAAGATAACTAAATTAGATAATATTAAATTTAAAAAAGTTGATATTAGTTTAATCCAGCCTCCAAAGTTCAAGGTGGTGTTGGTACCGAATGCTCAAAGCATATTTCTCAGATGTATTGATAATAAAAGATATATTAGACTTGGTGATATAT
>CAZTKR010000443.1:0-2683 GCA_964614115.1 uncultured bacterium | reverse complement strand
TCACTATCATTCATGATGAAAGAGAGAATTTTATGACGGATACGTTTAAAAAACGGCTTTTAGCAAAAGAACCGCTCATCGGCACCATCGTCACACTCCCGACAGCCGAAGTCGGAGAAATTCTGGCCGAGTTGGGTTTCGACTGGCTCTGGATTGACATGGAACATGCACCTTTTACCATCCAGGATATTCAATGCCTTGTTCAAGCCACAGAAAGTCGATGCCCGTGCATTGTACGGGCGCCGGCCGGGGATGAGGTATGGATCAAGAAGATACTGGATACCGGTGCCGCGGGTGTCATGATACCCCATGTGAATACTCCAGACCAGGCCAGGCGTGTTTTGAGTTGGTGCAAGTACCCGCCCCAGGGTACTCGAAGCGTGGGGATCGCCCGCGCCCAAGGGTACGGGCTGGCATTCCAGGACTATGTGCATACGGCCAACCAGACTGTATCGGTGGTGCTTCAAATCGAAGACATCGAAGCCGTTAAAAATATCGAGTCCATCATTCGGGTGGAAGGCGTGGACGCTCTGATGATGGGACCGTATGATTTGTCGGGGAGCATGGGAAAGATCGGCCGGGTCACGGATCCCGCGGTGGAGGGTGAGATCGAGAAGTTCTGTGCTGCCTGTATGGAGGCGGGTCTGCCCATGGGGGTGTTCGGCATCGATGCGGAGGCTGTCAAACCCTACATCGACAAGGGATTCACGCTGGTTGCCGCGGGTGTGGATACGATGTATCTCATCCAGGGTGCTCAGAATGGTTTAAAGGAGATACGGAAACATCTAAAATCCTGAACGTCTACGATGGCGGTGTGGGTTGGTTCTATCCTCTCCCCCTTCGAGTAAAGAACGTTTTATCGTACGTAACATCGTCAACTGAGCCGAGTGGCATCGCCATGGGATTAATCCGAGAATCATCGGTACTATAGGGTCGGAATTATGTCCGTTGGCATATTGTACGAGTCCGACGAATGGTCAAACCGTCGATTGCGAGATTGTCTCAACCAGGAAGGCATTGATACAGAGATGATCTTCATGGAAGATGCGAGGGTGGAAGACGAGGGTCCATTCCCTCATATCCTTTACGTAAACCGCGTCTTTCCCAGCGCCGACATGCGGGGCCACGGGATGTCCATCGACAAGACAGACAGCCTCTTGCGGATTCTGATGGAAAAAAACATACCATCCATCAACTCCTACGAAGCCTTTCTGTATGATTGCAGCAAATGGCGAACGTATGTGAGGTTGATAGAAAAAGGATACCCTGTCCCGGAGACGATTTTTGTCGATGCGGAGTCAGTCCAAGATATGGAGAGCAGCGTGTTACGATTCCCTGTCGTGTTGAAGCGGGATTGCAGCGGCCGCTCGTACGGCATGCAGATTGTCCGGACAGAAGAATCCGTGAGTGCATTGAAAAGACAGATGGCGTGCATTCCGTATATTGTCCAGGCGTATGTGGAACCCACGAAAGGATATACGACACGGGTCGAGGTGGTCGGTGGAACGGTCATGACGGTACTCAAGCGATTCGTGGGCAGGGACGGTATCAGCAGCTACTCCACGGGTTCCCGATACGAGGTGTACGACGGGTGTCCTCCCAGAATACTGAAAAACGCCATCGCTGCCCTGGACGTCCTCGATATCGAAATGGGGAGCTTGGATTTTATCGAGACAAACGAAGGCCGGGCGTATCTCATCGACGTGAATGCGACCTCGAATTTTACGCCGGATTATATGCCGCTCCTGGGATTTGATCCCATGGAGAAAATGGCCGCGTATATCGTTCAAAAACAAAACGTTATCCGACAAGGAGGAAGCTGTGATCGATAAAGGTATCAATACGGTGGATTATGACAAACGGAAAAACGATCTGAAAAACATACAACTGCTATTCAGCGAGTTTGGAGAACTGTCCTATCCGATCATGGATAAGTACTACACGGGTGTTGGGTACGAGACAGGCGTAGACCGCATCCTTGCATTGATCCAAGCAAAAAGGTTCTCGAGTCACCGGTTTCGAGAAGATCCGGTAAAAGGAATCGAGAAATTCTTGTATGGATACTTCGAGGAAAGAGGGGGGAATATGCCCAAGATATGGTCTGAAGGGGACACTGTTTTTTTGATGACAGAGGTGTCTGTACCCTGTATCACGGCCGCTGCCGAGAAAGAGGTGAAGTTACAACACCGTGATATCTGCAATGTCTATTGTAGAGCCGTTGCCAAGGGCTTGGTCATGATTTTCCAGGATTTTTTCCCGGGGCTTCAGATACAATTTTATAATGTGTCATCCCGAAGAAAGAAGAAAGGAGATCATTGTATCGAAGCCTTCAAGATCATCGTTCCTTGAAGGAATGATTCCTTTCGTTTTCGCATACGATCTGATGGATGAGGGATCGTTATCATCCTATGTATAAATTTGTTTGTGTAACAGCTTATCCTGTCTCAAATAATTGCGAATACATTTTGCTGACTTTCATCTTGTATGTCATACAATGCTCATCATGACGTTTTTACGAAGATTTGGTAAAGTGACCATATACTCCAGATTTAGAGGAAAAAGGGACAGAACAGGATTGTTATATATTTGAAGCACGGAATCACCCAACGATCTTTGTATGGAGTGATATATTCCAGCCATCGTCAATCGCTATGCCTTATGAATTTTTAATTTACGATAAAAA
>CAZTKR010000442.1:0-2685 GCA_964614115.1 uncultured bacterium | reverse complement strand
CATGACCGGCGTCATCAACAAGCAACAGGAACAGCTCATTTTTTCTTACGGGACAAAATCTATCGATGACAATACGCCGCCCGATGCCAACACCGTTTTTGATATCGGTTCCATCACCAAGACGTTTACAGCGACATTGCTCGTCGATATGTTCTTACGAGGCGCTTTTGCAGATGACACGGTGAGCCATCATCTGCCCGCCGGTCGAGTGACGATGCCTACCATGAACGGGACTGAAATCACGTTTGGGCATCTTGCGACACATATGTCGGGATTGCCCAGGACGCCCCACGAAACCGGTTCGACATATCCGCTTCCCGACGGGTATGATACTCAAAATCCGTATGCCGCCTATACGACGGCACACATTTATGACTATCTCACCAACTATTGTGTGTTGGAATTTGAACCTGGAACGTATTGGGGATATTCCAATACAGGAGTGGGATTGTTAGGACACGTACTGGGTTTAATCGATGGAACCTCTTATGAAAGCATATTGACTCGGTATGTTTTCGAAGCATTGGGCATGGACAACAGTTCTCTGTTTTTAACAGAGCAGCAGATGAGTAATCAAGCGCTTGGACATAATCGCAATAGAAATATTGTACCTTTTTTTACTGCCAATGATATTTTTCAAGGATGCGGAATGATCAAGTCCACGCTGAATGACATGTTCAAGTATCTGGAGGCAAATCTGGGTCTCACAGAGAAGCCGCTGAACGATGCGATGGAAAGGACACACCAACGGACACAGGGATTGCATACGGGATCGATGGGGGACATGGGCCTGGCGTGGTTTATCCTTAAATTGGACGACGGTCAGGAGATTACATATCACGGCGGCGATACAAACGGACATTCGGCCTACATCGGTTTCAATAAATCAGAATCGACTGGGGCTATCGTTTTATTAAACTGTTCCAAGCATGATGGGACCAATTCAAATTTCGGTGCCGACATCTTAAAAGCGATTCTTAAATATTAACCATTTCATTCTTGCTCAGCGATGTGTTATTCACCTCGCCGAATGACAGCCGAAGGTGAAGAACGTCTTCGGTCTTAAACCATATGAATTAGAGTTAAGGCGATAACACGTGATACATAAAGTAGCTATTATTGGAATCATGATCATGCTCGTTGTGATATTCAACGCATGCACAAAACAATCCGACTTTCCAGAATTAAAAGGCCCCTATCTCGGCCAGAAACCGCCGGGCATGACGTGGGAGATTTTCGCGTCTGGAATCATTTCAACAGAACATAAAGAGCATAGCACGCTGGCATTTTCTCCCAAAGGTACCGAGATCTTCTGGAGTATCTGGCCTATGCTCCGTTTAGCAAATATTCCCCAAGTTATTAAGTTTATAAAGATGGAAAACGGTAGGTAGTCCAAACCTCACTAAAATGGAGGGGATAGTCATGTTGACTCGTAAATCAATCATTTCAGCGTTCTTGTTTTTGACTGTATTCATTACTTCAGTATCTGGACAAAAGAATCAAATTTCTATTATCGATCCATTCCTTGCTTCTACATTTCTTGGTGGCAGCGATACGGATGATATGTACGAACCAACGATATTCTTAGATAAAGAAGGCCAGGTGTACATGAGTGGTTTTACGAGTTCTGACGATTTTCCTACCACGCCCGGAGCCTACAGCACTGAATTTAACCAAGGCGCTAGAGATCGTTTCATCTCGAAATTAAACAATGATCTTTCGCTGTTGATTGTCTCCACGTTCATTGGAGGCAAGGGATTTGGTGGAGGATTCGTCGGCGGCAACGGCGACGAGTTAGGGCATGGCATTGTCCTGGACAGAGATGGGAATGTTTACATCGCCGGCTATACCGAGTCGCCGGATTACCCCGTGACATCCGGATCATTTGATGAGAGTTATAATGGAGGTAGAGATGTTTTTATTACGAAATTCGATGCCGACTTGAATACGATTTTGGCATCTACATTTATTGGGGGATCTGGAGATGAAGGATTTCAGTGGCCGAGAATTGATATAGCCATCGACGACAAAGGCGATGTTTATGTGGCGGGTATTACACATTCGGTTGATTTTCCGGTGACCGATTCAGCTTACGATCAATCTTTCAATGGTGGTTTATTGTCGGGAGATGCATTCATCGTAAAATTAGACGCAAGCCTTACTCACTTGCTTGCGTCGACGTATATCGGCGGAGATGATAATGAATGGAGGGTATCTCTAAAAACGGATGCTGAGAATCATGTTTTTATTTGCGGTGAGACTGCCTCATCCGATTTTCCCACGACATCGCATGCTTATGATCGAACGCTTAATGTGATGAAGGACATTTTCATTTCCAAATTAAACGACGACCTTTCGGAATTAAAAGCTTCGACAGTCTTTGGTGGCAGTCAATTGGATGAAGCATTGGCCATGGCCTTGTCTGAAGACGGAACGGTGTACATCACCGGCTACACAGAATCCACCGATTTTCCCACAACACAGGAATCTTTTAATCAAAAATGGAATGGCGGCAAAAGGGACGCATATATTGCTAAATTCAGTAGCGATTTGAGTGAACTGATTGCTTCTACATTTTTAGGGGGTTCCGAGAGAGAGATGTCACGGGGGCTGGCGGTCGATAAGCGAGGTGATGTTTTTGTAACGGGTGTAACGCTCTCTTCTGATTTCCCAACAACACAGAGT
>CAZTKR010000441.1:0-2695 GCA_964614115.1 uncultured bacterium | reverse complement strand
CGTGAAGGACGTGCCTCCCATCAGACCTTTACTTATGGTACTGATCAAATCTTCCACGAGATCCATCATGAACGTGTAGTCCTGGTAGGCCACATAGATTTCCAGCATCGTGAATTCTGGGTTGTGATCCCGATCCATACCCTCGTTCCGGAAATCCTTGGCGATTTCGAACACGCCGTACAATCCCCCGACGATGAGTCTTTTTAGGTAGAGTTCGTCGGCGATGCGAAGGTAGAGCGTGGTATCCAGGGCATTATGATGGGTCACGAACGGACGCGCAAATGCCCCCCCGTACAGGGGCTGCAAAACCGGTGTCTCTACTTCTATATATCCCTTCTCTTCCAGGTGCCGCCGGATGATGGAGACGATTCGTGAACGGCTGATAAATACCTGCCGTACTTCGGGGCTGACGATGAGATCGACGTACCGCTGGCGGTATCGCATCTCCTTGTCTTTGAAGGCATCGTACACGATTTTTTCATCGTCCTGTATTTTCTCCTTGACGATGGGCATGGGCCTCAGGGATTTGGATAAAACGGTCAGTTTCTTCACCAGCACTGTGATCTCACCGGTTTTGGTCTTGAAGACGGCTCCTTTCACGCCGATGATATCTCCCAGGTCCAACTGCTTGAATATCTCGTATGTATCTGGGCCGACTTCATCCTGTTTCACATAGATTTGGATACGCCCGGTTCGGTCCATGAGATGGGCAAAGGTCGCCTTGCCCATTCTCCTCAGCGACATCAACCGACCCGAAATGGACACATCGTCTTGCTTGTCCCCGCCTTTCTTGTACGATTCGATGACATCGTTGGCAAGATGGGTTTGATCGTATCCGTAGGCATAGGGCACCACATTCAGACTTTGCAATTTATTCAGCTTTTCCAGTCTCTGCATTCTCAGTTCGTCGAAAACGCTCAAATAACCGTCTCCTTTATCATGAATCACCAAACTCCAAGAGGTATGCCTTGATGAATGCGTCCAGATTGCCATCCATCACACCCTGGACGTTGGACGTCTCTACATCCGTGCGATGATCCTTGACCATCGTATAGGGATGGAACACGTACGAGCGTATCTGACTGCCCCAGGCGATCTCTTTCTTCTGTTTCTCTATGGCCTCTCGTTTGGATTCTTCCTCTTCTCTCTTCTTCTGGTATAGCCGTGCTGCCAAGATTTTCATGGCATTTGCCTTGTTCTGGAATTGAGATCGTTCGTTCTGGCACTGAACGACGATGCCGGTGGGCATGTGTGTAATCCGTACGGCCGAGCTCGTCTTATTGACGTGCTGCCCCCCTGCCCCTGACGCCCGGTACGTATCGATCCGCAGATCGGACGGATTGATGACGACTTCGATATTCTCATCCACTTCAGGATAGACAAAGACAGAAGCGAACGATGTGTGCCGTCTCTTATTGGCATCAAAAGGCGAGATGCGAACTAGCCTGTGTACGCCGGCCTCGGCCTTTAGGTATCCGTAGGCATACTTGCCCTTGACTTCAATGGAAACGCTCTTGATGCCCGCTTCATCGCCCCCCAGGAGATCCATCACATCTACTTCAAAGCCGGAGTCTTTGGCATACCGCAGATACATGCGAAAGAGCATTTCCGCCCAATCCTGAGATTCCGTGCCCCCTGCTCCCGGATGTATCGTCAGAATAGCGCTCTTGGAATCGTCTTGCCCTCCCAGCATCCGGCGTAATTCCAGGTCATCGATGGCTTTTTCCAACCGATCCAGCTCTGCGGAAACTTCGTTGAACGTGGCCTCGTCGTCTGCTTCGCTGGCCAGATCCAGAAGGACAGCGAGATCTTTGTATTTCGTGTCTATGTCACTCCAGGCGTCGTTCCAGTCTTTGAGTTCTGTTAATTCTTTTAAAACGTCCTGGGCATTTTCGTTATCGTTCCAAAAATCGGGATACGAACTCTGTTTCTCTAATTGCTCAATTCTATCTCGTTTCGCCTGTATGTCAAAGATGCCCCCGAAGTTTCTGTATGCGTTCTTCAGAGTCTTCAAGTCGGCTTTTTAACTCATCATTCATAAATGGGTCGTTCCTTTTTCATTTTTACCAGGTTTAATAAATCCTTTGAAGCTCACTGTTTTTATAATAGTAACTCAGAATGTCCCGGTACGTCTTCCCTTCCAAGGCCATGACCGTAGCGCCGGCCTGACACATACCCACACCATGGCCGGAACCCGCACCGATGAAAGATAAATTGAGTGGAATGCCGTCATCACCCAGATCGACATCAACCACAAAACAACTGCTGTTCAGGGTGTGGGGTGATAATGCTCGTCGAATGTTGTATTCTTTTCGGATCCGAATATTTTTCCTACTGCCGAGGATTTCGATCTCCGTTAAGCGCCCCGAACTTCCTCGTTTTATGGGGATAATGTCGAACAACGTTCCGATGTCTTCTCCTGTTTTACGTCGGATGATCTCCTCCAGTTTCTGCCTTGTATACGACACCTCCCATCGAAACGTCTTATGTTTGTGATCTACGTTATTTAAACATAACTGCAACTCCGGATTGCAGTATACATCGGGACTCGATGACACCCATCGCGATACATTCCGTTCGTCCAGCAGGCTCTTTGGCTTCTGAATACTCGCAGGGCCATCCACGATGGCTCGAATGTAGGGGGCTTTTGGCTTTGTTTCCGATACGTATTGATCCTCCGTATGGCCACCGCACA
>CAZTKR010000440.1:734-2713 GCA_964614115.1 uncultured bacterium | reverse complement strand
CTTCAGATTGTTCTGTGGAACGGCATCATCACAGATCTGCTGAAGCATATGTTTGCGCTTCCGCGACCGTCGGATATCGATTCATCCGTGCAATTCTTAGGGCCGGATTATTCGAATCCGACACCGTATCAGGGAATGGCGGGGCAGGGATTCTTCCGGTTGCCCGATCCGTCAGCCATCAACCATTTCCGGTCCCTGCCCGAGTGGTCGTTTGGATTTCCCTCAGGACACGTAAGCGGGACTATGGCTCTGTGGGGAGGGATGACTCGGCTTTTCAGAAGGAAATGGATTGTCGCTTTGGGTGTTCTCATGGCAATCTTGATGCCTCTTTCCAGGATGTATCTTGGTCGGCATTTTCTCGCCGATGTGCTGGGAGGCCTGCTTCTCGGAGGAATACTTGTGCTGGCTGTCGATAGTCTGGCGGTTCGAGCAAGTGCGCCTTTTCGAATTGCCAAAACCGTACGGCTTGATTTGCGATGGAACGGTCGGACTTTTCTTGTGCTGTCAGGATTGTTGATCGCGCCCTTGATCTTCATGCTTTTTCCCTCTATGGTCGATCCGGGAGATATCGGTCGCTTATTCGGTGTAAATACAGCATTTCTGCTGATTGGGATCAGGGGATTTCCTGATGACGGAGGTTCCCTCTTTAAACGTGCCTGCAGAGTTATTTTCTGTCCGGTCGTGTTCTTGACTTCCACTCTTCTGCTGAACAAATTGGCTGAACTGGCTTCACTGAATGAAGATCATATTTTGGCCGCTTTCTTTGTATCGGCTGTTGTCGGTTTTATCATGATATGGGGTACGGTATGGTTGAGTTTTCGGATCGGATCGTACAAGCCCTTACTGAGCGATAAAACAAAAGAATAATTCATTCCTGAGTCATTTACAATCTGCTCCGCCAGATTGTGCGAAAGAAACCTCTGTACTAGTCAGGAACCCATGTATATTCAGGGCATTTTTTAAGGAGGAGATAATGACACCTATTAAAATGCGATTCATTCTTATGATCGCCGTCTTTATGGGCATCCCAAAAAATGATTGTTTACCACAGTATGCTGTCGACAACATGATCAAAGTCACGAACACTGAAAGTTCATACCCCCATTGGTCGCCGGATGGGTTGAGGATCGTTTTTCAATCAAATAGAGCGGGCGGTGATTCCGAAATATACATCATGAATGCCGACGGTACGAACGTGAAAAGGCTGACCTACAGTACCGCCGATGATTTGACGCCCGTTTGGTCACCGAACGGTTCTCTCATCGCTTTCCAATCCATGCGGGATGGAAATGAAGAACTGTACCTCATGAATATCGATGGGTCCCATCAGCGGAATATTACTTTTTCATCGGATTCGGAAATGCATCCCAAATGGCATCCCGATAGTAATATATTAATTTTCAGTGTTCCCAAAGGATACTGGAATGTCGTTGATCATTGGAAAATCGATATCGATGGTACCAGTTTGGAAAGGATTACGCGAAGTGTGACTATTGATACCTATGCTGAGTGGTCACCCGATGCAACGAGGATCGTCGGAAGAAGAATTATCGAGTCGGGAAATTCCGAGATATATTTGTTCGATGCCGATGGCTCCCATCCCATGAACCTGACCAACGACCCGGCTTACGATGGTTGGCCTTCGTGGCATCCGAGCGGGGAAAAAATTGTCTATGCTTCCGAAGATAAAAACGGCGAGGGGAGGATATTCGAGATAGAATTAGGAAATTTAAAAAGAACCTTACTGATTGATAAACCGGGACATTGGACAAAACCGATATGGAACAAGGATGGTACTCAACTTATTTGCACCAGGTCATTAGATGGCAATGTCGATATATTTGTTTATGATGCTCATAAAAATGATGCTAATAAAAACCTCACCAAATTATCAAATATAAGAAATGGCTATCCTTCATTTTCACCCGATGGCAAAAGAATTGTATTTCATTCAAACCGATACGGTGACAATGATATAT
>CAZTKR010000440.1:0-724 GCA_964614115.1 uncultured bacterium | reverse complement strand
ACTGATGGTACGGAATTACAGCGGCTGACTGAAAGCCCTGCCGAAGACCGAACACCTGCATGGTCGCCAGATGGTTCTAACATTACTTTTGTCTCTATGCGGAGCGGTAATTATGATGTTTTTGTTATGAATGCGGATGGAAGTGAGCAGAAGAACTTAACACAGTCGTTAACTTCAAAGGACATCCATCCTTACTGGTCGTTCACGGCAAGAAAATTATGTTTAATTCTTCGAGGAAAAATGATATTTACGGCATTTATGAAATGAAACCGGATGGTTCTGAGTTAAAAAGAACTGAAAGAAACGCCGGTGAAAATACGCATGCCCAAATGTCCCCGGACGGAACACAAATCGTTTTCCGCAAATTACTCGAAAATGAAGATTGGAAATCCGACATATTTATTATGGATTGCAGCGGGGAAAATGAATGCCGTTTAACCGATGAACCCGGTTTTAACGGTTATCCTGCCTGGTCACCGGACGGATCAAAGATTATTTTTACGTCCGACAGAAACTGTGATGATGAAAGCGCTCATCTTTACATCATGAATCTTGATGGTTCCGGTACAGCCCGCCTAATACCCGAAAATCCTGGAACGAAGTATACTTCTCCGTGCTGGTCGAGTGATGGGACAAGGATTGTCTGTGCCCGTACACAAGACGGTAATCAGGATATTGTGATAATCAACCTCATAACGGCAATAGATGAAAAAATAGATGAAAC
>CAZTKR010000439.1:0-2714 GCA_964614115.1 uncultured bacterium | reverse complement strand
GCATACTTAACGGGGAGTCAAGGATGAAAACACAACGAAGAAGCCTGACATGGATTGCCTTTTTATTTCTTTTTCTTGTTGTTGCGATGACGGGTTGTTCTCAGAACAGTCCAAAACAGTTGAAGAACGCTTATAGAAACATGTTTCTCATCGGAACGGCGTTAAACCGCATGGATATCCTAAATCCAGATTCACCTTCGCTTCCCGTTGTGAAAATGCATTTCTCCAGCATTACTCCTGAGAATGTTATGAAATGGGAAGTTATCCATCTGGAGCCGAATCGATACGATTTCACCGCGGCGGATGCGTTTGTAGCGTTTGGTGAAGAAAACAACATGCACATGGTCGGACATACACTGGTCTGGCACAGTCAGACGCCGGCGTGGGTGTTTAAGGACGTTTCTGGCGAGCCGGCGGACAGAGAAACCCTTCTACAACGACTTCGCGATCACATCAGTACGGTAGTCGGTCGATACAAGGGTCGTCTACATGCCTGGGATGTCGTCAACGAGGCGTTGGAGGATGACGGCCGGTACCGTCAATCCCCTTGGATGCGCATTATCGGCAAGGAGTATATCGAAAAAGCCTTTCAATGGGCACATGAAGCTGATCCCCATGCGAAACTGTACTACAACGATTTCAACATGTGGTATCCGGGAAGACGTGAGAAAGTCATCCAAATCGTACGCGATTTTCTATCCCGTGGCATTCCAATACATGGCATCGGCCTGCAGGGTCATTGGGGCTTGGATTATCCGCCCCTGGAAGCACTCGAGGAGAGCATCAACGCTTACGCGGACCTCGGATTAGAGATTGCCATTACGGAAATGGATATGGATATGCTTCCCAGTCCCGGTCCGTACACCGGCGCGGATATCAATGCCCATTTTGAAGCGCGAAAAGAAATCGATCCCTGGCACGATGGATTACCCGATTCCATGCAGGTAGTCGTGAGCAGCCGCTGGGTCCAATTCTTCCAGGTTCTAAACCGTCATCACGACAAAATCGAACGGGTCACCATCTGGGGCGTTCAGGACGGAGCGTCGTGGCGCAACAATTGGCCGGTAAGGGGCAGGACAGCCTATCCGCTGCTTTTCGACCGGAATTACCGGCCCAATCCGGCATTCGATGCCATTATTAAGCTCCCTGTGGAGAAATAGCCATGCGTGCCTGTATTTTCGTTCGAACGGTTCAGGGAATTTCCATCCTGGCCTATGCTTTCCTAATCGGTCTCACGGCGTGTTCAAACCCGAACGCCGGACAGCCGGATCCAGCTACGGAGACAAAACTCAGGGCCGTCGCTGACGCCGTGCTCCGAGATGCAACATTCACGTTCACGGACCAGAACGGTCTGCATTACGACGGTCCCGATGATGCGCCCGCCGATGCCCAGTTGGTCCCAGAAAGCAGTTACACGGACTGGCGCTACTGGAACGGAGTCCTCAACCTGGCTATGCACAAGCTGTCGTCCGTCCTGGACGAACCAAAATATGCCGCATTCCCACCCCGTCAGATCGCCTTCTGCTTCGATCATCAAGACTGGTTCAGGAAGAGGCACCGCGGCGAAAACAAATGGAACTACCCCTTGGGCCAATTTTTCATTATGGAAGAGCTTGACGACTGTGGCGCCATGGGTGCCAGCCTTATCGAATTGGTTAAAGACAATCCCCAGCAGCGCTACCTGGAGTATATCCAACGGGCTGCATCCCACATCATGGCACGTCAGGGCCGTCTGGAGGATGGTACATTGGTACGCCACTTCCCCCGACGATGGACCCTTTGGGCAGACGATCTCTATATGAGCACCGCGTTTCTTGTACGCATGTATGAATTCTCGGGAGATTTCCAATATTTGGATGATGCTGTGCGACAGGTTATTCAATTCCACAAGTACCTTTTCAATGAAGAAAAGGGATTAATGCACCACTGCTGGTTTTCCGACACCCGGACTCCAGGTATTGCCTTTTGGGGCCGTTCCAACGGATGGGCACTGTTAGCCCAGGTGGATTTGCTGGAGCGGCTACCTGCTGCCCACACACAACGCGACACGCTGCTCACGCTTCTGCAAAGGCACATCCAAGGGATTTCACGTCATCAAAGTGACAATGGACTGTGGCATCAATTGATCGATCAAGCCGACACCTATCTTGAAACGTCCTGTAGCGCTATCTTCACGTATGTTCTGGCGCGGTCCGTTAAAAAAGGATATATTGGATCTGATTATGAGCCTGTTGCACGGCAGGGATGGAAAGGCGTGATGACGAAAATCCACTCAGACGGTCAGTTCGAAGGAGTGTGTACAGGTACCGGTGTCGGCGAAGATCTAGAGTTTTACAAAAACCGTCCCACTCCCTTGAGCGACGTCCATGGGACGGGATTCATCCTATTCGCCGGAACGGAAATCCTACAACTCTGAAACGGAAAACGATACATCATAAAGAGATTTTATCACCAGCAAAAGTTACGATTAGCGATGTTTTAAGTGGGAATCCAAGCAGGACGACATTTCGCTTTGGACAATCCTCATCCCAAATCTCAAATATAGATACTAAATCAAGCGACTCTTCCTTACAGCTTCTATCCATTAAAATTAAAATCCAAACATTTTGGGCAACCATAGGCTTAAAATGGGGAGATATGTCACCAGTAAAAGGGAAATAATCATGGCCGCGAAGAATGGTAACAGGTGGCGGATAATGCGGCTGACCGTCGTC
>CAZTKR010000438.1:0-2727 GCA_964614115.1 uncultured bacterium | reverse complement strand
GACGGGAGACAGATTGCGTTTGAATCGTGCAGGGATGACCTGTGGAATATTTACGTTATGAATGCGGACGGGTCTGAACAAACGAATGTGACCGAAGATACGGTGCTGTGTGCGTTTCCATCCTGGTCTCCCGACGGTACACGAATCTCGTATGACGCATCCGTCTATGGGAATTGGGATATTTATATAATGCAGGTCGACGGTTCGGACAGGACAAGACTGACCGAGGACCCGGCCACGGATGGCTTATCGGCCTGGTCTCCCGACGGGTCTCAAATCGCTTTTGTGTCGCAAAGGGACGGCAATTTTGAGGTCTACATCATGAATGCCGATGGCTCCGCCAAGAAGAACATCACAGAAAATATTTATGACGATTATGCTCCATCCTGGTCTCCTGACGGTTCGATGATTGCCTTTCATTCGTACAGGAATAACAATTGGAACATCTATATCATCCATGCCGATGGAACGAATGAAAAAAAATTGGTCAACAATCTTGAATTTTGATGGTATTGTGCTTACCTTTCTTTGAATAAGAAAACTACTGTGACGAGTTCTCGAAAAAAAACGAAGCCTGTCGCTGTCATGATGAATGAAGATACGTTTCCTGCCCGAACCAGCGGATGTGTGAATGAAGTCTTTAGAAACAAGGGGCCCATGCTGAAAAGTAAGGATGTTAAGGTTTGTAAACCATCGGTTCATCTTTTCAGGGGAAACCGTAGAATCCTTGAAAATAGAATAACAGCTGGATTCATGCATAGAGCCATTATGATGGTATCGAATAGAACCTGATGGATAAGCGCTGGCGACTCCGGCATATCCATGTGATGTTAAAAATAAATGGAGAGCATTTAGCGAGAGGGTCTAAAAAGAAAGCATAATTTAAACCGTTGAAAGAACGTCCTGTTGTCAACAGTGAAGGTATAATGCCCAACATCGAGAGGAGGAAGACCATGAGCGTAAAAGTCAAGAAAGAAATAAAAGATGATGTTGCTATTCTGGTTTTAAGCGGTGGCCTGCTCGGAGGTCCAGAGACTGCTGACAAATTTCAGGGTGAGCTAGAACGAGTCATCAAGGATGGTATTAATAAAGTCATCATTGACCTCGACAAAGTCAATCGCATGAACAGTACGGGTTTGGGAATATTGATGAGAGGGTACATGTCCATGAAGAATTCAGAGGGTGATATTAAACTGGTATCCCTGAACGAGAGTCTCAAGGGAATACTGATCATGACCCAGCTGAATAAAATATTCGAAACCTATCAGTCGCTTGAGGATGCGATAAACGATTTTAAATAAACGGTTCACTATGTGAATAAAATTCCGATTCGGAAGCCATGGGAATGTCGTATTCGGTAATGATATACACCTGTCCCTAAGACACGGGCTGCTCGTCGTAACCGTTTTTTATATTTTCCCATGATGCGTCGTTGAAAAGATATTTGGCGAGAATCTCGAGTTCCCGATCGGTACAAGCACTGTTTGTGGATTTGTAATATCCATATGCTAAATTGTGTTGGGAAAAATAATTATAAAAATATAAAATATATTCACTGGGTTGATACAGCACAGAAACAGGCGACTATGAAGCATAATCGATAAGACCGAATCCCATCATGAAATTCCTAAAAAAATACCAGCCTTTTGATAAAAGGCCGGGATTTATACATCCATCTTCATGATCGAGGGTAATCTGTCCGAGAATATGATTACTCGAGACTGTTCGTGTTGTCCCGTGCGATGAACTCCATGGTCTCCCTCCACCACGAACCATCACTCATTCTTGGCCATGTATTGTGGCTTTCTCCTTTTAAAACCCAGAGTTTTTTGGGGGCAGCAAGCGCCTCGTAGAGTCTCATTCCGTGGCGTCTCGGGACGATTTCGTCGTGTTCGGCAAGGATCACGGCCACCGGGCCTCGATATCCCCGCACGTTCCGGATGTTGTCGTATTTATCCAGCACCAGCCGGCGAGCGGGAAGATACCAGTAAATGGTCTGCGCAAGCTCCGGGAGTGAGTCCCACGGGGTGATCAGAATCAGACCTTGGATGGACACGGGTGAATCCGCTACCACTCCCGTGGTCACACCGCATCCCAACGACTCACCGCAGAGAAAGATGGGTTTTCCGTATTTTTCGTATACAAGACGTACCGTGGTCTTTGCATCAGTCAGGAAGTTCCTTTCGCTCATCTTACCGGAACGACCACCGTACCCAGGGTATTCGGCCAGCACCACACGGAAGCCTAAGGGTTCCAGCTTCTCGATGTAAAAATCCCGATTCCATGCAGCGCCTGCGTTTCCATGGAACACGATGACCGTTCCCGAGTATGCAGTCTTTTGCTCTGGACCGATGAAACCCCGATGGGCCCGATCTCCCGCAGGCCAGAATCGGAGCCCGGATGTCTGAATATGCATTCTCGACGGCATTCTGCGATCCGGGAGATACAGCAGTCGACGCTGGACGAAGAATGTGATTACCAAAAACAGCAAATAGGCGCAAACAAGATAGAGTAGAATTTTCACGAACCACATCATCCGTCCCTTTATTATCCCAGTAGCCTGATGTTGAGAATCGCATCCGATGCTCATAGGACTTTGGTCTTAAGACGCGATTCCATCATCTAAAGATAACAGGATTATCATCATTTTCAATAAAAATGCGTAATAGCCCAGTGATAGCGTACATTACTGGTGACCTTTTATTAAGAGTATGAGGCATTGAAAAA
>CAZTKR010000437.1:0-2731 GCA_964614115.1 uncultured bacterium | reverse complement strand
AACACTGCCAGGATGAATCCGAACATAAGCTCCCGAAATGCCTTTTGTTGTTCTTCATAGTCGCCACCGAAAAGGATGGCAAAATCCTTGGGAACTGGAATCGATCGCAATTCCCGGCGGATATCCGAGATAACCGACCCCATATCTCTACCCGTAAAATTGGCACGTACGGTAAGGATGCGCTCTTGATCTTTTCTCTCCAGACTGACCGGTCCTTCATTGGGAATCGCACGCACCACGTTCCGTAGGATTACGGGCTCACCCCGGTTGTTGACCACGGTGAGGTCCAAAAGATCCTGTAAATCCTTACGGTCTTCTTCACTCAACCGGACCAGGATGCGATATTGTTTGCCTCCCTCCCGATAATAGGACGCTTGCGTGCCCCCTACGGTTGTCTCCAACGCATCACCGATTCGGGAGACAGAGAGTCCCAAATCTGCCGCCTTCTGTCTATCTATACGGATCACCTGCTCTGGGCTGCCCTCCTGACGGCTGATCTGTGTATCCGTGATGCCCCGAACACGCTGGACGGCTTGTTCCACATCAAGACCAAGTCTCTGGGCAGTTGCCAGATCGTAGCCACGTACCTCGACATTGATGTTGTCTGTTGATGCCGTGCCCATGCGAAGCAGGAACAAACCCTGGCCGGCCCGAGTCCGAATCTTTACACCCGGCAAGTTACTCAACACACGTCGCAGCTGATTGGCAATATCCTCGCTGCCGCGTCTCCGATCCTTTTGAGGGACCAGGGAAACCCGGACTTCCGCGGTATGTCCACCCGAGGATCGATAACCTCCTCCACCGACACGGGTCAGCATGGACTGCATCTCTGGCACCGATTCGCTGATGATATTCTCGATAGCAAGGGCCGTCTGATCCAATACTTCTAACCTCGTGCCCACTGCCATTTCCACGTTGACGCGGACCTCACCCTCGTCGGCAGCCGGCATAAGCTCAACACCGATAAACCGTACCAACAGTACCGAAATGAGGAACAGTCCGAACGTCACAAGGACAACGATTTTCCGATGAGACAAGGACCAGTCCAGAAATCGACTGTAACGTTTCTCCGTCTTCTTGAATGTTTCTTCACTGAGGGCATATATTTTATGAAGGGTGCTCTCTCCCTTGTAATGTTCCACAGCCTGATAACGGAGAAACCGTGACGACAGCATGGGAATAAGTGTCAAGGCCACCACCAGAGAGCAGAACAGAGAGAAACTGACGACATAGGCCATCTGCTGAAACATGATTCCCGACATGCCACGGATGAAAACCACAGGAAAGAAGACGACGATGGTTGTGAGAATACTGGCCACGATGGCCGACCAGACTTCCGATGTGCCATCCAAAGCACTCTGAACAGAGGATTGTCCTTGCTCACGATGCCGGTAGATATTTTCCAAAACCACGATGGCACTGTCCACGAGCATTCCGATCCCAAGGGCCAAGGCCCCGAACGTCATCATGTTGAGCGTAAACCCGCCGAAATACATCAATCCGAATGTGGCGATGACCGAAATCGGGATAGCCGTAGCGATAATGGCTGTACTGGAGATGTTGCGTAAAAACAAAAATAAAATCACGACGGCTAAAAGACCCCCCATGAAGACGGATGTTCCTACGTTCTTTATGGATTGCTCGATATATTTCGATGTGTCGATGATGGGTATAATCCTAATTTGAGGGATATCTCGATTGATACGTTCTATTTCGGCCAATACGGCTTGGGCCGACTTGACTGTGTTGGCGCCCGATTGTTTATTGACGGATATACGCAGTCCCGGTTTTTTATCGATACGCGTCAATTGGCGAATCTCTTCCCAGGAATCGACGACTTCCGCTACGTCCCGGATCTGAATGGGCATTCCATCCCGGACAGAAATGACCGTATTCCGAATTTCTTCCAGCGACGTATACTCTCCCTGAGTTCGAACCAGGATTTCCAGATTTCCTTTTTCGTAGAGTCCTGCGGGTATATTTCGATTTTCGTTCTGCATGGCTACGATGACGGCATCCGGAGACAGTCCCAGGGACTTCAGTTTCTCGGATCGCAAGTTTACGTGAATTTCACGATTATAACCGCCTCGTATATCCACTGCGGCAACACCCGGAACCCTCTCGATACGATATTTAATCTGATTTTCCACCAGCAAGCGCAGATCTAAAGGATTGAGATTGCTGGAAATGCCCATGATGAGAATGGGAAATGCCGAGAGATCAAACTTACGGATCATAGGCCGATCCATATCCTCCGGCAGGCGGCCCAGCACACGATCGATACGATCCCGAATATCATTGGCCGCCACATCCAAATCCACACCCCACGTAAACGCTACTCTAATCCGGCTGCTCCCCTCACTGGATGTCGAGGTGATTTCCTCCACACCCTGAACAGCCGCTAGTGCTTCTTCCATAGGACGCGTGACCAACTCTTCCATTTCTTGGGGGCCTACATTGCCGTAGCTGGCGATCACGGAAATGACAGGATAGGTCACTTCCGGCATGAGATCGATGGAGAGGCGGTAAAAAGAAACAATTCCCAGGGTAATGATCACTAAGAATATCATAGATGTTAAAACCGGCCGATTTACAGGACCCTTTGCTATACTCATATGAAAAATTCCTCTAATAATGAACGGACCAAAATTCGGACAAATTAGCGTGCTTAAGTGTGTAACAAAGCTTTGAATTTTGCAAAAGGATCAATACCTTAATTTATCATTTCAAA
>CAZTKR010000436.1:0-2732 GCA_964614115.1 uncultured bacterium | reverse complement strand
ATACGGTCTTGCTTGACGGCGTCAAGCCGGTCCCTGCATCGAATAAAAAGCCGTTTGATCTGACCGGTATAGCAAGCTTCCGCGAAACCGCTGCCGCCGATGACCCTGGAGGCGGCACACTGCAATTCAGCAAACGCTGCCTGGTCGTGCAGAACCACGAGGGCTGTGCGATCGCCGATTTGAACCGCGACGGGAAGCCGGACATCCTTGCCGGGCCCTGGTGGTTTGCCGGGCCGGATTTCGACCGGCGTCCCCTTCGACCGGCCCAGGAATCCGCGGACTACCTGTCGAGCAACGGGGACCATATGTACGACGTCGACCGCGACGGATGGCCCGACGTGGTGATCGGCGGCTGGATGGACCCCGGCATCTACTGGTTCCGTAACCCCGGCGCGGACGACCTGGAGCGAGGTGTTCTGTGGGAACGGCACCTGTTAAAGGAAGCGCGAGATAAGAATGAAGCCTACTGTCTGCACGATTTCGACGGCGACGGCACGCCGGAGATCCTCGTCAGTTGCTGGGTGCCGAAGGATCCGCTGGTGGTCTGGAAGTTCGCCTCCGGTGCCGATGCCGCGCCGACGCTGGAGCGTTTCGCCTTGGGAACGCAGGGAGGAGGGCACGGATACGCGTTCGGCGACGTCAACGGCGATGGGCGTGAAGACGTGCTCTGCGAAGTGGGGTGGTACGAGCGCCCGCCGGGCAATCCGTTCGCCGGCCCCTGGGAGTTTCACGCGGAGTCTGCACTTCCCCACCCGAGCTGCCCGTTCGTCACCGTCGATCTCAACGAGGACGGCCGGCTCGACATCATCTGGGGCAAGGCTCACGACTACGGCCTGTACTGGTGGGAGCAGGGGGAGCCGAAGGCAGACGGCACGACGACGTGGACCGAGCACCTGATCGATAAGTCCTGGTCACAGGCCCACTGCCTGGCATGGGCCGACCTGGACGGGGACGGCCGCGGCGAGCTGATTACCGGCAAACGCGTACTCGCCCACGGCGGTCGTGACCCCGGCGGCAAAGATCCGGCGGTCTGTTTCTACTACACGTGGGACCCGTCCGAGTCTGTATTCAAGCGCCACGTCATCGGCGCGCCCGGCGAAGACATCGGCATCGGCATGCAGATCGGCATTGCCGACCTCAACGGCGACGGGTGGACCGACCTGGTCGCGCCCGGCAAGACGGGCACGTGGCTGCTACTGAACCGGGGACCGGCCTCGAAGCCGGCCGGGCAATGACGTGTCACATTCCCCATCCGTCAAGTCTCCGATCAATCCGTCAGGACATCGCATGAAAATCCGGGAATCCACTTTCGGCAAGAGCCTTTTGAGTGTTCGTGTTACCGGCATCCTGCTTTCGGCGGTGCTGGCTATGCTGGGCGTCAGCCCGGCTTTCGCGGCCGAGGTAGTGGTCCATGTCGCTCCTGCGGGCGATGACGCCGGCGACGGCAGCCGGGCGAAGGCAGCACCTGATTCAATGAAGGAGAATTAGCATGTCCAACCTACGACAGTTTCTTCGCCCGACGGCCCCAGTCTTGGTGGCCTGCGGGCTGATCGCCAGCCTGCTGCCGAGCCTCGTAGCCGCGCAAGACGGATCCGAACCACCGCCCTGGCCTGACTATGAATTCAAAATCGAAATCGACAATGTAAAAGGCCCTGAATGGTCTGAAGGCTTACCACTTTACGAGGCTTCACTAGAAAGACATACCAAGGAAGGCACCATCACCGCTTTCAGGGAAGACCTGCCCCGGTTGAAAGAAATGGGCACAGGTATCGTATGGTTTATGCCTCTCCATCCCAAAGGAATTCTTAAAGCGAAAGGCAGTTCGTATTGTGTTAGAGACCATTTTGGTGTGAACGAGTCTTTAGGTACCAAAGCAGACTTGAAGCAACTCCTGGATGCTATTCACGATTCGGGCATGTATGCCATACTGGACGTTGTGGCAAAATACACATCGTGGGATCATCCCCTGATCACCTCCCATCCGGAATATTATGTTCATCGCGATGATGGAACCATTGCATATCCTGCCAATTGGACAGACGTAGCCGCACTGGATTATTCAAAACAGGGCGTCCGTGAGTGGGCCTGTTCGTATCTCGAATACTGGGCGGCTTTCGGTTTTGATGGCTTCCGTGTCGACTGCGCCCACATGTTTCCCGATGATTTTTGGGCCGAATCTATCCCGCGGATAAACAGACAACACCCCGGTCTTTTCTGGCTTGCTGAGTCACACAAGGAATCTCATCACGATCTATTCGACATTACATACGACTGGACGACGGTACCCTATCTGTGGAAGGTCTTCTGGAACGAGTTGCCGGCAACAAAGCTCGACTCGTTACTGCAAACGGAAAAACCACACCTTGAAAAAGGTGCTTTGATCATGAGGCATGCCATCAATCATGATACCCATGGATCGTGGTATCCAGGTCGATGGTATGACGTGATTGGAATAGAGAACAGCAGGCCGCGGCATGGGAGAGGAAATATTTATGATAGTTACGGAGAGGGGATGAAGGTTGCCAATGTGCTGTTCGCAACGTTGCCCGGCAAATACATGATCTACAATGCTCAGGACGCAAATCACCGTGGACGTGGAAAGATTGAATGGGGCGACGAATCCATGTACCCGTTTTACAGGTCCTTGCTCAAGCTGCACCGGAACCATCCTGCAGTGTATAAAGGATCGTTTTACAAGCTGAGAACCAACGTCGATGACTCTATTTTCGCTT
>CAZTKR010000435.1:0-2751 GCA_964614115.1 uncultured bacterium | reverse complement strand
GCGGTCCTGTGGGGAATACGATCAACGGAATTGGAAACCTCGGAAACAAGTCGGTTACTGCGATGAGTGTCTACGACGGAAAGCTCTACATCGCGACCTATAATGAATCGGGAACGATCAAGATGACAGAAATTCATGCATCAGATGACAGCGGCGTGTATTTCACGCAGGCGAACAACCCCGGTTTCAGCCCGCCTGTTGATTCGACGAGGCAGAGGACCACTACATCCTTTGCGGTTTTCGACATCGACGATGATGACGACGACGATATTCTGGCAAGCACTGCTGAGGCTCCTGCGGATAATGCGTACATTTTCAAGACTCTCAACCCGGACGGTATCGCGAGCCTCCCGCATACGTGGTCCATAGAGAAAAATATGGGGAATGAATCACCGAACAAGCTGCTGGTCTTCGGGCTCGACGAAGCCTCCGAGCACCTCTACATACTGACGAGCGGAGGCCTGTATTACTGGGACCCTGGCATTCCGGCATACCAGAATTTTTCCATACCGGGATTCGCACTCAACTGTTACGTGGCCTTCGGCGGAAGGATGTATGTCGGCGGCACGAACGGATCGACGATTGCGGTGTACAGAAGCACAGGAGAAAATGCAGGGTTTCCACTGAGTGAAGCGGATTTTGAATTAGTGCTCGATGCGACGCTGGGGGATGTTATCGGTATGGATGGGTACGACGACGATGATGCTACCATAGATTTGCATCATGAAGATTCTTATAACACGAATGTTGCATCCATCACGGCCTTCAAGGGATACGTGTACATCGGGACGGCGAATGTCTACGGTGCACAGGTGTGGAGGAGCCAGGACGGGCTCACCTGGGAAAGGGTGCTCGACTTCGGACACGGCGCTGATTTTCATGGAAAGGAAGACGAAAACAACACCACGATAACCACGATGAAAGTGAACGGAAATTACCTCTATGTTGGAACAGAAAACATCACAACAGGCGCGGAGGTGTGGAGAAGTCCGGACGGGGTCTCGTGGAATCAGTTCGGCAGTGACGGGTTTGGTGCAGCCGATTACGTCAACGTCACGTCCATGGAATCGTTTCTGAACCTCATTTACTTTGGTATGGATGCATCAACCGGAGGAGGTGCGATTTTCAGATCGAACAATTAGTGTTACTTGATTGCGCGGCATCTTGAACGGAAATTGAGTAAAGCGAAAATGTTCTCATGTGAAGCGCCCTGTAAGTCACCTTCGCCGTCCACAATTAAATAATTCATGGTCGGCACATCAACAAGAGTCACTTTCTTGGCAGAGGCCAGATACAGATGACTCAACTATTTTCTGAAATCGATTTTCTTCATTCCCTGGAATGAAGACCGATACAATTTTATTCACTGTCCTGCATCACTGCGAAGAATCCGCACTCTTTGATGCTGGCTTTTTCGGCGAGTACCTGTCCGCTTTTCTTCCCTGAGCGTGAGAACACAGCATTAATCGTGAAAGTACAGCATTAATGTAAAATGCGGTAAGATATACCAGCACACCTTCAAGTGATGATTGATATTTATTCCCTTTTAAAAGGCTTCCCGCTGCACCGGCAACACTTTCCTTCACGGGGAACCAGGCCATGAGAAGAGAACCCATCCGGTACATCTCGAGCGTGAGGTCGAAGACTTGTTCGTAGAATGCCTTTGCACGAGCCATAACGGTAACCTGGATTTCGAACCATTTCAATGGATTCCATTGAGTGCTCATTATCTCCCATCTTTTACTCAGTCCAATTTTCTATTTTTAATCCTTTCACATGTGAGAATTCTTTCATGTTTTTTGTAACCAGAATACCATTCTGAGTAATGACGATGGAGGCGATGATGAGATCATTTGGGCCGATTGGGTTCCCTTCTTTTTCAAGATTATTCCTGATAAGAGCATATGCTTGAGTTTCAGCGTCAGAAAATCCATGTACACGAAAAGGAAGTAAAAATTCATATATTTTTTCCAGGTTTTGTATTCGGTTTGTGCTCTTTTCAGCACCATAGAGTAATTCGGCTTTTGTTATAGATGGAATGATAATTTCGTCAGAATGTTGGCTTAATAATTTTTCTTTTATTTTTTGATACATTCCTTTCAAAAAATAGATGCAGATGTTTGTATCGAGAAAATATTTCATATATTTTCTCTTGGAATATCGTGTTTGTAATCCATTGGTTCAATGGGCTTGAATGATTCGTCTGATATGGAACCAAACAGGCGATCGTAGTGATCAGGCCAGGAATCATGCAAAGATTCATTCAATTTTTTGACGACGTATTTCGAGATGGAAAGATTCTCGATTTTTGCACCCCATTCGATCTTTTTTAGTGTGTTCTCATCGATATACAGGGATAATTGTGGCATAATCCCTCCTCCTGAACTAATATATTATATAATATACTTATTTATCAATATTTTCAATAAATATTTTTCATCAAAGCAATCTCTTTTTTGACAATCTAAGGGTCACCGACACCGATAATGGCGTTCATGCAGTAGCAAGGAGTTCCTGCAGCATGAGCGGTATAATTGAAAGGCGTACGTTTAACGAAAATACCCATTCACCAGAGGGCTGAATGTTAATTTGACCCCTGGAATGTGCTTCCATTGTTCTTTTTGCTCTTCCGTCCAATCGGAATAAATGATGATCTCGAGCGGGGTGCGTAATAAATCCTTTTCCGTCAATTTTTGCATGTGTTCCTTAACGGCCGGATTTTCTAAATGAAACTGAAAATCTTCGAATTTT
>CAZTKR010000434.1:0-2757 GCA_964614115.1 uncultured bacterium | reverse complement strand
AGAAAACTGCTGATTCAAAACGTTTTAAATGATCACTCCCGCCTGACCATCAAGCGGCAACTATAAATTGAGGATGCAAGTATGAAGAAATCATGAGAAATATCACTACCTATCGAAACGCTTCGACAAATTATACTAAAAATTGTCCATTATGTCAAGGATTTTTTTTATCTGTATCAATCGGGTAATCTCTCAAAACGAGGCCACATGGGAACGACCAATTGACGATGAAAATCCGTCCAGACCGCCAGCAAAGGAATATCCGTTATGGCTATGTCATGCAATTTAGCATCCTGGATGTCGACAGGAATATCCCGATAAAGATGTTCCAAGGTCATGGTAATATCCTGTCCTTCAGATCTCAATGTGTTCTTGTAACTTACATACAATAAATAATCCTGCCACATCCTCGTCTCCCGCTGGACGGACGGTCGATTCCGCAACCCCCTTCGTAGGCCTTCCCTTGCAAGCAACTCATCCCTGGCCATGATTCCAATAGCCTCTCGCATACCTTGGATAAAACGCTTACGGGACTGCCGCTGTATGGGTACTTCCTGCAGCCAGAGTTTTTCCAGAAACTCACGAATCGTCCACCCTCCTCCGGTGAACTCAACCAGCACATCATCGAGATGGGATTCCAGTTCATTCTCCAGTGCAACGACTTCCGACTCTTCCAGGTGTTGTATCTTGGGCTGAAATCCACGTTCATCATGAGAATCGAAGTCCACCCGCTGTTCCAGCACTTTCATCAGGATGGTAAAGGAACCTCCCTTCAGCGTTACCTGCTTGTCCTCCATGAAAGAAGATACAAAAACATCCGACCTTGCGGCTTCCTTGCGACGCCGGAGTATTTTCTCGATGGTGCGTCTCTTGGAGGAAAATGCAAGATGGGTTTGCAGGATTTCCCGTTCTCGATTTTCCAATGTGAGTAGATAATACCCATCGGACGCTTTTACGAGAGAAGAGACTTCGCCGGGTGCCAGGGCATAAGCCGCGCTCTCCAGGCTCTCGTCGTACTCCCCCCATGTAATCTCAATCCTGTTTGTCGATGTATCCCCCGATTCCGCTACGGCCCTATCCCATAGCGTGTCGAACGAGAGGCCCTGCTCGATTTCTTCCTGCCACATTTCGGCTTCTTCTGGGCGGGTGGTACGAAGAAACCGGACCACGCGCTTCTCACCCATCTTGGCAAAGGCATCTCGTATTTCGGACTCTTCGACCACTACCTTTTTCTGAACCTCATCGCGATACAATTCCCGACCCACAGCAGCCATTTCCAGTGTGCGCAATTTTTTTTGTTGGATGGGCTCTTCCAGAAGCCCCTGTCGTTCCGCTTCCTGAGCGAACAGTTTCTCTGCGATGAGTAAATCCAGCGCCCGTCGCTTGCCTTCAAACTCGTCCTGCCGGATATCATCGGGCAAAGGACTGAATTCGCACCGCATCACAAATTCCGGGACGGTGATCACCCGGTCACCCGCCCGCGCCAGTATGTCAGCATCATTTTCGTCTGACTTACCACAGTGGATGTAAAGGGATCCGATAATCAGAATCGGCCACAATAAACATCGTCGGCACATACAATCTCCCGAATAAAACGATTACATGGTCACCTGAACTTTGCCCAAGCGTTCGCCTTCGGCCAGACGTTCCAGAACTGCCGGCACATCATCCAACGGAACGGTCAGATCGATGACAGAATCGACATCGATACGCTTGGAGGCGAGAAGTTGAACCGCCTGGGCAAATTCATGGCGATACGTGAAAGAACCGTAAATCGACCAATCGTTCAGGAACACATCGAAGGCCTTGAGCAATAGGTGATCCTCCTGGGGATACACGCCGAAAACCAAGGCTTGTCCGCCCGACCGGAGATGCAAGAAGAGCTGCTGGAGGGCCGACGAGGAACCGGTGGCCTCAACGGCAATATCCCAGCCCGATGGATTCTGATCCTTCAGGGCTTCATCGATGAAGTCGTCGCTGACAAAACCGTTCCCAGCCCCGAGGCTCCTCGCTTTTTCGACGCGCTTGGCATCCTTATCGACAACCGTGATATCAACGCCTCGCAACTTGGCGCAGACCTGGACATGCAAGAGGCCAATGGCGCCTGCTCCCCAGACGATGACCTTCGATCCCGGAGTCACGCGGAGCCGACTCTGCCCATACAACACACAAGCCAGCGGTTCTGCGAATGCCGCAGCGGCATATTCACAACGGCTGAAGCGGTGTACATTCTTCACCGGCACACAGACCCGTTCTGCAAATCCGCCAGGGCGTGTCACACCAACGGCCTGGTAATTTTCACAGAGATTGATTTCTCCCGAACGGCACCGGGAACATTGTCCACAACGGATGTTGGGATCCACGGCCACAGAATCACCAACCCGCAACGCCCCTACATCATCGCCGACTTCCACCACTTCCGCCGAGAACTCATGACAGGGAATCACGGGATATTGCCCGATAAACTGTCCCTCGAGGATGTGAACATCCGTGCCGCAGACACCACCGGCCTTGGGACGGAGAAGAACCTCCCCGGACTGCGGGACGGGATCCGGAACGTCTTCGAGTTCTACGCATCCCGGTTTTTCTATGACAACAGCTTTCATGAACACTCCTGTTTAGATATGGACATCATGGGTGATAAGATCCAGGACCAAGGCAGCCGTCCACGAAAAACAATCGGTGCCATAGCCCTCCCCGGTGACGGGATGAAAGTATTCGAAAAAACCGTGCTCCCCCACAAGGTCCAATGTTTTT
>CAZTKR010000433.1:0-2757 GCA_964614115.1 uncultured bacterium | reverse complement strand
GACCTCTTCCAGGCTCGAGCTGGACTCGATCAGTTTTCGGACCGGTTCATCGATTTTCTTCCACACATCGGATGCCTGAGCCAGTGAATCATCGGCAAGATCTTCTATTTCCTGCTGCCGGGCGTCATAATTGGCCCCGGGAGAGACGTTTTCCGCAAATTGTCCGGCGCCATTCATTCGAGGTTCCCCCAGCTCGAAATCGTCTTCTTCAAGGTTGTATGTGCGCTGGTAGTATTTGGGCGTGAACCGGACGCCCTGCTTGGTCAGCACTTCATCCCGGTCGGCCAGGTCTTTTTGAATGTTTTCTTCTTCGAAAAAAGAAAAAACCGGGGCGTCCGCGCCGGCAAAATTCAAGTCCACGATCCATTGAAACAGCAGGTTGAACGCGCTTTTCACCATGCGTTTATCCTGATCCACCAGATCGGCGCGCACTTCCATGTGTTCTTTTGTGGCCGCAAGACTTCCGCCTTTATGATATTGTCCCGGGTGGAAGTAACCTGGGGCATGTGGCCGCCGCTCAGATTCCGGGCCGCAAATACCGCCAGACACTTGGCAATGGCCGTGTCCCCGTGTCGCTTGCCTCCCCGCTTGCTTTCCGTGCGTTGATCCGTTGGGACCCGGGGCACACCCTTGATTTTTTTAATGGCGCGAAAATCATCAAGAACCTCGCTGTCTCTGGGAATGCTTGTGGTTTTGTCCTCAAAGCACGCCTTCATGGGCGGCATGTTTTCGATGAACCAGGCCGATGAAAAAGAGACCTCCTCAATACGGTCCACCCCGTATCTTTGCCGGGCACGCTCGGCCAGAAATGCGCCGTTGCCGCCTTTGTCCAGGGCGCCTCCGGAAAATCTCGGCAGGTTGTCCACCACAAAAAAGAGGATTTGTTCCTGCTGCTGGAACGGACACTCTCTTAGCTCCAGCACAAAGGGCGTGCTATACGTTAACCCGGGCAGTTCCTGGATGGGCCAGATGGCCGTCAGGTCCACCAGCCGGGCAAAATCTTCCCCGAACCAGGACTTTAAATCCGCAAGACCGTCCAGGAGGGGTTTTAGCTCTTCTTTGCACCATTGTTCGACTTCCAGATACCGCCGGGTATCCGGCCAGTCCGTGAAGTCTTTTGCCGGGGGAGACCAGCGCAACACCGGGATTTGATCGGACATGCACGCTTCGATCATCATTCGCGTTAAATAGGTTCCGCCGCCCATAGACGGGATGCAGAACAGTTCTTCGTCCGCATCATCCCCGTAAAAATCGATGAGCGTCTCCCGCCATTTTTTCTGGTCGGCTTCGGTCCAGTCTTTGCCGATGCGCATGCAGATACGCTGATAAAGCTCTTCTTCGAGGGCATCATCTAAAGTGGTTCGGTGAAGGCTGTAAGGTTTTTTCCCCGCTCGCATTTCCTGGATCAGCTCGTTAAACGGATGATCGTCGCCGTTGTGGGTGCTGATAATCACTACCCTGCCGCCCCACATGAGCATGGCCATTGCGGCTTTCAGGAGTCCGGGCAGATCGTCATGGAATGCGGCCTCATCGATAACGATTTTTCCCTGCTTGCCCCGAAGGTTGGCCGGTCTTGATGACAGGGCAACGATCTTCCACCCGCTCGGGTACCGGATTCGAAACGCCTGGATGCCCTTTTTTTCCTCTTTCTCATCCTCCCAGATAAATTCCTCGATCTCGCCGGCCGCCTGGTTGTAAAACTTGCTCCAGTCCGCGCAATCTTCGATAAATTCCTGGGCCATGTCCTTGTTGTACCCGATATAAAATACGTCCATGCCGTTTTCGGATGCTGCAAGAAGAGAATCTTCTCCGGCTTCGGCCCATGAAATACCGATGCGCCGGCTTTTTTCATATACTTTGACCGGCGACATATCCGCAGCCCACCGCTGCTGATATCCGAGAAACACACCCGGTGTGCGTCGGGTTCGATTTTCTTTTCCGGGATAGCCCTTCATTTAATTGGCCACTCCTAAAATTTTCTTCCGGATCTCCTCGGCCGCCTCATCCGACAGGCCGCCCCGCTTCACATCTTTTGCCACGTCATCGGCAATAACTTTCGCGGATTTTGACCGAATATCGAGAATCATTTTCAAAATCGAATTGTATCCGTAGACCGCCTGATTATCGACCTTGCCGAGCTCGAGAGAATCGAAATACTCTTCGTATTTCTTCTTCTGCTTCAAAAGCGTTAAGAGAAGCGACTGATCCGACGTGGCCTCGGCCAGATGCTTTTCTTCGGCCTCGGCCCGGGCGGCCCGGCCCTCCCAATCGTACTTGGTTTTCCACTCATGAAGGGTCTGGCGCGAGATCACATAGCCCAGCTCGCCGTTCATTTTCCGGTGGGTCTCGGACAGGTTCTGGCCGCATTCCCGCCAGGTCTGATACGCCAACTCCCGGGTCTCTACAGGTACATGGCTCATCAGATTTTCACCCCCACGCCCCGGTCCTCGATGCGCCCGTCCAGCACGTCCATGCCGTCTGCGGTGATGGACACCAGGGTAATGTCAAACGCCGGCCGTTTTTCCACTCGCACGTAGCCGCGCTCCTTCAAATAGGCGAGATAAGAAGCCAGCGAATCTTCATCCATTGGGTATCCCAGATCGGCCAAAAGCTTCCTTATGATGACCGAATCAACGGATTTTGGATGATTGGGAGCCAATGCGCTTAATATCAGCCGACGAATCCGGTTGTGTCGTGTCGCTCTCATGTCCATCGTTTAGCCTCATGACGTGATGGGTTAATGTTTTCAGTTCTCTT
>CAZTKR010000432.1:0-2769 GCA_964614115.1 uncultured bacterium | reverse complement strand
ATAGATTCCGATCCTTCACGTCTGAAAACATCATCCGACACATCCATCCCCCGCTAACCAAAAGCCGACCTTTTCAATTTTCCACTTGCTTTCCTCCCAAGAAAAACGTATAATTCCCGTATACTATCCAAGACCAAGCCACTGGAAACCCATAAGATACATCGTCAGGTATAAGCGGAATTTTAATCATTATGGTACACAACGTTTTCAGCTGAGGGGGTGTCCCCTGCGTTTATCAAACTCCGCACAGTCTCGTACCTTTGCGGAGAGAAGAATATAAAACCGGCGATGCATCCACTGCACCGCCGGTCAACGTTCAACATAATAGAAAGGAAATCGAATATGAAAACCTTCTGGAAAGCAGCAGTCATCATAGTGTCTATCATCTTAGTCGGGTGTCAGGAATCCGCCACGCACCTCACGGTCAACAAAGACGGTTCGGGCACCATCGTTATGCGCGAATTCTTCTCGCCACAGATGATGGGCATGATGGGAAGTCTGGAAGATATGGCAGAGGACGTGGCGGACGCCATGGTCGATGAGGAGGAGGCCACCAAGAGCGAGGAAGAGTTCAACTTCTTCGACAGCATGATCGAAAAGCAGGCCGAGAAAATGGGAGAAGGCGTCAAGCTCGTAAAGAGTAAGAAAATAAAAAACGAGCAGGGATGGGAAGGCTTCGAGGCCACGTTTTCGTTTAAAGACATCAACAAAGTGAACCTGGACATCGGCAAGAGCGAAGCGGAAGACGAATCCACCAGCATGGAATCCAAGGGCGGTGTGTCTTACACCTTTAAGTTCAATCCGGGCAGTCCCGCCGAGTTGAGCATCATCCCTGTCAAAGAGCCGGAGGAGGAAGCTGAAGAGGAAAAATCCTCGGAAAAAGAGGAAGAAGAGGTGGACGAGGCCATGATGATGGAGATGATGAGTTCCATGCTCAAGGGTTTCCGGATGACCTTCACGGTATCCGTGGAGGGGAACATCAAGGAAACAAACTCCAATTACCGTTCGGAAAGCCAGGCAAACACGATTACGGTCATGGACATGCCCTTTGACAAGATGTTGGGAGACGAGAAAACGCGGAAAATACTGTTCGCGTCCAAAGACCCGAATGACGCCATGGCCAAGCTGAAAGAAGCAGGTGTCACAGACGTCCATCTGGAGGCGCCGGACAAGACCATTTCTATCAAATTTTAGATAGACGACCCATCTGTTCCCAGTACCTGACACGGTGCCGGGAACAAAGAAAAACGGCCTGAGAGCCGTACGCGCCCACATAAAGTCGGGGTAAACGTGCAGTATGGGAAGCATCATACCCTTACACCCGACTCCCAATCGACGCCCAGGACATGGCTCAGGCCACATGGACTTTTACCCTGACTGGATTTCCCGGATATTATAAGGATTCCAGCCTCTGCGGGGCAGCAAACCGGAATACGACTCCCTATCCGAACAAAACGGCGAGGCGGAGATGGAAACGAACCAACTGTTGGACATCGCCTTTAAGATCAACGAAGTCATCAACTACTACTGGAATTTTTACATCTTCGTGTACGCAATCATTATGGGATGGCTGTTCACCGCGGATATTCAATGGGAATTCGTCAAACGCGCGGCCGTCAGTGTTGGATTCCTACTTTTTGCGGGTATCAACGGGACGGCCCTGCATAAGCATTACGAACTGCTCACCTTCACGTTCCAGGAACTCAACGCCAAGACCGAACTGGGATCGTCCGTGTTCATGCAGTCTTTTATCACCACCAAGGGAGTCGGCACGACAGGTGTGATCATCATCCACACGGCCATGGACATTGCCATGCTCTCATTGATTTGGTTCTACACGAGAAAGAAAAAGATAAAGAAAACGATGCCGTCGCCATTCATCCCTTTTTGATGATAGCCGGACAAAGGAAGATACACCGGGTCGTTATTTATGAACAATCGATGATCGGACACGATCTATCGACGTCCGATCCTTCGACGTCATTCATTCACGATTCATTTGACATACATTCATAAAACTGTTCCTGAGAAGGATAAGATTCATTCTCTTTTTGTACTTTGACAGAGCCAACAAACGAATATCAAGAAGACAATCAAGCGAAAGGATTGAGGGGAGCCTACACTTCCCGATCCTTGGGAATTGCTTTTTTTCTAAAAGAAAAGTTGAGAAACGGTTCACCAATCACCATGTAGAAGCTCGGCAAAATGAATCGCCCGCCGATGAAATTAACAAGCCTGAAGAATGGCGGAGCGCAAAAAGCGAGTTCTCATCCGAACTCTTGTTCACCCATCATCAGATAGGAGGTGCACCATGGCAATTTTTGAATGGGCAGATCGAAAAGTCAAAGCACAGACCGTCTGGTCCATAGGCATTCTCAAGATTTTCTGCACCATCGTTGGCATAGTTCTGGGTGCCTATATCTCCGATTTTGTAATAATGAATGTCTGGTGGTTTGTCGTGATCGGCGGTGTCCTGTTCCTCTGGCTTCTCTACCGTTTCTTTAAAATTTAAGCATGTACCAGACGATGATGAGGGGGTGCTCTCAATCACGCACATGACTGAAGTCTGCTTTCAAGCAGACTTTTTTCTTTGGGTGGTTCAGCATGTGACTACCTAGGGATCGGTCATGCATGCTGTTGATTGTTTCATAAACGCTCGACTGCCAATCATGCTTGTGACATAAATACCCCAAAGGCCAGTTTTCTCCGTTTTTTTCCGCCTTTCTCCTTGATTTCTATAAAAAAATAATGTATACTTAACACTGCTTT
>CAZTKR010000431.1:0-2778 GCA_964614115.1 uncultured bacterium | reverse complement strand
AAATAGTATTAAATCCCGAATTCATTGTTGGAGAATCATGCAAAGATATTCGACACTAGATTCATCGATGGTGTGTTATCATTGTTAATTTTAAAATATAGATGACGGAGGGGCATATGAAAAGGTACATATTGATTTTATTCCTCATTTTCACGACGATTCAACCGATGCTGATTTCTGCCCAGCATCCCAAAACCGACAATGTGATTACGACCGGTTCGCTTTTCAAGGAAATGATCGATATGAAGGCCTTGGCCAGGTATCCGGATCCGAGTTATCGGATGGTTCAATTTTCCTCGTACGATCACCGAAGCCAGGTTCCGGGCGGGCCTGATTGGTTTGCCAATTCCGATGGATTCGGGGGCGAGCCCACACCGAATTTTGAAGAGGTTTTAAAGGCTCCCGATGAATCCGGGACGGGCGAGTATCTGATGGCCGATTTGAAGGGGCCCGGCGCCATCGTCCGACTTTGGACAGCCTCCATCTCCGGTCAGGTTCGATTATACATCGACGACACGCAAAAGCCTCTGTACGAAGGCAAGGCCGATCCGTTTTTCAGGAAGCCCTATGATGTTCTGTCCAATCTGAAGGCTATTGATGCCGACCGTTTCCGTAAGACCGTCTACCAGCGCGATGCATCCTATGCTCCGATTCCTTTTTCCAAACGCTTCCGGCTGATCTGGATTGGCAACGTGGAAGAGATTCATTTTTACCAGATACAGGCGCGTCTTTACGATCAAGGCGTCCGGGTTGTTACTTTCAAATCCGACGATGTCGATCGATATGCCGATGTCATAGACGATGTCACTCAGGCACTTTCCGATCCGGACGCTGTTATCGCCTCAGCAAACCAAGATCACGTTCAACGTTTTGACGAAACACTCGCACCTGCATTTAAAGAAGAAATATTATCGTTGGATGGGCCTGGCGCTATCGAGAGGCTATCGCTCCTGCTTCAGGCAGATGATATGGATAAGGCCTTAAGACAAACCGTGCTATCTATCACCTGCGATGGGTATCCCTGGGGACAGGTTCAGTCCCCAGTGGGTGATTTCTTTGGTGCTGCGCCAGGTATTAATCCGTATCAGTCGCTTCCCTTTACAGTGGAGGCCGATGGACGGATGACCTGTCGGTTTGTCATGCCTTTTCGGGATTCCCTGCGCATCGAATTGGAGAACAGGGGCGGCCAATCGGTTCACGTATCGGGAGACGTACTGCCGGCCGATTTCACCTGGGATGAGCATACGATGTATTTTCGCGCCCGGTGGAGAGTTAATCACGATCTCATCGCATCCAATCGAGCAATTCAAGACCTTCCGTTCTTAATGGCCAGAGGAAAAGGCGTCTATGTGGGCACGACTTCGATATTGCTCAATCCGACGTCCGTACCCACGCCGGGCGGCAATTGGTGGGGAGAAGGGGATGAGAAAGTCTTTGTGGACGACAACACGCATCCGTCTCTATTCGGCACAGGATCCGAGGATTATTACAATTATTCCTGGTCAGCGCCGGATATTTTCTATTTCCCTTATTGCGGGCAGCCACGAAACGACGGACCCGGTAATCGAGGATTTGTGACGAATTGTCGATGGCATATTCTCGATCCCATCCCCTTTGAAAAGTATCTGGGTTTCTATATGGAACTGTTCAGTCATGAGCGGGTAGCGGGATTCTCGTATGCACGCATCGGTTATCATTATGGACGTCCGGGACTCATGGACGATCATTTGCCGTTGACCGGAGAAGACCTCAGGTCATTGTCTCTACCCGAAGATTGGCATCCCGCTGCCCGGGGCGCGGCGCGTGGTTCCATCTTCTACCCGGCTGAGGATTTTCTCACAAATCATGAATCAGTGGTGATAAGGGAAGGCCGCCTTTGGGCTGACGGAAAAATTCTTGTCTGGAAACCCCATAATCCTGATGATCGTAAGGATTTCAGGCTGCCTGTGGACCACGCAGGACGAAAACGCATCGTCATGACCGCAGCTCTGACGCCACAATCGGGTAGGATCCGGGTGCTCCTGAACAACAAGTCGATTGCCACGGACGATCGGCCCATTGATCTCTATTGCCCCCATCGAAACCTGCTTCGGAACTTTTTCTTCGAATCCATGGTGCTGGATGCAGGCGAACATACGTTGTCTGTCGAATACATCGGGGCTGAACACGGTCTTCATTCTCCCGAGATCGGCATCGATTTTTTCTGGGTGCAGACACGGGAGAAATGATCTTAGCGAAACAACATACAATTTTCCACAAATAACAGGAGGGCATGATGGCTGATAAGAAATTGCGAGGTTGGAATACCGTCATCATCGTGATCGTTGCGACGGCAGCGTCATGGGCGCTGGCACAGGAAATGCAAACGCCGTCGAGTGCACTGGGCGGTCTGGCAAAGCTCAGATCGTACGCATCCAAGCGGATTTCGAGCTACGACCGGACCGGAAAGAATGCCGACCGGTTGGTCATCGAATCGGGCCAGACAGCCACGATTGCAGAAATCGAGGGCGCGGGCATCATCCGGCATATCTGGGTAACGATATCCTGCCAGGATGAGATGATCCGTCGAAACGCCATTCTTCGGATGTACTGGGATGGAGAGACCAAACCCAGTGTCGAATCACCCATCGGAGATTTTTTTGGAAACGGCTGGGGAGAAACGTACAATTTTATCTCGCTCCCCCTGGCCGTGGCACCCAAAGAAGGCAGGGCGCTGAATTGCTATTTCCCCATGCCCTTCGGCAACGGAGCAAAAATTACCGTGGAGAACCAGTCCGA
>CAZTKR010000430.1:0-2782 GCA_964614115.1 uncultured bacterium | reverse complement strand
TACCTTATCGGACAGATCGGAAGAAGCGAGCAATTCAGTTCCAAAGATTTATCCGGTAAGGATATTCTAGACTTTGCCCTGAGCTCGATAAACAATGCCAAAGATATCGTTGGAGGACGCATTATCCTGCTCGAATGCGAGAACGTCCCATATCTGATAAGCTTATATGAAAGTATGAGATTCAGATTCCTCCAGCCAAATCCTGACAACCCTGATCTTTTACAATACATATCTTTCTTATCATCTTAACTATATCGGCCCAATATCTATGTTCACCGGATGAACATATGGGACTCAATATATAATCTCCTTGACTTTCCATCTCTTTTTTATTAATTTCTAATGAATCAAAACGAGACGACGTTCTTTCTCGTGTTCGCCTTTTTACATTTTGAAGGAGGTGTGTCATGGCTAAAAACGAAAAAACCTCAAAACGAGTTGCTAAAAAAGCATCAAAGCAATTAAGAAAGAAATCATCAACAAAGGACCAAAAATCTGTCGCAGGCTCTGCATTGACGCAAGCCCCTGACAAAAAGAAACCAGTTAAAAAGAAGACGGTACAGAAGAAAACACAAAAAAAGAAATAATTTTCCATATCTTTATCGGTTTGATAATTTGGACATTAATTGCAGGCCGGTCAACGGCCTATCGGCTAAGTTTACACCCAGCCGATGGTGATGGTCATTTTCTTGATGCCGGGAAAATGATCGTTCGGCAAAGAACCCGATAGCACTCGGACAGATTCGATCCGTAATGACCGGCTTTCATTCAATTGTTCCTTGACTTTCCATCTCTTTTTTATTATGTTTTAGTGAGGCGAAACGAGACGTGGTTCTTTCTCGTGTTCGCCTTTTTTAATTTCCGGTGGGGGAAATTGGGCGCTCCCTTTTCATCACTTCCTACTTAGCATTTTGTCCGGGGATCCGTCCACCCCCTTGTTCACATTCCCCAAGAGTGTGTTCATAGGGTGTGCCGGTGCAACCGGCAAATACGCTATGAAAGGAGGTGATGGAGTATGACCTTTGATAAAGGTCCACCTGATGACGGACATTCTTATGTACTTGTTTACTGTAAGTATATCCGTAAGGGCGGAAAGATCATTTACCCCAAAAAGGCTAAATGCTTCCGCTTCTGGGCAAGGGTTAAGTAGTCCACCTACTTGATTCTTTCCGCCCCCACCGGATAATTTCAAAGGAAAGGAGGCCATTATGGCTACATACCTCATTACTTATGATTTAAATGCACCAGGCCAAGATTACGATAAGCTTTACGAAGCAATTAAAAAATTAGGTGCCTGCTGGCATTGCCTCGATTCTAATTGGTTTGTCATATCGTCAAAAACTGCCTCTGCTATAAGGGATTATCTTAAACCTTATATTGACTCCAATGATTCATTATTGGTTCTCAAATCCAGTGGTGTTGGAGCATGGACTGGATTTGATGATAAATGTTCATCCTGGCTCAATGACAACTTGTAATTTGCCCTCGTAATCTATATATTTATATTATCATTTAATACCAAGGGGATTCCACCTAATATTATTCACACTCCCTTTAAGATGGTATCGATATGCATTTCAAGCTCCTTCTTTAAGTGGGACATTTCCTTTATAATACCCCCTACCCGTTCCGACCCTTCGGAACGGGTGCCTTTTTGCCGTCCCGAAGCTTCGGGACACCCAAAAACTCCGACCGGATAAAGGAAGGGGTTTAATTCGGCAGGTGCCATCCTGACCGGCTTCTGTCGAATTACTTGGCGGATGGGAAGAGCGGATACGATCAACCGCTTAAGGGAGACACCGCTCGTCTTAACCAAGCTTGCAAAAAGGAAGTTTCTTTTGCTACTTTTCTTTCTAAAAGAAAAGTAGAGATACGGTTCACTCCACATCATTGAAAAGCCCATCGAAATGAATCGCCCGCCAATGAGAGTAGAAAAGCCCAACGGAAGGCTGGGTCGCGGGCGGGGCCAACCCCCTGCCGGCCCATGCTTTTTGGGACGGCTGATTGGTTTGACGTCCCCGACCAGAGGGCGGGGACGAGAGGGGTCGGGGGCCCGCCGACGAAATCCTGAATCATCCCCCCTTCCTATCACAAAACCTGCAACTCATCCCAGACTTGACCCGCTGATCCCCGGGCCGGTAGGACAGGCATTGCGGGCACACCTCGTCCGGGTTGCCCAGCACGCGCCGGATGGCCCTTTCAGGGAACGGCCCCTTGCGGCCCTGGCCGTTCCACTGCCACACGGCCATCAGCGCCTTGCGGGCTTCGAACATCTCCTGCTGGTGGAACGCAGTCGGCGGTTTTTCCATGATCGACCTCCTGTGAAATACATCCGGATTTGATAAGCGGCATACGCGAACACAAAACCTGCCAGGGCCGCCTGCCAGCAGACCCGCGGACACCACTGCCATCCCCTGTAGCGGATGTACGTGTACGGGCCGATGCTCGTGATCCGCCACGCGGGCGGCGAGTCGCTGGATGCAGGCTGCACGCTCAGCACCCCTGGAGCAAAAGCAGCAGCATACCAAACCCGAACACGAACAGGCACACCCAAAAACACACCATGGGCTTGCTCACCGCCTGATCCCAATCCGGTACTGAAGACTTTTTATGCTTCCTTCTCATGACCATACTCCGTATCCGAAAACACACTTTTCATTAATGCCGACAATTTCTGGTTCTACCCCCTACCCATCCCATAACTTCGGGACGGGTTCCTGGCCTTTTTTTAGTCCCGAAGCTTCGGGATTAAAAAAGGCCGATTCTTTGGGCGACTTTCTTC
>CAZTKR010000429.1:0-2797 GCA_964614115.1 uncultured bacterium | reverse complement strand
ATTGTCCCTCCTGAAGCAAATGAAAGAACATCCGGTCCTGAAGGAAATTCCGGTGATTATGTGTACCGCTCTGAAAGAGATGCAAACGGTCATGAAGGCTATTGAACTGGGCTGTAAGCATTACATCGTTAAACCCGTTATTCCGAGTCAATTGCTACAAAAAGTCAAAGAAGTCTTGGGGCACGATAAACCGGTTTTGCAGAACAAGCGCCAGATCATGCACCGCCTCAACCTGGATACACGTGCATACGGTGAGATTACACGAGAGTTTGCCGTATCGGTCACAAAAAAAATTGCCCTGCTAGAGGCCTATCAGAACGGCGATTCACAAGAGGACATCTCTTCAGAGCTGTTGGAACTGATGGAAAGCGCATCTCTTCTGGGTGCATATAAGGTTGAAAAAATTCTTGAACGTATCGCAGCCAAAAAAGAAGGGGGGGAAGATAAGTCTACGAATGGGGAGTATGCGCTGCTTCTCCGAGAACTGAAGCTGCTTCTTGAAGAACTGCCCGATGTACAAACCCAGGGTGATACGGATTTTGAAGATAAGCATGTGGGAAGCGATGTTGCGGAGGAGAACGAATCGGTCGATGAAGAAGCCTCGCAACAAGAGAACGAACACCTGGATACAGTCGAACAGGCGGTGACATCATGAGAGTGTTGATTGCAGAAGATGATCGGATCTCGCGTCGGCTTGTGGAAACTTCCCTGAGTGAGAGGGGGTACGAGGTCATCGTAACATGCAACGGTGTTGATGCATGGGAAGTGCTCAAGCAGGAGGATGCTCCTCAACTGGCCGTACTGGATTGGATGATGCCCGGCATGGACGGTATCGATGTATGCAGAAAGATTCGGGCCGAAAAAAAGGAACCGTACATCTACGTCGTCCTCCTAACGGCCAAAGGGAGTAAAGAGGATATTGCTGCCGGTCTGGATGCCGGTGCCGATGATTATGTGACGAAACCCTTTAGTGTTCGCGAATTGCATGCCCGAGTCCGGGTGGGCGAGCGTATTATACGTCTCCAGACTGCCTTGGAAGAACACGTGAAGCGACTGCAGGAACTGGATCAACTGAAGAATGATTTTCTATCGACAGTATCCCACGAGCTCCGCACGCCTATTGCAGTCATGCGGGGTGGCGTGACCCTTATTCTCGACGGCGTTGCGGGTGATATTACGGAGAGCCAGAGAGATCTGTTGATGGATACACAGTCCAACATCGATCGACTCACCCGATTGATAACCGATCTCCTGGATGTTTCGAAGATTGAGGCAGGGAAAATAACGTTGCGCCGACGATCGGTGGATGCATGCGAAATAGTACGGCGGATACTGCAGAGCTTCGACTCCCAGGCTCAGGAGAAATCCATCGAATTGACGGCTCAACTTCCCGACGATCCGCTGAAGCTCTTCGTGGACGACGATAAGATTACCCAGATTTTTAGCAATCTGTTGAGCAATGCCATTCGCTGCACCCCCGAAGGCGGTTCTATTTCCATACGTGTCGAGGAGAAAGAGAACGGCGATGTGGTCGAGTGCAGCGTGTCGGATACGGGGATCGGCATTGCCGAGAAAGACATGCCGAGGCTGTTTTCCAAGTTTGAGCAGTTGGGCCGTACAGAGGGTTCCGGATACAAAGGAACGGGTTTGGGCCTTGTTATTGTCAAGGGTTTGGTGGAGAAGCATGGCGGTAAGATTTGGGTGGAATCGGAGTTGGGCAAGGGTTCGATGTTTACGTTTACACTGAAGAAAATGCCATTTCCCAAGGTCTTGGTCGTAGATGATGAAAAATCCGTCGTGGATATCATCAAAAAATTCTTGAGCAGGGACGATTATCAGTTCATCGAAGCCTTCGATGGTCAGGAAGCCGTCAAGAAGGCGAAGTCCGAGCACCCCTCCCTCATCGTACTGGATATGATGTTGCCGGGATTGGATGGTTACGGAGTGATCGAGCGACTTAAAGAAGATAAACACACTCGGGATATACCCATCCTCATCTTAAGCGCCGCGACCGTGGACAAGGAACGCATCGAAAGAGTCGATGATACTCTCCAAATACCGATCATGAGTAAACCCATTCAGCAGGAGGAGTTGCTGAACTACGTTCAAGAGATGGTGAGCTATTGAGTACATCAAGGGAGTGTGGATAAAGTGGAATCCATGAGCGAATCTGTACCCAAATGTATTCTCATCATTGAGGATAATGAGGCATTCCTCAAAATCCTCAAGATGAGGTTGGAGTCGGAAGGATACCGGATCATCGCCGCACAGAATGGACTGGAAGGATTGAATACCGCGAGAAAAGAGAAGCCGGATTTGGTGATATCGGATATCATGCTTCCTGAAATGGATGGTCATAAGATTTGTCGTCTGATTAAGCTGGATCGGAATATCCAGCATATACCCGTCATCATGCTGACCTCCCGCGATCTCGACGAAGATGCCGAGTTGGCAAAAAAATGCGGTGCCGATGCGTTTATCCCAAAGACGACCCATGCCGCTGTGATGATGGATGTCATATCGAAGCTGCTCAACAGGAAGACGGTCCCCGGACCGATATGCTTTGTTTGATCGAGGTCTTTGAATGCCGAAAGGAAAAAAAATATTCCTCTATTTTATCTGGATTCTCTCCGGACTATACGCTGTTTCGTATGGCCAGAAGAAGCACATTAATTTCGAGAATCTGTCCATCGAAGACGGACTTTCCCAGGGCACGGTGTTTTGCATTCTTCAAGACAGCAAAGGATTCATGTGGTTTGGCACTGAGGTCGGTTTAAACAGATACGATGGATACAAT
>CAZTKR010000428.1:0-2798 GCA_964614115.1 uncultured bacterium | reverse complement strand
TCACCAAACGCCTTCCTGGCCTCGATGATAAGGATTTGATAGAGCAGATGCTCCAGGTCTTTCAGGTCCGATTCTGATTCCGAGGGCAGGCTTCCGATAAAATGACTTCCCGATGCCACTTTCATTAAGGCTTGCAGGACATTACCCTCGGTAGCGATTCGACGAATATCTTCGGCATGGATCCGATAACCGTGAGGGAGTGTTCGATCCCCAATTTCCGCCGATGAGAGGTCATAATAAGTCTTGAGACGGCCGATCCAATCGAGGTTTCTCAGGTCGATTTCAATCCCCAGGAGACGCCGGGCAATAGACTTGTCTTTCGTACCCAAATCGCCCGTCGCTTGCCAGATGCGGTCGAAAACGGCGCGATCGATGGCCAATTCCAGCGGAAAAAGCGTCTGGGATTTTCGATAATCAGCTGCCACGCGGGCCAGTACATCCTGGAACGGCGTTCCTTCTAAGAGGGTAATGACCTCGTCCAGTGTCTCGGCCATGAGGATGGCATCGATGGGAAAGTCGTACACAATCCTCTCCCTAATGATGGGCACTTCCTTCTCGATCTTACGATGCCAGTACCGAAGAAGTACTTTCAATCGCTCACCATCGTACCGTTCTAAATATAGCGTGACCAGTCGGACAAAGCGCTTATGACTTTTTTTCTGTATGGATTGAATTCGCTGTATTTCTTCTCGAAGGAGAGCCTGCTCGATCTTTTCGGGCTCCTGGGCCGTCGCATGTTCCACAACATCCCGAAGGTGTGTTTGAGAGAGCACCGAAAAGACCTCTTGAAGACTCTCCGCTGCTGCCATCGTGTGATACACCGCATCCGTGAGCAGGAAGGATCGCATAGCCCGTACTTTGGCATTGATGAACCCGTATGTACCAATGGACGTCATGTCGCCACGATATCCTCCCCCAATGTCCTCCGGTATAGAACTTCCACGGTCTGGCCGATGACTTCTTTCTTTTCCGTCCATAAGGATTCGCCCAACTGAGAGGCCTGAGCGAGTTCTTCGTCTTTTTGTTTACGTGCATCGGCCTCGGCCTGATTCACCAGGGCTTTGGCCTCTTCTATACCCTTCTGTCGAGCCTCTGCCAGAATCTTCTGTGACTCTGTCTCTGCCTCGATCCGAATCTGCTTCGCTTTCTCTCTTGCCGCTTCGACCCGGTCTCTGGCTTTCTTTTCTTCCTCCAAAATCGTTTCGATGACTTTTTTCACGAAGCCCCCTGCTAAAAATTCTACTGATCCACATTATTTTCAACGACCAGATGATCCAAATCTTCTTCTGGAAGCTCACCTTTTTCCAGTATGATCTGCCGCAAATGCCCATCCTTCCGAAATTCCATGGAGAGAAAATACGCTCCCACGATACAGGGAAGGTATGTGAGTACGATTCGCCATATGAATACGGCTACACCGATGAGATGTTGCGACATAAAAAGAGAAAAAAATCCCAAATAAGTAAACTCCCAAATCCCCGCTCCTCCCGGTGTAGGAGCCAGATAAAGTATGGGCCGCATTAAAAACTGAATGGCCAAACCCCAAAAAATGGGAGGAGAAAAATGAAATCCCCATAAGATGGTGAAAGCGATGAAATAATCGGCCATAAAAGCGGCCAGTATCCAGCCGGTAGCCTCCAGCAGTGTGCGTTTCCCTTTTCGCATGTACATCCAGAATATCTTGCTGAATTGATCGATTTCGTGGAAGAGTCTTTCTTCGAGTTCAAGGATACGCTCGATATGGAGGAACTTGATACGTCCCCACCAACGGACAATACCGGACGCTGCTTTTTTAATCTGATGGGGATAGAACAGAGTGAAGACAAAGAAAACGATGATGACGACCAGGGGCAGGGAAATCACTTTGATAAACTGAGTAAAAAAGTGTCCGCTCGTTGGATCGTCCTTCATCCAGAAGAGGATCGGGATATTCAGGAGAAAGAGGAACACGGGGAGTATGGCCCGAAGCACGGAAATGGCCATGCTCGTACTCAGCCTCATTTTCTCTTTATGGAGGAGATACGCATGCATGCTAAAAGTACCGACAAGAATGGGAACGACGGCGGCCACCAAACTCCCCTCTAAACGAATAACGGTCGTCCTTCCAATTCGCATCGAAGGACTTGAATCGCTTCTGCTCAACGCGATAAATGCCATGCCGTCCAGTATCCATCGGACGATTCCCAGGACAAGGAGAACGGGCACGAATATCCATCGAAATTGGGCAAGTTGAAACCATGTTTCAGCTTCTGTAGTCCAGACGAGTATACCCACCATCACAGCGACGGACAGCAGGACGAATACCAAGATACCTTTAGCCAGAGTTGACTTTTTAATCGTAAAACCCATAAATCCAATAAACATACTGATATTTAATAAATATATCAAGCAATTTCTGATGAAAAATAATTCTAACCGTGCCTCAGGTCACGTATCGAAACTGCCCACACATCCATCTCCGCTATTCTGATGGGTGAGCACTCATCATCCTTCGGACTGCTCACTCGTAGCAATCCATGATCAATGCATCATGCTCTCCGCAGAACGCATTCAATCATCGGGACTGTGCTGCAATAATCCAATCCTCAGTCATGGTAAAAGAGCATGTTCTGAATGGATGACATTCCGATTCGTCGATAACGTGCTCAACACGATCGATGAGAACGCAGCAAAGGACAAATGAAGACATGGAAAAAAAGATTACGGATAGACAAGCCTGTCCGGATATCTGTTGCCGATTTATATGTAATTTAAATTAGGGTTGTTTACAATCTCGGGATTTCCTAAACTGTTAGAGG
>CAZTKR010000427.1:0-2806 GCA_964614115.1 uncultured bacterium | reverse complement strand
TCAATCTCAACGAGGGGGGCACCGTAGAATTCAGGGCTGGTGATTTGGTGATGAACGAAGAAGTCAGGGAAGACGACGAGTTTTCGACAAAAGGATTTCAGATCATGCTGGGGTATACGCTTCCATTGGGGCCGAAGTGAGTCCATGAGAAATGAGTGTGTTCCGTGTCGTGTGTTCATGGCACGGAACACACTGTTTTACTAAAAGAACGGACACGAAAATGGGTTTGAACATTAAGAGCATGGGTTTTCATCGCATGGTCGTGTTTAGCCATCGTCATCCTGATCGAAGGAGTGGGTCGTTCATCCGATAATCCTATCGATTCGGATGCTGGAGGTCCGATACGCAACATCACTCAGAATGAAATCGGATGAGGAATTACGAGATATAAACAGGAGGACTTTTTACGTGATGAGTGTGAAAAAAGAATGGTTGGCTGTATGGGCCGTTGTACTTCTCATTATCATCGTCTCCTGCTCCAAGGAGTCGGTGAATCCTGAATTCGATGTGCCCGACACCCCGGAACAGCTCAACGACGGCTGGCAGGTTTCTTCCCTGCTGGAACAAGGTATGAATCCTTTTATCATCGATACCCTGTCCCAGCGGATCCGTCAAGGGGACTATGGTTATATACACAGCCTGTTGATTGTACGCCGTGGCACGTTGATCTTTGAAGAGTATTACCGGAATTATCATGTGGACAGATTGCATAGCATATATTCTGTGACCAAGAGTATCACTTCGGCCCTGGTGGGTAAAGCAGTCGAAGAGGGGGACATAGCCGGGATCGATGTGAGGATCGCCGATTTCTTTCCCGAGTATGAGGATATCATCCAGGCAGACCCGCAAAAGCAGAATATCACGCTGCGCCATCTCCTGACCATGACATCGGGATTCCAGTACGATGAATTTACCGATCCTTATGATTCACCCGATAACACGTGGAATCAGATGCATGACAGCGATGATTGGGTACGGTTCGTCCTGGAACTGCCCATGGTCGAAGAGCCGGGACAGCGGTTTAATTACAACAGCGGATGTACGATTCTGCTGGCCGCGATTCTCAAAAAAGCCACGGGAAGGCACGCAGACAGACTGGCCGATGATTGGCTCTTCGGGCCGCTGGGCATTACCGAACGTCAATGGTCGTATCAATCGAGCCGTCCCAACGATTTGCCGGACACGGGCGGTGGACTTCAACTGCGGCCCAGGGACATGGCGAAGTTTGGTCAGTGTTATCTCGACGGCGGCCAATGGCTTGGTGTGCAGGTCGTGGAGGAGGACTGGGTGACCGAATCGCTCACGGCACATGTCACAGTCGAAGACAGGGTTCAATACGGGTATCAATGGTGGAGCTTTCGTTATATTCAAATTCCCGAGCCCGGTGTGCAGATTACGCGCTATATTCCTTATGCGGCCGGATACAGTGGACAGCATATTTTTCTGATACCGGCGTGTGATATTTTAATCGTGATCACGGCTGAGAACGGTCGAAATGGCGTCGATTTTTTAGATATCATTTTTAATTATATTTTTCCGGCGGTGATCAGTAATTGATTTCGACTGGTAAAGACATGAAAATGGATTGTTTTTATTGACCCTGTATGCAAGTTTAGCAATGCACTTTCAGTGCATTGAGGTTTCGTATTTCGAAGGGGAGGCTTCGACGTATTGTTCACATCCTGTAAATTCTAATGATCGAAGACGAACCGGGATACGGATGAAATGAATCGTACAGATTGGAAGGTGATAATAGGATGGCTAAAAGACAATATCTCGTAGTAGTGCCGATAGCATTCGCTCTCTTCTTATCCATATCATGCGATCATGCCACTGAGCCAGACTCTGCCATACAATATAATTACCGGGTGCCTGAGCAGACCAACGATGGCTGGTCAACGGTCTCTATGACCGACGTGGGTATGGATACTCAACCAATCGTCGATCTCATGAATGAGCTGCTTAATAGAGAAACACACCACATCCATAGTATTGTTATTGTCAAGGATGAGAACCTTGTGTTTGAAGAGTACTTCAGTGGATTCGATCTTGTCCTCAACGACTCGGTACTGACACATATCGCGAATGGAGGTGACATCAATTTCACCCAGATAGATTTTAATCGCGATGCTCTCCATTTACAGGCTTCTGTAACAAAGAGTATCACGTCCATACTCTTTGGAATTGCCAAGGATAAAGGATTCATTCAAGGAATCGACGAAAAAATGTTTTCTGTGTTTCCTGAATATTCGGAACTCAACAACGGATCAAAAGATGGAGTCACATTTTGGCACATGCTTACCATGTCGACGGGCATCCCTTGGAATGAAGATTATTCTTATAACGATTCGAGAAACAGTTTGACCAGCATGCTTTTGGCAGACGATCCAATAGAATATGTCCTGGAACTACCGTTGGTTGCCCCACCAGGCAATACCTTTATTTATAATAGCGGCACGACGAATCTGCTGGGGGAAATTGTAAAAAGAAAATCTGATTTAAACTTATCCGAATTTGCCAGAACGTATCTTTTTACACCTCTGGGCATTACATCATTCCGGTGGATTGATTTACCAAATGCCGATGGGATGGTTTTTGCATCGTCGGGTCTTTATCTTCGTTCCAGAGATATGGCAAAGATCGGTCGATTGGTTCTGCAGGAGGGAATGTGGAACGGCAGTCGTATTGTATCAGAGGAATGGGTCACACAATCCACGAGAGGATTCATGAGTCTTTCCGTTTCAAATCCATTGTCTGATTTTGCGACCGGTTATGGATATCAGTGGTGGATCGGAACTTTCACGCC
>CAZTKR010000426.1:0-2818 GCA_964614115.1 uncultured bacterium | reverse complement strand
TCTATGGTAACAAAGGCTTCACAACCTTTTCGATTCTTACATCCGCCACACTACACCCAATAAATAGCACAGCGCCAACGGGCGGCGTACATAATCCCACACATAAATTCATGATCATGATGATCCCGAAGTGAATGGGATGCACGCCGAATTGCATTACCACGGGGAGGAATATTGGCGTGAATATGAGAACCGCCGGGGTCATATCCATGAACACACCCACGAACAGAAGCACGAGATTGATGATCAGGAAAAGGACGAACTTGCTGTCGCTGATACTGAGAAGCGCAGTGCTGATGCTCTGAGGAATATTTTCGAATGACAACACCCATGACAAGGCGATGGACGTGGCAATGAGCAGCATTACGATGGAAACCGTTCCAATGCTTTTTAAGAAAATATCGGGTAAATCCCGCAATGTAATTTCCCTGTAGATGAAGGACAGGATTAGGGTGTATAAAACGGCGATCACAGAAGCTTCGGTAGCCGTAAAGATACCGCCAATGATACCGCCAATAACCACGATGAGCAGGAGTAGGCTTGGAAGAGCGTGCAGGAAGGTGATGGTGGCATATTTGAGAGTGACCCTTTCTGCAATCGAAACCGGAAACCGACGTGTATAGAATCCAGCCACCAGCATCAATGTTAATCCGATTAGTATTCCTGGGATGTACCCGGCGATGAACAACGCCGCAATCGATACACCCCCGCTGGCCAGTGAATAGACGATCAGGATGTTACTTGGTGGAATAATCAGTCCGGTGGTCGCTGAGGTGATGTTTACGGCAGCACTAAAGGGCCTGCTGTAACCCTCTTTTTCCATTACAGGTGTCATGAATCCGCCAATAGCTGAAGCAGATGCACCCGCCGATCCAGAAATGGCCCCAAATAACATGTTAGCCAGGATATTGACAAAAGCCAGTCCGCCGGGAAGTCTGCCCACTATGACCTTGGCAAAGGCGATGAGCCGGATAGCGATTCCCCCCCGATTCATCAACTGACCAGCCAGTATGAAGAACGGGATTGCCAGTAAAGTAAAACTGTCCAATCCCGTGGCCATCCTCTGAGCAAGCGCCGTGAACGCCGCTATTGAATCCACGCTGACAAGTAACGTGAGTACTGCTGAAATTCCTAGGCTGTAAGCCACAGGGACTCCAAAAGAAAGACAGATCAAGAAACTGACAACAAGGATGATAACTCCAATTACTTCCATAGTCATTCCGGATTAGTTCGTTGAAGGATGAACAGGCTCCTGCTTCCAGCCGGTTGCGATCTCGGAAAGTGAATAGTAAACGATAAGCATTCCGCTTAAAGGGATCACTGAATACACGAATCCGATTGGTAGAGACAATGCGGCCGAAGTATTCCCTAATTTAAGTAGAATAAGCATGAGATGAATCCCACCAATAATCATCACGCACAGAGCAAACAGGGCAATTACAGCATTAATCAAGGCATCGATGAGTCTTCGTCGTTTTATATCAAATCGATTTATAATAATGTCGATAGCCAAATGCATCTTTTTACCCGTTGCGTAAGCAGCACCGAGAATGCCCACCCAGATAAGAAGGAATCGAGCCAACTCGTCTGTGAAAGAACTGGGAGATTTTAATATATACCGTGAAATCACCTGCCATAGCACATCCAAAACGAGAATGCCCATCAGGGTTACCAAAAAATATCCTAGCGCCTTGTCAATTCGTTCCCTTGTTTTCATTTTTACATTCCATCTGATTCGATTTTTCGGATTCTTGTGATCAAGGAGTAAATCATTTTGTTGTCTTTAAATGTATCATACATTGTCTCTACCTTCTCTAGAAACGGTTTTTTATCTGGATAAAAAATCTCCACGCCTGCTTCCCGCAGTGCATCCAAGGACTTTTGCTCGGATGCCTTCCACAATTCCCTTTGATACATCGATGATTCCACGGCCGCTTCCTTTATCCACCCTTTTTCCTCATCATTCAGTCCATCCCACAACCTCGAATTCATAACTAGAATATCTGGAATTGAAGTATGCTCGTTCAAGGAATAGTACTTACAGACCTCATAATGATGTGACAGATAAAAACTGGGCGGATTGTTTTCAGCAGCATCCACGACACCGCCTTGAAGCGCCGTGTACAGCTCTCCCCATGAAATGGGCGTTGCAGATCCACCCAAGGTTTTTATCATCTGTATGGCCGTATTACTCTGCATAACACGTATCTTCAATCCGGCTAAATCATCCGGATGTCGGATCATTTTGTCGCGTGCATAAAAACTCCGACTGCCCGCGTCGTAATAGCATAATCCATGAAGCCAGTACTCCCTGCCAGCGACCAGCAACTCTTCCCCAACGTTTCCGTCCAATACCTTGAAATAATGGGCTTTATCCCTGAATATATAAGGCAAACTCAGCACTTTAAATTCGGGAACAATACCCTCCATCACGGCAGCGGATACCTTGGTCATACCAATCACACCGATTTGCACCAATTCCAGACATTGACTCTCTGTGCCTAATTGCTGGCTGGGATAGATGCGGATTCTGAGTCGACCTCCGGATTGCTCCTCCACACGTCGAGCCATGAACGACATGGCCTCATGCACAGGATGGGAAGTATCCAGTGCGTGGGCCAGCTTTATGATACGTCTACTTCCGATGCCACAGCTGCCATGAAGTAACAAGCATAATACGATGATAATCCAAACGGATTGTGATATAAACCGGTCATACTTCTGTGGTGATTTCATCATAATCTTTTAAAATTTTTTACTCATTTGGATTCTGGATTACAAGATAATATTTATTCCTATCTACGAGCTACGCCAGCAC
>CAZTKR010000425.1:0-2822 GCA_964614115.1 uncultured bacterium | reverse complement strand
TCAAAGCAACGTAGTAAGGACCGGCGTCCCTGGGGATGTCCAGGGGAATCGAGTCCCTTGTCACGGAAACACCGTCGTAGTGAAAAGATGTACCGTTGACGCCGGCCATCCAGATGTTATCAGGAGAAGGGCCCCATACCGTCGCGATGTTTCTATCGTCAGGCGTGGGAACCTGCTCCCATTCGGAGCCGTCGTAGTGAACTAAAAGGCTGTGGCTGATTGAATACGGAGGTGGATTGGGATTTAGTTCACTCCAGTCTCCACCCAACCACAAATCCTCCGGCCCGAAGCCAAATACATCGGCAAAATCAATAGCGCCGACAATAGGCCCGCCCTGGGTGGCGCTGATTTTGACTTCCTCCCACTGCACGCCGTCGTAATGCCACAGGATACCTCGGGTGGTGTTGGCCCGGCCCGCCGCATAAACGTCCCGGGCAGAGCTGGCCCAGATGTCCGGCAGCGCGGACTGCCAGTTGTCGGGGTGGTTGAGGGTGTCGACCGTCCAGGTCAGGTTCCGCAGATTTGGAGGAGCCACAGGATTCTTATTCCTCACGCAACCTGAGGTGAGATATGCGATAATTAGTAAAACGGGAATGATACGGGCGATAAGACAACGCATTGCAGACTATTCCTGTTTTTACAAACAAAGGTTTAATTAAAATGAGATTCTTTTTTTCAACAGGGATTGAGTCTCTGCCCATTCCACGGAAGTAAGATGAAATGGGCAGAGAATACACCGCTATTCAATAATAATGATTTCATCCCTATTTTACAAGCAGAAGTTTACCGGACTTTCGTACAGCGTCTCCTCCTTTATGCTGAAAAACAACAAAACGATACAGATACATACCAGCAGATACGGAATTGCCCGATGCATCGATGCCATTCCACTGGATGTTAAAGTAACCGGCAGGGTGATCGGAATCAATGAGTTTGATGATCTCTCTGCCCAGAAGGTCATGGACGGTCAGGATCACATGTGCCTGATCTGCCAACTGATAGTGAAGGTTCGTCGAAGGATTGAATGGATTGGGATACGCGATGATATCATAGGCAACAGGGGACCGGCCTGGATCAACGGAAGATTCAGGAGGAGTCCGCTTTTCAACAATTTCTCCAAACTCATCAATCCAGTCAGGATTGGCGTACGTCCCCTCAGTGGAATAGTACGCCCTGACATCGTAGTAAACAATGTCATCCGTGTAACCGTCCGTGATTTTATAATCGTAATCCGTATATGAGGTCGTCCCGCGATTGCGGGTTGCAATGAGATCAGGATCGCTCGTCTGGCCGTTGTGGTGTACCTTCCGCCAGATTTGATATTGTGAAACATTCGTATTCGGGTGCGTGTTCCATGCCAGTGTAATATAATCGCCCGGGTCGCCTTCTATGTGCAGATTGTAATAGGTCATAGGTACGGGTTTGCCCGTGTATTTGGCGGTATAAAATTCGTGATCATCGGGTGTCTCGTTGCGAGTGGCCGAGCCATACTCGTCAGACCATTCGTCGAAGGTATACTGAATATGGTCATAGACCTGGTAAATTGCCTGACCTTGAATGCTCGTTCCATCTTTTATTTGTTTCAGACAAGGTGAATCCTCCGTATCTCCGTCCACTTTGATGCTGCCCGGATTGCCTCCAACGCCCGTAAACTCGTTGCGGAACGTGATGTTGTATTGATTATCAAAAATTGCATCTAATTCGACAACGTGGCTCCAGGTATTATAATCGAACCTCATTTCGGTTTGAATCTCATCATAAAGAAATGACTGATCTTTCTGCCATTCACTAAAAATCTGTGTATATCCGCCGACTACTGTATTGTGACCAAGGGTTTTTATATTGTGCACCGAGTTCCAATGGTACTCGTCGGTTTCATACGGCGAATTGACGGTGTCGCTGCCAAATATTACCTGTCCTCCGTTCGATCCATTACCAAATTTATTCTGAAGTTCGGCTTGCCAATGTGGTATCTTTCGATAGACTGCTGTGGGATCGCCCCGTGCTGTACAGCCGTTAAGCCCGTTTATAACATCGTTCAATGTTTTACCTGTAAGCTCCTCCCCTCCATCGTGGTCGATCATGTCACAATCGATATCAGCAGGTTCGGACCCGGGCGATGTAACATAGACGGCATGATCAGCGTCATTCTCATTGAAATAAACGATGTCTCCTGTTTTGATTCCATCATAATCAATCGGATCAGTGTCGACCGTTTCGAAATGGTTTGTATCAAAACCACCCAAATTAACATCTGTTGCCTTACATGTAGTAGAAGAAGCAGTTTTACCGAATGCCCGCGCGATAGCATAACCTTTGCAATTTCCATCACCGCTTGAATGACTGTGATCGATAGGGAAATGAGGATAATTCATTTGACCCGCAAAAGCTGATATACAGTATATCAGCATCAGAAACATCAAATAAAGTGAAATCCGTACCTTCATGGTGTCCTCCTTACACTTTTTTTAATTACTGTGTAACAACGTCTTGCCGAATACCAGTCGAATTAATCGAGATGTTTAATAAGAATAAGAAAGACGCGCTCATGACCGATTATGGCACAAGTCCTCAACCTCCTTGAATACAATGTTACGGCTGGGAAAACAATAAATAGGTCAAAATGATAATGAGAATCGCCTGGACCAGGGCGATCCTGTATGGATCATTAGACCCTTGAATCCTTATTGACAATTCTCGTTTCGCTTAGTATGGGATAAGGGATAAATTACTTGGATATTTGAATTATACGAATATTAATCTATTTTGTCAAGCTTTTTTTAATAAAATAACTATTATTTTCGATTTTTATGATGATTTTT
>CAZTKR010000424.1:0-2828 GCA_964614115.1 uncultured bacterium | reverse complement strand
AACTGAGTTCGCGATGTACCCACAGACTGATGATCAGACAAATGGTAATTCCCATAGCCAACCCAAAGACATTGATAAAAGAAAACAATTTATGATTGACAAAATTTCGATACGCAATTTTCAGATGATTGGCAAGCATGATGAACCTCCAGCATATGATGAATCTTAAATAGTTTGGCAAGGATTTGAATACATTCTTCCAATACCAGGTTTTAGCCTTCAGGATGCCATCGGAATCCTGGATGTCATGGAAAGTTTCTTCAAAGTCATCCAGTATGGAATGCCTTTCATTGTACAGTGTCATTCGTTCCAAGAGCAGCCTCGCCATCATGGGAGGGCTTTGGAATTCTCTCCGAGCCATGATTTAGACTCCGAATTCCAAATCGGGCAAACGATTCTTGATGGTTTCATGCATGGCCAGTGTTTCCTGAAGGGCTTCCTTCCCTTCTTCTGTGATCGAGTAGATGGTCTTGCTTCTCCCTCCCTGTACGGGTGTTGGCTCACCCTTTCGGGACGACACATACCCCTTGCGGATCAGGTTCTCCATTAAATTGTAGAGGGTGCCATACACGATCTCTTTCTTCGTCAGTTCGATCACCGTTTTCCGTATGGGGGCACCGCGCGAACTTCCGCCCAGTAACATCAGAGCACTCAGGATAATTTCTTCTCTTAACGTCAGTATACCCATCGTATCACCTTTCTGATATCATCGAATAGTTCGATCATATATATAAACGAATTTTTCGATCTAATGTTTCAAATAGCTCGTATAAAAAAAAAGAAAAGAGTTCCAACGGAACTCCTTTGATGTTGTCGATAAACACGAAATTATCGAACTCGGTATTCACCGGATAATGTGCTGATCGGAAAACACCTTTTTTATTACGACATGCTATAAATCCCTATTCGTCGCCTTACGCTTCCTCAATATTCTATATGAATCCCATCACTACGAATTCAGGTCCACATATTTATTCATACTGCAAGCTATCCCCTGGATTGGTAACCGCGGCTTAAATGGACTTTTCTACCACCAACAGAAGGCTTTCGGCCAGGATAAAAAATCTGGAGACTTTCATCAACAATACCTGACTCTAACCAGCAGTAAATAAAACGTCCGTATATTCGGCTTTTATCGCCTAATAGATTGATAAAATTCAATGATCTTATATACCATGTGTCATTCATTCGACCTGAAGGATATTATTGCTTCTATCAACATCGGGAATCACATCGTCACCCAGTTCAATCATTTTAATCCGCTTCTCCTCCAACAACGGGATGGGATAAATCGTATTGCCTTCTTCCCAAACACGGGCAGTTTTATAAATGGTCTTCTCGCTACCGTCGGCGAAAGTCACGGTAAGCTTTATCGGAATTGGGATATTTCCAACCTTTTCAATCAGGACGGTTCTGTTCGCGGTGATTTCCTTGATGGCCAAATCGGGATAGCCAAACTCAAAAAGCCATGGCTTCCAGTACCAGCTCAAATCCTCAGCGGTAACTTCGTTGAACGTGTTGTAGAAATCATACGGCATGGGATGCTTGTGATGCCATCTTTCCATAAACTCAACAAGGGCGGCTTTGAACAAATCCTTGCCGAGCATATCCTGCAAGAAGTAATAGGCCGCTCCGGGCCGGTTGTGATTACCGACGTGGTAGCTGAAACCGTCAGCGCCTGCCGTGATAACCGCCGGTGGTCTGTCATATTTTTCCGTGCCTGCATCTCCTTCATAGTTCCAAATATTATTCATAATCCGTGCGTCAAATCCTTTTCGTACTTTTTGTATTTCCTCTGTCTGTAATTCTAGGGGAAGCATGTGAGCCCATCCCTCATCCATAAACGCATACTTTCGCTCATTCGTACCCATGTAAAAAGGAAAATAGGAATGCACAATTTCATGAGTTAACGTACTTATATACAACCATTCCCGGTTTTCTCTGTATGCTCTGATATTCACAACCATCGGATATTCCATCGCCGATGTCCCATGGAATATCGTCATCGAGGGGAATGGATAGGCAATACCGGGCAGCTCGTTCGATAAATAATCGACCGTCCTTCTGCTAATCTCAACAGCCTTGTAAAAGTGTTTCGCTTCACGATGATATGCAGCACCGACTGTCGCACGTCTTCCGGTGTTTTTATCAACGACAAGACTTGTTAAATCCCATAAGTAATCATCGCTCGCGCCAAAGGCAAAATCGGGGACGTCTTCTGCTTTGTAATGCCAGAAACTAGCTTCGTTTTTGATCGTGATGTTTCCGGCTTTCAGGTCATCCAAGCCAACAACGGTTACGATGTCATCGGAGGTAAGGGCTTTCTGATATCTCATAAGATATTTCTTGGAAAGGACCGCATCGGGGTTTTGCAATACACCGGTTGACCATACGATGAAATCATTCGGCACTTTTATGTTTACGTCATAATCGGAAAAATCATTGTAAAACTCTGCCATGCCCTTGTATTCATATTCGTCCCATCCGCTGATGTCGTCATACACGGCAATCTGTGGATACCAGTATGACACAAAATAGGCATTATTTTTTCCTTTCCCGCTTCCCCTCAACAGAGATTCGGTGGCAAAGCGATAACTCCAATCAACGGACAACGCAAGACTTTTACCCGGCTCTAATTTTTGCGGTAGAGGGACGTACAAATTCGTTCCGTATCTATCCAATTCTTCGATGTCCGTAATATCTTCTCCGTCAATTACGAGACGGGAGATGATCATTCCATCGCTAATGTCGGCCTTCGGGGTATCGTAATCCCTGGGATTGCCGTACCTGTTTACGTCCTGATACAACCGCAAAATAATTTGATCCAG
>CAZTKR010000423.1:0-2846 GCA_964614115.1 uncultured bacterium | reverse complement strand
AGGGTATTATTGCAGATAAGGCCGGTATCGGTTATGTGGGTATCGGGTATGTATATGACGACAAAGGCAATGTGCGAGAAGGTTTGAATGTGCTCGAGGTGGCAAAAGATACTGATTCCGAGCCGGTGACACCCTTGGTGACCGAGAATGTTAAATCGGGTAAGTATCCCATTGCACGGGCGCTTTATCAGTATACCAATGGAAAACCCAAGGGTGCTGTGAAGGCGTTTATCGCCTTTGAACTGAGCGCTGAAGGCCAGAAAATCGTGGAAGAAATGTCCTTTTATCCTGTGTCAGGAGAATACCTGGAGCAGAATAAGAAGGCCGGATTTTAACACCGGATAAACATCGTTGAATCTGGATACAAAATGCTCCTTGAATCTCTGGCGAGGAGATTCAAGGAGCTACATTTCAGGAATCCCATATTGAATGGATCATATAAAACATGACGGATACACCACAAAATGTCCTATGGCGCCGTTTTAAAGAAAAGGCTATCGAGAATTTTTTCTTGACCAACGGTTTTTTTGCTGTAATTATTCTGCTGGGTATCTTTTCCCTGCTATTCATCGAGGGATTTCCCGCCTTCAGGGAACTCGGCCTGAAGGAATTTTTTCTGAGTGCCCATTGGGACCCGACATCGCCGGAGAGAGAATCGTACGGCATCCTTGCTATGGTGGTCAGTACATTGATGGTGACACTGGGTGCCATGGTCATCGCCGTTCCTGTGGGTATTGCTTGTGCAGCTTATATCGCGGATGTGGCCAGTCCGCGTATGCGTGAAATCGTCAAGCCGGTTATCGAGATTCTGGCCGGTATTCCATCAGTGGTCGTCGGCTTTCTGGGTATTATTGTGGTAGGGCCTTTGATTGCCAAAATCTTCGGTATATCCAACGGCCTGAACGCCATCAACGGATCGGTGCTGCTTGCCATCATGTCCCTGCCGACTATCATCAGCATCTCCGAGGACGCCATTGTATCCGTTCCCCAGGAATTCAAGAATGCTTCCCTGGCACTGGGTGCCAACCGCTGGCAAACACTGATCCGGGTAACCATCCCCTCGGCCATGTCCGGGATCATCGCCTCGGTCATGCTTGGGATGGGACGTGCCATCGGAGAGACCATGACGGTGCTCATGGCCTGCGGAAATGCGCCTGCCCTGCCCAGGGCCTTCACAGATCCCGTGCGTACGATGACGGCAACCATCGCCATCGAGCTGGGAGAGACGGTTCAAGGAGGTCTTCACTACCGATCCCTGTTTGTCATCGCCTTTGTCCTGTTTTTAATGACATTTCTCGTCAATTTAGTGTCTGATATCGTACTCCATAAATACCAGAAGGTGCAGCAATGAATATCGATTGGCGAAATGTGAATCAAAGGATTGGATTTTTCAGTATCCGCGTGGCTGCACTTCTGGTTATCTTTATCCTGGCATTCATCATCTTCGATATCCTTTCCAAGGGAATCCAGGTCATCAATTGGGATTTTATCACGGATAAGCCGCGTAAGGGAATGACCGAGGGTGGCATTTGGCCTGCCATCGTGGGAACGTTCTGGGTCAGTCTTGTAACCGTGGTCTTTTCGGTACCCATCGGGATGTTCACGGCCATTTATCTGAACGAGTATGCCAAACAGGGACGACTCATTCGTATCATACGATTGGCCATTCGCAATCTGTCGGGCGTGCCTTCCATCGTATACGGCTTGTTCGGGTTTACCCTGTTCACGTTGATGCTGAACTTTGGCCTGTCCGTTATTTCTTCGGGATTGACACTGGGACTCTTGACGCTGCCATGGACGATAACGGCCAGTGAAGAAGCCCTTAAAACAGTCCCCATGTCGTACAGGGAAGGTGCCCTGGCGCTGGGAGCCACAAAATGGCAGACCATCAGGAGCAACGTGCTGCCATATGCCGTACCCGGTATGCTTACTGGAACTATACTGGGTTTGGCCCGAGCAGCAGGGGAGACGGCCCCCATTCTGTTCACAGGGGTCGCGTTTTTCTGGCCCATTCTTCCTAAATTTCCCACACTCCTGACCCAGCAGTTTATGGCGCTGCCGTACCATCTGTTCATCATGTCCACACAGCACCACGAGATCGTCAAAGTGCGTCCGTTGGCCTATGGCACGGCGTTGGTACTCATTATTCTCATCGTGTCTATGAATTCCATGGCCGTCTGGATTCGGTATCGATTCCGAAAAAAATACAAGAGGATTTAGCACGTTCGATAGTGTGATAAAGATAGGAATTTAATGATGGTCAATATAAAGTTGTATACCCAGAACTTTGATTTTTATTATGGGAATTTTAAGGCTCTTATTGACATCAGCATGGAAGTTGAAACCAACAAGGTCACGGCATTAATCGGCCCCTCAGGATGTGGAAAATCGACGTTTCTACGCTCGTTAAACCGAATGAATGACATCATTTTGGGGACGAGAGTCGAGGGAAAAGTGATTCTGGACAACCAGGATATCTATGACAAGAGTGTCGATGTCGTCGACCTGCGCGGAGCCGTCCTTGTAGTCGATACGCAGTTTGCCTATAACGCCGGATAGCTTGCCGTCGCTCGGGGCGGCTATGGCGACCGTGTTAGCGCCCGGCACAAGAGACTCCGTCAAATCTATGAGCGAAGGACGGGACCGCGCGCCCTGACGGCCGTCGCTGGCGCCGGCCTTGACGCCGTTTACGTACAGGGTGAACTGTTTGGCCGAAGAGCCGAGAAAACGTGCGCGGACAACGTCCTTGCCGGCACGCACCTCAACTGTGCCACGGAAATACAACTTACTATCGCGCGGGACTTCTTCAAGCGAGACCCACGAGTTTCCGTCAAGCAGCATCGGTT
>CAZTKR010000422.1:0-2875 GCA_964614115.1 uncultured bacterium | reverse complement strand
ATTTTTAATTAGATATAATGATCTTTATATGGAATCTTTTGAAACAAATGATGCGTGCTTTGCGTATACGGGTATGTTCCAAAATGTTAGGATTGTTCCGGAGGATGTGATGAAACTCTTGACACGGGCCGAAGAACTGATTCTACTGGCCATCTGGCAACTGAAGAATGACGCCTATTGTATCCCCATCCGACAGCGTATTTCCGATATAACCGGCGGAGACTGGTCGCTGGGCTCCATTTACATGCCCCTGGATCGTCTTGTGAAGAAAGGATACCTGGATTCGTATCTGTCCGATGCCACACCAGAGAGGGGAGGCAGACATAAACGCATTTATAAACTCACCAAGGCCGGACAAGAGGCTTTGCATCGGGTTCGTGACGTGCAGAACGCCATGTGGGCCATCACGCCCAAGCTTTCCCCAGGCGGGGAATAACAATCATGAAGATACGTGAAAACAGACCGCCGCTCTTGGCGGAACGGGTACTCACCCTCGTCCTTCCAGATGAGGTTTGGAATACGCCTCTGGGCGATTTTCAGGAGTTTTACAGCGACCTCGTTCATGAGAGAGGACTCCTGAAAGCCAAGATTTGGTACTGGGGACAACTGTGCTATTTGGTGCCCCGCAAATTGGTACATGCATTCTACTGGAGGATAATCATGCTTAAGAGTTATCTGAAGACCGCATACCGTAATCTGATGAAATCCAAGGGATTCTCATTCATCAATATATTTGGTTTGGCCACGGGTCTGGCCTGCTGTATTTTGATCATGCTGTTTGTAGTGGATGAGTTGAGCTATGACCGGTACCACAAAAATGCCCATCGGATTTATCGGATGGCCAATCGAGGTATCGTGAATAACGATCTGGATCTCACGGCCCGGTCGAGTCCGCCCCTGGGCGAGGTGCTCAAGCATGAATTTCCTGAAGTCGAGGCCGTGACACGGATGCGAAACTACGGATTTCCCGTGTTCCGGTATAACGATCGTGTTTTTAGTGAGGAGAGGGTGTTCTGGACCGACCCGTCGTTCTTTGATGTATTCACGGTCACGTTCATCACCGGAGATGCCGAGACGGCGCTGGACCGCCCCGATGCATTCGTTCTTACCGAATCCATGGCCAGGAAGTATTTCGGTGATGAAGATCCCGTGGGCAAAACCATCAATTCGGATAACCGCCAGGATTTGATCGTCACGGCCGTTGTCCAAGACGTGCCGAGGAACTCCCATTTTCACTTCGATTTTCTCGAATCTATTGTCGGCCGCGAAGATGTGCAATCGCCGGTCTGGTATTTCAACGATTACTACACGTACATGCTTCTTCGTGAGGGCGCATCGCCCAAAGCTCTGGAAGAAAAACTTTTTGAAACGGTGAAAAAGCATGTGGGTCCTCAAATTCAGGGCGTGTTGGGTATCACCATCGATGAATTCTTCGCCAACGGCGGTGACTATCGGTATTTCCTCAGAAACTTACCGATATCCATCTGCGGTCTCATATCGATTTCGAATTGGAGCCCAACGGACATATCGCTTATGTCTATATTTTTTCGTCTATTGCTCTGGGCATCTTGTTGATTGCGTGCATTAATTTTGTGAACCTGTCTACAGCCAGGTCGTCCATGCGGGCTAAGGAGGTGGGCATTCGGAAAGCAGTGGGATCCCGCCGCCACCAGTTGATACGTCAATTCTTAGCCGAGACGATTCTGATGAGCCTGATGGCCATGGTCATCGCACTGGCTATGGCACAGCTATTACTCCCAGCGTTTAATTCACTGGCTCAAAAGGACGGGACGATTCCCCTGTTTTCGTCGATTTACGGACTTCCCCTGATGGCAGGCTTTGCCCTTCTGATCGGTTTCATCGCAGGGGCCTATCCGGCGTGGTTTCTTGCATCGTTTCACCCGGTGGACGTGCTCAGGGGAGGAATGACCCGGGGGCGAAGACGATCTACGTTGAGGAGTGTGCTCGTCGTCCTTCAGTTCTCCATCTCCATCGTTCTCATCATCGGAACGCTGGTCATTCGAAATCAACTCTCCTTCATCCAGAATACGAATCTGGGATTTACAAAAGAACAGGTCGTGGTCATCAAAAAGACGGATGATTTGGGAGAGCAGGTGCAGGCATTCAAACAAGAATTGTTGAAGTATCCTCAAATCATGAGTGCGTCCAATTCAACGGAGCTCATGGGGAATCACTTTGAGATTGCAGCCTTTATTGCCGAAGGGACTGCGGGGGAGGAGACCCATCTGGCCAATTATGTAGGAGCCGATGCTGATTTCCTGAGGACATATCAGATAGAGCTTTTGGAAGGTCGGTTTTTTGATGTTGACCGTAGAGAAGGGCAGGTCAATGTCGTGCTGAACGAAACCATGGTGCGCACCATGGGCATCGAAGACCCTGTGGGTAAACACCTGATAAACGGCATTTATACAAACGTGCAATATCCCATCATGGGTGTGGTGAAAGACTTTCATTTTGAATCCTTCCATCAGCGTCTGCGGCCGCTTCTGTTCTTCTCATTGCAGCCACGAGAGGTCGGACGGTATGTATCCGTACGAGTCCGAACCGAGGGTATTCAAGAAACGCTCTCTTTTATGGATCAGACTTGGCGCAGATTCACGGCTGATCAACCTTTTGAGTACGAGTTCTTCGATGATCACTTTTCCCGGATATTCTTGTCTGAGCAAAAGACAGCCCGAATCTTTCTCGTGTTCTCTGTGCTGGCCATCATCATCGCGAGCCTGGGATTGTTCGGCCTGTCGGCCTTTATCACAGAACAGCGAACCAAGGAGATCGGCATTCGAAAAGTGCTGGGATCGTCGGTGCCGGGAATCCTCGTCCTGTCGGCAAGTTTGAAGTCGTCGCTTCTGCCGAA
>CAZTKR010000421.1:0-2893 GCA_964614115.1 uncultured bacterium | reverse complement strand
GAATGTGAGCCATTCATTTAATATAACCCAAAGACCTCAATCGTTCCAGAACTTCCTCCGGTATCTTTTGCTCGGTTTCTATCTTGCTGCTTAACCAGGTTTCGAAATGATTCCAGCTCGATAGTTTTTTCAGCATATCCTGGGCGATCTGGGATTTCTCAGACACGCGATTAGCCGACTCCAACGGATCGGTCATCACGTCGTATAATTCTTCTTCATCGATGGGATACGAGATCTCAGGAACTTCCGCAATCGGATGAGGATGAAAACCGGTGGGATTGTAGACGTATCGGTATCGATCGGTTCGTATGGTGAGTATCTTGTTTCCCCATTCGGAATACGCGACACCGGAACTCGTGACAGGGGATTCGGAGAGAATGAGGGGCTTCAGGGTTTGTCCCTCAAAATGCTCGGGGATAGGAATATCGAGCAAATCAAGAATCGTGGGTGCGATATCGATGCCCTGCACGATATTTTCTATTTTTTTGTTCTCCATACGCTGATGAGGCAGTTTGATGATAAAGGGTACGTGCAACGAGCTGCTGTACACGGAGCCCGAGTGGTAGAAATAATAGTTGTGCTGGTATAAATCCTCCCCGTGGTCAGCCGTCACGATGATGATGCTGTTTTCTTTGATACCTAAATCATCCAGGGTCTGGAACAGCAGCTTGATCTGATCGTCGATAAAAAGAATGCTGCCATCGTACAAAGAGATGATGTGATTCAAATCGGCATCGTCCAGGTCTAACTTCTTCAGCGTTATCTCATTCATCTGGTAATTGCTGCCATCCAACCGGCCCGTATAATCGGGGTCGAATATCCGATCATACGGCAATGGCGGTTGATAGGGCCTGTGAGGCTGCCAGTAATGTATCCACAAGAGGAGTTTTTTATCGTGTTGCGCTTTAAGCCATTCGATGGCTTTTTGCGTGGCTTTTACGTCGTCCTCGGATTCTTCCGCATTGGCAAATTTATGGTCGAAGCCCCGCCATTTGGCGTATACGGCATTCGTTAAAAATGCTCCGCATCGGTATTTATTGTTCTTTAAAATCTCGGCCAAACTGATTTTTGACGGAGGCAGCATATGCCCGTTGTGTCGCACGCCATGATTGACGGGATAGAGAGAGGTCATCATCGACGTCAGGGACGGCCATGTTTCCCCTCGCTGCACGTGCATGTTGAGGAACATGGCGCCTTCGCTCGCCAGGTTGTCGATGACCGGCGAGGTCATCCTTTCGTATCCGTAACAACCCAGGTGATCGGCCCTGGTAGTTTCGATGGAGATAAGGATGACGTTCGGACCCTGTGAGCCTTTTCGACCATCGATGAACATCCAGATATTCATTAGTATGACAAGAAGAATCAAGACGAACGCTGTCCATTTGAGTAAGGATGCGCGTAAAAATGTAGTCCAGTTTATCCTCACGAGAATCCATGCGAGTAAAACGGCCAAGAGTAAAATGCCTACATCGCCCAACATACTGATAGGATGAAATCTGCCGGGGAGCAGATAGTAATTTATACTCCATCCACCCAGGACGAAACACACTGCACTCACGATCACAGAGATCAGGATTTTTAACTTGTTTTTATCTTTCACACGGAAATCGAAGATTCTCGAAAAGACAGAATTCCAGAGGAACCGTGAGCCGTACAAAATGAGGATATAGACAACGAAAAGAACCAGTACTGCGATGATGGAGAATAGGATCGCCTCATTCAGAGACTCCCGAAGAACCGATCCAGCCAAGCGGTACATTCTATACTGTATGTACCTATGTGACAGGAGGCGAGACAAAGAAACGATGACGCCCACAACAGTCCCGATGATGATGGCAAGCCACAGTATATTGAAAAACATGTTCCTTCGCGTTTTTGACATGTAACCGTCTCCTTCAGTACCTTCAACATTTCCAATGATCTTTCAGGACAAAGATACTGACAAAATGATAAAGTGTCAAGGGATGTCTTGCGTTTTTAAAACGTCGAGCGGTCTGTGTGAATGAGGAACGGCGCCTATGAGTGACAGGGTCATTTATTCTTTTCCGTTGTTTTAAGAGTCGGCCCTTTAAATCCGAAAAATGAATAGAATTCCATTACATCCGGAAGCGAACGGGCAAATACGGTACATCCATGTTCGGATGGTATGAAAAATAACTTCTCGCCGCTTTGCTTGACCATTCAACACCCGAAGGCAGGAACGATGTGTGCACGAGATTCATTCTGAACCAAAAGAGCAACGCACCAAAAACAGAAATGAAAACGGGATGGTATCAACATAAAAAATAAAAGGTAAAAAGATAATACTTGACTATGTGCCGTACCTCTTTTAATTTTGAACACCCAATTGAAATGGCATGGGGAATACTCGGCAGAGGTTCCCGTTCCAAACAAAAGGCAAAGGTGTCAGGATGATTAAAGAATTCTGTAATTTTAAAAAGTATGAAGCGATGGTGGGCCGGTCTTTTTCTTTTTTTTCTCCCAATACGTGGACGTATATCGGATTCTTTTTCCCCATTGCCGGTTTCGTCTGCATTGCCATGAATCACTTCTGGCTTGGAGTCAGTTTATTCATCTTAGGGGGTATTCTGGACGAGATAGACGGTAAAGTGGCTCGATGGTCTGGACGGACGACGTATTTTGGTGGATTTGCCGACGGCGTGGCCGACCGGTTTGCCGATTTCTTCTTCATATTCAGTTTCTATTTTCTCAAATTTCCCGATTGGATCGTACCGTCGCACATGCTTCTCTTCTTGCTTCTTTTCGTCACACTCATGCCGCCTTTTATCGTGGCCTATGCGAATCATCGGAAGGCCATCCCCGATCCTACCGAGAAAGTGATATGGCGTCTGTCTTTTCGAATAGAGTATTATCTCCTCTTCATCCTCATCTT
>CAZTKR010000420.1:0-2895 GCA_964614115.1 uncultured bacterium | reverse complement strand
AGAGAAGCGTAAGGCGTAGCAAATTTTTTTGTTCGTAATTATCCTTCAATCCAGACATTTTCCTTGCCGAGGATTGACCTGAGGTCGTTTATGAGGGATGGAGCAGGCTTGACCTTGAACTTCTTCGATTTAAGCAACAATTCATTCCCATCTAAATCTTTGATGTTCAAGTAGAGGGCACATTTTCCCGGAGATTGCCGAAGTAACATCTTAATACGTTCCAATTCACCGTCGTCCATTTTGTCGGAGTCGATCTGAAGGGAGAGCCCTTTGGATAACGTATATCGTGCCTGCTCCAGGGGTGTGATTTCTGAGGCGATGATGGAAACCTCATCATTGTCGTTCCGTCGGTCTACCCTTCCTGTGACGATCACCATGCCGTCTTCTTTGATGAGCTCCAGGTATTTCTGGTAGGTATCGGAAAAAGCAATGATGCGAACGGATCCGGTAAAATCTTCCAACGTGAAGAATGCCATCAGGTTGTCTTTCCTGTCGATACGTGTCTGCATCTCTGTGATAATGCCACAGAGACGAACGGAGGAACCTGTGTAGACGTCGCTCAAGTGCCCGATCATCGGATTGGAAAAAGCGTTCACGTCATCCTCGAATTTCATCATGGGGTGACCCGACACATAAAATCCCAGCAGTTCTTTTTCCCGGCGTAGTTTTTCTCCCTGAGACCAGGGCTCGATGTCGGGCAAGTCGGGGAAAAGCTGGGTTTCGGGTATTTCCTCGCCGAATATCGACGTCTGTCCCCTCAACCGGCTTTGCTGTGCGAATTGAGCAAAATCGATGGACTTGGCCAGTACTGCCATCTTTTGCGCTCGGTTTCCTTCCAGAGAATCCATTGCGCCCACTTGAATCAGGCTTTCGATGACTTTCTTGTTCACCAGGCGGAGATTGATGTCTTGACAAAAATCAAAAATCGTGTTGAATCGGTTTAACGTATGACGTGCCTCGATGATGGATTGTATGGCACCCTTTCCGACGTTCTTGACAGCCCCCAGTCCAAAGCGAATCTTTCCGTCTCGTACCGTGAAATCAGCCTCGCTTTCATTGACATCGGGTGGCAACACCTCAATGCCCATTCTGCGGCATTCATCGATCAGAATAACGACCCTGTCTGTGTTTCCCATCTCGCTGGTCAGGTTGGCGGCCATAAACTCTAGAGGATAATGGGCCTTGAGGTAGGCGGTTTGGTATGCCACGATGGAATAACAGGCGGCATGGGATTTGTTGAAACCGTACCCGGCGAACCGATCCATCAGGTCGAAGATACTGTTGCCGATATCATCCGGAATGCCCTTGCTCTTGGCACCTTCCACAAAAGCGATTCTCTGTTCCTGCATCAGATCGGCACTCTTCTTTCCCATGGCCCTGCGTAGTATATCGGCTTTGCCCATGTCAAATCCGCCGAGCTTGCTGGCGATCTGCATGACCTGTTCCTGGTAGACGATGATTCCGTGGGTTTCCTTCAGTATGGATTCCAGGAGCGGGTGGAGATAGCGAACGGACGTACGCCCGTGCTTGCGGGCGATGAAGTCGTCGATCATCTCCATGGGTCCGGGACGGTACAGGGCATTCATGGCGGTTAAATCTTCGATGCACCCGGGCTGCAGCTTCCGCAGGTATTCTCGCATACCGCTGCTCTCGAACTGGAAAATGCCCACGGTATCGCCCTGGGTAAAGATTCGGTATGTGTCCGGGTCATCCTGAGGAATCGTGTGTATGTCGAGGTCGATTCCTCGTTTTTGCAGTGCCTGCCGTGTATGCTCGATGACGGTTAACGTGCGCAAGCCCAGAAAATCCATCTTTAGCAGGCCGATGGATTCCAGAGATTTCATGTCGAACTGGGTGGTGACATCGCCTTGTGCCGATTTGAATATAGGTACATACTCTGTCAAATCTCCGGGCGTGATCACAACGCCGGCCGCATGGGTCGATGCATGACGAGCCAATCCTTCCAGGACCAGCGAGTATTCGTAGAGTTTTTTATACGTCGGATCGTTGTCTATGAGGTCCCGGAAAGGCTGAACTTTCTTGTACGTATCTTGGAGATCATACATGAAAGGAATCATCTTGGCAATCTTATCAACGTCCCCGTAAGGTATCTTCAATACACGACCCACGTCTCGAATGACCGCACGGGCGTTCATACTGCCGAACGTGATGATCTGCGTTACGTTATTTTCGCCGTACTTTTGCTTCACGTATTGGATGATTTCATCACGGCGTTCGTAGCAGAAATCGATGTCTATGTCGGGCATGGATACCCGTTCTGGGTTTAAAAAACGCTCGAACAGGAGGCCGTACTTGAGAGGATCCACATCCGTGATTCCCAGGGCATACGAGACGATACTCCCTGCAGCGGAACCCCTCCCCGGACCCACGGGGATGTCGTGCGAGCGTGCATAATCGATAAAATCGGCGACAATGAGAAAATACCCCGCATATCCCATGCGTTCGATGATGGAGATCTCATAAGAAAGCCGATCCTCGATCTTTTTAGAGATGTCCTCATGCCGGCGTTTGAGACCTTCTCGGGCTTTTATCTCCAAGTATTCGTCCAAGGAATGGATGTTTTCTTCTTCCGGGATTGTGAAATGCGGTAGATGAAGCGTATCAAAATCTAAAACCACATTGCATTTTTCCAGGATATCGAGGCTTGTTTTAAGAACCTCGGGTGTTTCTTTAAAGAGGCTGGCCATCTCCTCAGGAGATTTGAAGTAAATCTGATCCGTGGAGAACCGGAGACGATTGGGATCATCTAGGTCTTTATTGGTTTGAATACAGAGGAGGATATCCTGGGCCTCTGCATGTTCCTGATTCAAATAATGGGTATCATTGGTCGCCACGACAGGTATGTCCAGCTCTTGAGACAATCGTAGGATGCCT
>CAZTKR010000419.1:0-2917 GCA_964614115.1 uncultured bacterium | reverse complement strand
TATATGCAGAATCATTTGAGCTAGAGATTCTAAGGGCATTAAATAACTATCTTACCGTTCAGAAAGCAATCAGCGTGCAATTACCAATATTTATTTTCTTAACATTTATTGGATGTAAAGATTTTACAATCTATAGAGATAAATTTAGATATGGAAGAGACATATTAAAATTTCATAAAGATATTTTATATCTTCCTGAAGTTTTAGTAGATAATTTTGAGACAAAGCCACATGAATTTTTCAGACCAATATTTGATTCTATCTGGAATGCTTGTGGTTATAATGAATGCCCAAATTACGATGACGATGGTAATTATGTGGCTCGTAGATAATGCTGCCTAATCCTAACCTACTAATGACGCGAAAGGCATTGGTCTTTTCCATTGGTAAGTTTGACTTTGGAAGGCTACTAATGTCAATGAAAATAAAAGAGGCCCTAACATGAAAATATTTCAAAGAATACAAAAGATCGCACTCTATTTTTCCCTCTCCCTCTGCTTTGCCCTGCCAACTTTAGCTCATTCCGTGAATTGGCAAACCTACCAAAACGCTGAATACGGGTATTCCATTGAATTCCCGGATACGTGGCAGGTTATCGAGTTAGAGCATCGCACGGAGGATACGCCAAGAGGGACTGTTCATCTTTTAATGGAAGGCCAGCTTCAGGGCGCCACGTTCCTGACAGGCGACGATCCTCTGGCTGTGGGAACCCTGGAAGTACGCGTGGTATCCAACCCCAAGAACCTCGACATCGCCCCATGGGCGGAAGAGACGTTCGTGGATGCTTTTGACAGCAGTCTGGCCTATGACTTTGAACCAGACACGCTGGGCGGGAAACCGGCCACCCGGTTCACGGTTTTTGAGTTCGATCAGACAGGAGCCGTCATAGCGGCTATGGTCGAGGACAGGATTTATTACGTGCATTTTGCGTCCAGCAACCCCAACGACGCGGACTTTGAGGAACACAAAAAGATATACGCGCACATGGTGTCCAGCTTCAGATTCATTGCCGGGGATGATGAGTAAATGAAAAATCCGGTCCCTGAATCGACCATCATCACTGTAAAAATCGGAGCCTACTGAGCGATTTTTTTCCGTTGAGACGTTGATAAATCCCCAAAATAGGAATACACCATTTTTCCCCGATTTTTTTCAATTTTCGCCTATTTTCCCCTTGACATTCACACCTATTTTGGTATATTATCACCGCCACGAATGGCGGGTTGTTTGGATGTGGATAACTTGTGAGTATTCCCATCAATGCCCCTTTTCCCATCTTTTCTTGTTGTAATGTATAAAGATACCTTTGTTTATTTTTTTCCTATAAGCGCGGCGTATCTTTCTGTAAATCATGAATATTATACGATTGTTTATAGTCTGAATTCTCACTTTTCGGGTCGAAGGAGTGCTTTATGACCTTGGATGTGGATAACTTATCGGCTCCTGTGGATAACTTGGACCCAAAGTCCGTGTGGAACAGGTGTCTCAAGATCATCCAGGACAATGTCAATCCACAGAGTTTTCAAACGTGGTTTCTGCCCATCGTTCCCATCAGCCTGAAAGACAACCGGCTGACCATAAAGGTTCCCAGCCATTTCTTCTACGAGTGGCTGGAAGGACACTATCCTGACGTCATACGTGGGGCCCTTTCCCAGGTCATCGGAGAAGGCGCCACACCCGTGTACACCATACTCCAGAACGAGGTGCATCGGCCGCCCGTACCCATCAGCGAAACGAAAAAGCACGCGGGCACGTACATGGGCGATGAGACCCAGCTCCATTCCAGGTACACGTTCGATAATTTTGTGGAAGGCCGGTCCAACCAGTTTGCCAAAGCGGCCGCTCTGGCCGTGTCCGAGGCACCCGGAAAGACGTCCTTCAATCCCCTTGTGTTCTACAGCGGCGTGGGACTGGGCAAGACTCATCTCATCCAGGCCATCGGGAATTTTGCCAGGGACAGGGAGTCGGCGCGCCGCATCCGGTATGTATCCAGCGAGAAGTTCACGATTGAGTTCATCAACTCAATACAGAACAACCGGACGTCCGAGTTCAGCGAGATCTACCGCAACTTCGACTTGCTTCTTGTGGACGACATCCAATTTTTCATGAGTAAAGAGCGTACGCAGGAAGAGTTCTTCCACACGTTCAACACACTCCACCAGAAGGGCAAACAGATCGTGCTCTCTTCGGACAGGCCGCCCAAGGAACTGCAGGGCCTGGAGGAACGGCTGCTTTCTCGTTTCCAGTGGGGACTTGTGGCAGACATCCAGCCCCCGGACCTTGAGACACGCATCGCCATCCTCCAGAAAAAGGCAGAACTGGACAACATCGAACTGGACATGGAAATCATCGAGTACGTGGCCACCAACATCAAGTCCAACATCAGAGAGCTGGAAGGGGCCCTCATCAAACTCCTGGCGTTCTCTTCCCTGAAAGGCATGGACATCAACCTGGAACTGGCTAAAATCGTGCTGAAGGATGTGGTGTCGAGCCAGAGGAAAGACATCTCCATCGAGGAAATACAACGGGTGGTGTGTCAGTATTTCGACATTCCCGACGATCTCCTGAGGGGAAAGAGCCGGAAAAAAGAGATCGTGTTTGCCAGACAGCTGGCCATGTATCTATCCAAAATCATGACACGTTACTCCCTGAAGAGTATCGGGCTCCACTTTGGGGGCCGTGACCATACGACGGTGATTCATGCGGTACGCACGATTACGAGTTCCCTGACCGACGGTCAAAGCGACAACAACTTACCCGAGACTGTAGACATCCTGAAGAAAAAAATAGAAGTTGCCACCCTTTAAATACGGTGCATAATTCACCCGGTTTTGTGGATACACCGTGGATGGTTTTTTCTTGTTTTTTCTATAAATTCTGATTCGGTTGATTATCCCCATTCACGGCTGATTTATCC
>CAZTKR010000418.1:0-2945 GCA_964614115.1 uncultured bacterium | reverse complement strand
TGGAAGAAGTAAGATTCGAATTGGAAGAAAAACTCAGGGGACCCGAATCGGAAACCGTCGTCGTGGACCACATCGAAGAACTGAAGAAAGAATCGGAACTGGAAATCCTGACTTTCTAAACATCCTCATAAAAGAAGCTACCAAAAGCCTCCCAGCAATCCACTTTTACGGGAGGCTTTCTATTTATAAGCAGAATTCTCACTGCAATGTATCGGCATCGGGTATCGACGTCGTTTATCGATCCACTGAAAAAACATCTTGACTTTTTGTCACATTTTTATTATTATTGATAAATTTATGTGATATATAATCAGGATGAAAAACACCGATCTTATATTCGGACTCATGGCGTCTCTGGGTAAAGAAGAGTATACCATCGCCGATCTGTTATACCTCGTTCGACCTTTCCAAGTATCGGAGACAAGCTTGCGGACAAACCTTTCCCGGATGTCCCAAAGAAAATGGGTGCAGTCACGTCGACAGGGGAAGACCGTCTTCTATCGCTTCAGCCCGAAAGGTCAATCCATCAGCGTCAATGTGGCTAAGAGCTTCCGTACCCAGGACTGGACCGGGTGGAATGACACCTGGTGGGGCGTACTGTTCTCCGTACCCGAACTTCAAAAGGAGGCAAGATACCGCATCCGAGTAAAACTGGCGTCTTATCGGTTCGCGCCGCTGTATGCCGGGACCTGGATTCGACCGTTTCATGAAGCCGAGAACATGGAGACGTATCTTCAGAATATTGCCTCGAATCCCCATTGCACGATGATCCGGTTTCAGTGCATGAACCCCATTACCAAGAAGGATTCAATCAGGTTGTGGAAGCTGGCGGACATCCACCGTGAGTTCAAGGAGGCATTGACGATCTTGAGTCAAAGCCGTAGAACACTGGTAAAGCTTACTCCTGAGAGAGCATTCGTAGAGGGGATGCACACGAGTTCCCGCATCGTGGACATCCTCTTCATGGACCCTCTCCTGCCCGATTGTTTCCTTCCACCGGGATGGAAGGGACGGGAATTGAAACAGCGGTTCAAGGAGTACAATCGGGTTGTCAAAAACCAGTCCAAGCCTTTCTGGATGAAGATATTTGAGGAATAGGGCACACTTGTATAATAACATAGAAGAAGGATAAGAGCATCAATCTCAGGCGAATCGACGATTGTTGCTAAACATGGAGGAGCGATTCCATGAAAATCATCGACCTCACCGACGAACACAAGGACATCTATTTCCAATGCCTTGAAGACTGGTCCGACGAAATCAAAGAAGCCGGTGATCACAAGGCCCGTTGGTACGAAAACATGAAAGATAGAGGTCTCTGTGTTAAACTGGCACTGGATGATCGGGATGTTGTAGGCGGTATGATCCAGTACATTCCCATCGAATATTCACCCGCCCAAGGACAACATCTTTACTATATTCCATGCATCTGGGTCCATGGACATAAAAAGGGCCGTGGTAACTTCCAGAAAAAGGGCATGGGAAAGGCGTTGCTACAGGCAGCCGAAGCGGACGTCCGAGCCAAAGAGATGAAAGGAATTGTAGCCTGGGGATTGTCATTACCGTTTTGGATGAAGGCCTCCTGGTACAAAAAACGGGGCTACAAAAAGGTAGATAGTATGAAGGGTGCCGTTCTACTCTGGAAGCCTTTTACCGAGGATGCCGTATCCCCCAAATGGATCCGTAAAAAGAAAAATCCTCAGAAGGAAGAAGGAAAAGTCGTGGTCACGGCCTTCTATAACGGTGTCTGTACGGCCCAGAACATGGTATTCGAAAGAGCCAAACGTGCCGCTGCAGAATTCGGCGATAAGGTCGAATTCCGGGAGGTCTGCACATTCGACCGGAACGTCTTTTTAGAGTGGGGCATCAACGATGGCTTGTACATCGACGATAAAGAAGTCCGTATGGGGCCGCCGCCTTCATACAAGAAAATCAAAAAAATGATAGCAAAGAAAGTGCGACACCTTAAATTGTAGAACTGGAAAAGTCTCTGTTATGCAGGGAGACCTATTCCAACTCGAGGGACAACCAGTATAAAAACGTATGAAGAATTACGGGGCTCCATGAGTGACTCAATCTGATGGAAAGCGGTCTCACTCGGGACATACGATTCCTTTCTCAGTGTCGTATCCGAGGTGTTTACGATCATACAGCCCAGACAAACTACGGATTCCCTGAACGCAAAAGATAGTACCAATAATCATGACGACCCAGAACGACATCAATAACCGGATTCGTGAGATTCAGTGTAAATCCATCCTGAACCGCTCCCGGATTGAAAGCATCGATTACACCATCAACCCATATACCGGATGCCTCCACGGTTGCGTTTATTGCTACGCACGATTCATGACCCGGTACACGAATCACTCCATGCCATGGGGATGCTTCTGCGACGTGAAGCTCAACGCCCCTGACATCTTGCAAAAACAGATCGTGAAGGCGAAAAAAGGCCTTGTTTCCCTCAGCACTGTCACCGATCCCTACCAGGCTCTGGAAAAAAAATATGCCATCACCCGACGGATACTCCATATTTTATCCGATCATCAATTCCCGGTATCTGTACTCACAAAATCGGGTTTGGTCGTACGGGATATCGACCTTCTGAAGCGGTTTGACCGTGAGGATTGTGAAGTCGGTTTCAGCATGGCCACACTGGACGAGAACATCCGCCGGCATTTCGAGCCCCATGCACCGCCCGTGTCCGAGAGAATCCAGGCCCTACGACGACTTCATGAAGAAGGCATCCATACATGGGTTTTCCTGGCCCCGGTGCTGCCCTATCTGACCAAGCAGTCGCTCGCAGAGCTCTTGAACGAAATTAAAGAATCCGTCGATTCTTTACTCGTGGACACGCTGAACATCAAATGCGGGAACTGGCACACCATTTCCGGCGTGTTGAGGAAAGCTTATCCAGCGCAGATGAAGAACTGGAAAACGGTTTT
>CAZTKR010000417.1:0-2947 GCA_964614115.1 uncultured bacterium | reverse complement strand
TGGTCATGGGATCGTGTACGGCTGGCGGCGCCTATGTACCGGCCATGAGCGATGAAACGGTGATCGTGAAACAGCAGGGGACTATTTTTATCGGCGGCCCACCCTTGGTGAAAGCGGCCACGGGCGAAGTGGTGACCGACGAAGAATTAGGCGGTGCAGACGTCCACTGCCGGATATCGGGTGTATCCGATCACTATGCCCAGAACGATGAGCACGCACTCCAGATCACGCGCAACATCGTGGAATGCCTGGAAAGGACGAATAAGTTCAAACTGGATATTTCGGAACCCGAAGATCCGTACTATGATCCTGAGGAAATCTACGGCATCGTCCACAAGAATTTGCGGAAACCCTACGATATCCGAGAACTCATCGCCCGCATGGTCGATGGGAGCCGTTTTCAAGAGTTTAAAGAGTTGTACGGTCTGACATTGGTATGCGGTTTTGCGAGAATCATGGGATATCCCGTGGGGATTCTGGCCAATAACGGGATTTTATTCTCGGAATCGAGCCTGAAAGGAGCCCATTTCATCGAGCTTTGTACGATGCGGAAGATTCCCCTGGTATTCCTCCAGAATATCACGGGTTTTATCGTTGGGAAGCAGTACGAGCACGGTGGAATCGCCAAAGACGGGGCCAAGCTCGTCCATGCCGTAGCCAATGCCCAGGTGCCCAAATTCACAGTCATCGTCGGAGGGTCTTACGGGGCCGGTAATTATGCGATGTGCGGACGCGGTTACGATCCGCGTCTTCTCTGGATGTGGCCCAACAGCCGGATATGCGTAATGGGGGGAGAACAGGCCGCCGATGTGTTGCTCACCGTCAAAATGGCCGGGCTAAAAAAGCAGGGTAAATCGATGACAAGGAAAGAACAAGAAGCGTTCAAAAAGCCGGTCATCGAACGTTATGAACAGGAAGCCAGTGCCTACTATTCGACGGCTCGCATCTGGGATGATGGTATTTTGGACCCTCTGGACACGCGGAATGCCCTGGCTCTGGGAATCTCCATGTCGCTGAATGCGCCCGTGCCGGATCAACAGTACGGTGTATTCAGGATGTAATCAGACCCGGAATCCCGGATCATGAACTATGGACAAATTGAAAACTCATATGGGACAACTCACGTATCTACATGTATTATAATCGATATGAGCGTTCATGATTACCGATTCATTTCTGTGCTTTTTATTGTGAAAAAATTTTAAGGAAAAACAGCGATGAAACGACAATCCGTTTTATATCTTCGACTTATCTTTTTCGGACTGTTTACAGCAATGTCGGCATTGGGTCAAACCGATATTCCTGAACTGAGGCTCGGTCAATCGTTAAAAAAAGTCATCTCAGGGAGCGATGTCCACTCGTTCAGAGTAGCTATCGAAGCAAACCTGTTTATGTTCGGTGTCGTCGATCAGCAGGGCATCGATGTCGTCGTGAGGATTTACGATCCCGATGGAAAGTTGATCGAAGAGGTCGACAGTCCCAATGGCAGGTTTGGACCGGAGCCTGTATCATTGGTGGCGGATGCCTGGGGTTTTTATCGAATCGATGTCACGCCACTGAATTCAGATGCCGAGCCTGGAAACTACGAGATCAGAATCATACGTATTCAGCCTTGTGCAAATACCATTGAGGGAAGAGTCGATCAACTGTTCACCATTTGGGATCGGCCGGACTCACCCGGAGCCGCATTGGCCGTGGTTCGGGATGGTCACATTGTATATAAACAAGGGTACGGATACGCTCAACTGGAATACGGGGTTCCCATCACGCCCTCTACCATCTTTCATGTAGCCTCGGTTTCAAAGCAGTTCACGGTCTTTGCTGTAACGATGCTGGCGCATCAAGGGCACCTCTGCTTGGATGATGATATCCGAAAATACATTCCTGAACTGGCCGATTTTGGCCACACCATCACAATCCGGCATTTGATCCATCACACGAGCGGACTCCGGGATCAGTGGAACCTCCTGGCCATGGCCGGATGGCGCCTCGATGATGTCATCACAAAAGAGCATATCCTGACCCTCATCAAACACCAGAAGGAGCTCAATTTCAATCCGGGCGATGAAATGGTGTATTGCAATACGGATTACACACTCCTGGCAGAGATCGTAGCACGGGTCACGGAAAAATCGTTCCCAGAGTGGACGGCAGAGAACATCTTTAAACCGTTGGGCATGACGCATACTCACTTTCACGATGATCATGAAATGATCGTTCCCAATAGATCGTACTCGTATAATACACGCGAGGGGGGTGGGTTCAGGAAGAGTGTATTGAGTTATGCCAACGTAGGTGCCACCAGTCTGTTTACCACGGTCGAAGATTTGGCAAAATGGGCTCTGAATTTTGAGGATGGCACTGTCGGTGGCAAGGATGTCATCGAACAGATGGAAGAGCGGGCCGTACTCAACAGTGGCGATACACTGGGCTATGCCTTCGGCCAGAGTATCGGGTCGTATAAGGGACTCAGAACAGTGGCCCACAGCGGAGGGGATGCGGGTTTCCGTACCTTTCTGGTCCGATTTGCAGACCAGAAATTCTCTATAGCCATCCTGAGTAACCTGGGTTCTTTTAATCCCAGTGGCATGGCCTATCGAGTCGCAGATCTCTTTCTGGCCGATCTGCTGGTAGCGGATGAATCCCAAGAAGAACCGGAGGAAACGACAGAAAAGACGGTGACCGTCGATTCAGACCTCTTGGATGACTATGTCGGTACGTTTCAATTCGATCCGTGGCGGTTACTCACAGTGGCACGTGAAGATCATCACCTGACGGTCCGAGAAGGCAACGGTTCCAGAAGAAAGATGATCGCCCTTTCGGATACGGCATTCAACACGGAGCCCGATGGAATACGAATCATTTTTCAGCGGGACGAGAACGGTAATGTCACGAAACTTACGTTCCGTGAGAGAGCAGCAACACGCGTTGACGTCTTTGCACCGTC
>CAZTKR010000416.1:0-2953 GCA_964614115.1 uncultured bacterium | reverse complement strand
TGGAGGAAATGGGATACGATCCCGTCTATCATCCATTCAGTATGACTACGTTCTACGATGTGCAGTTCGCTCCGGACAATGGTCAAAAAGGGTGGCTGACCACGCAAGATGTTATATATGGAACAGACAACGGTGGTGAGTCGTGGCATGTAGAGCATACCAGCGGTGAAGGTGTCGTCTACCGATCTGTCTTTCCCGTGAATCAGGACACGGTGTATGCGGTCGGGGATCAAGGGTATATCGTGAAAACGACCGACGGGGGTATAATATGGGAGAGGCTGACCGCGAATACGACCCAGAACCTGTACGGTGTTTTTTTTCGGAATGGCCGTATGGGCTGGGTATGCGGAAACGATGGCGTTATTTACAAGACGAGTGATGGGGGGGTCACCTGGAATTACCAGGAATCATCCGTGGTCAGTCGATTGAACGATATGTATTTTGTATACGATAGTACCGGTTTCGCGGTGGCCAGCGCGGGAACGTTGATTCGAACGACCGATTCCGGCCAAACCTGGGAATTGCAGGTATCTAATGCGGACTATACCCTTTACGGAATCGATTTTCCCAGTGACCGGATAGGTTGTGCCGTGGGATCCAGGGGCAATGTCGTGAGGACAACAAACGGCGGTATGTCGTGGAACCGCGTCCCCGTGCCGGAGACGGATTCCTTTTACGATGTGGATTTTTTAGATGAAAATACGGGCTTAATCGTGGGATCCAATGGCTCTTGTTACAGGACCACGGATGGGGGTGAGACTTGGCTGTCGGACGGGAATGTGTCTGGAAAAAGATTGTACGGTGTCGATATCGTGGATAGCGGTATCGTGTGGGCAGTGGGCCGGGGGATCGTGGCACGCAGCGAGGATGCGAGTGATACGTGGCATTGTCAAACGGAATCCATTCCTGACATGGCGTTGCATAACGTGAGTGCCACGAAGAATGGATTCCTGTACCCGGATCAGCACTATATCATCTGTGCGCATTACGACGCCGTCTCAGAGAACCCGATGGTTCGAGCGCCAGGAGCAGACGATAATGCCAGCGGTACGGCAGCGGTTCTCGAGGCTGCCCGTGTCCTGAGCAAGTACGATTTCGCGTATTCGTTACGCTTTGTTCTGTTTGCGGCAGAAGAGCAGGGCCTCATCGGGAGCGCTGCCTATGCTACAGAGGCCGCTTCGCTGAACGAGCAAATTCTGGGTGTCATCAACCTGGACATGATCGCGTACGACAGTAATTACGATGGATTTTTCGATATCCATTCTGGTTCGATTGAGGCCTCTCAAGACATCGGGGAGTTTGTGGCGTCGAATGTATCGGATTGGAGCCTCTCCCTGTACCCCGAAGTCTACGATTTCGGTTCCACTAGCGCCAGCGACCATGGATCGTTCTGGAATGTTGGATATCCGGGCATCATGATTATCGAGGACTGGAGCGACCATACGCCCTTTTACCACAACACGGGAGACCTGTATTCCCGATTACAGGGATCCTATTTTTTGGAACTTGCCCGGCTTTCCATCGGCAGCCTGGCGTGCCTGGCAGAGGTCGATCTCAGCGTTGTGGAGGGACACGCGCCCCAGGACTTTTACCTGGGCAATCCCTATCCGAACCCGTTTAATCCGAGAACTCGTGTCGATTACGTGCTTCCGCATGCCGGGAGGGTGGCTGTCGACATTTATGATACGATGGGCAGGCATTCCATGACACTGATGAATACACGTCAGAATGCAGGCCGTCATTCCATCGCCTGGAATGGACGGCTGCACGACGGGACGATTGCGCCGTCGGGTGTGTATTTTCTACGGTTCTGGTTTGAACAGAAGGGTTGGATTAAGAAAGTCGTCCTGCTGCGTTGATGGCAGACGTGTACTCGAGAGGAAATGCGGACATGGTTATTCGCTACAGACACAGCATCATCATCCTTGCAGTTATCGGGTTTTTAACGACCGGAGGAATCGGATACTCTCAGAATGACACGGCCAACACAACCCGTGTTGTCCTCCTGGGTTCGGGCACACCCAACGCCGAACCGGACCGGTCGGGAACGGCCGTGGCCGTGGTCGTGGGGGAAACGCCGTACATCGTCGATTTTGGGCCGGGTGTCGTTCGCCGCGCATCCGCGGCCTATCAGGAGGGTATCGCCGGGTTGGGGGTGTCCAAGCTGACGACGGCTTTTTTAACCCACCTGCATTCGGATCATACCACCGGTTATCCCGATCTTATACTCACGCCCTGGGTTCTGGGACGCGACCGGCCATTGACGGTTTTCGGCCCGCGTGGGCTGAGGGCCATGACAGAGCATATTCTGGAAGCCTACAAGGAGGACATCGACGTTCGCATCAACGGCCTGGAACCCATCAATACCCAGGGTTGCAGGGTGGATGTCCACGAGATCGAACCGGGCGTTGTCTATCAAGACTCCAACGTGACTGTGAGGGCCTTTCCCGTCCATCATGGAGCCTGGGATGAAGCGTTCGGGTACCGTTTCGAGACGCGGGATCGCGTCGTTGTCATCAGTGGCGACCGCACGCCTCGGGTGGAAATCGCCCAGCATTGCATGGGGTGCGATGTGCTCGTCCATGAAGTCTATTCCGTCAAAGGTTTTCAAACCCGGTCTGCGGAGTGGCAGGCATACCATGCCAATTCCCATACATCGTCCATCGAGTTGGGGAAGTTAGCGGCCAGAGTCCGGCCCAAGATACTCGTCCTGTATCACCAGCTATTGTGGGGGGCAACACCCCAGGATGTGTTGGATGAGATAAGCCAGGTCTACGACGGAACCGTCATTTACGGAAACGACATCGACGTATTCTAGTCCGTTCCGAAATCATGTAGAATACAGGACATCCGGTATCCGCAAAAGAACATACGGGATGAAAGTCCTATCGAAACGCTCCCTCACGTATTCCCCCGACATACAATCCTTGAATGAATCTTACCGATGATTTTC
>CAZTKR010000415.1:0-2957 GCA_964614115.1 uncultured bacterium | reverse complement strand
CCCGAGCGTCTAATTCATCTCCTGGGATGACCACCGTTCCCGAAACATATTGAGGTGTGCCGCCTTTATTGATATTGGTGAGACCGAAAGCATATCGGCCTTCAATGAAAAGAGTGCCCTTCCACACCCGAAAATCCAATCCGGCTCCGAATCCGACGCCTAACTCGGTAGACTTGAACACTTCTTTTAAATCGCCGTCGAACATGATACCCAACAACTCGGCTTTGGCATGGGATGATAGGATGAAAGCCAGCATCGGTCCTGCAAGAAGATAAGGCCTTATCTTTTTCCCAATTCCTACCTTAAAGAATAAGGGCACTTCCAAAACCACGCTCTTGATTTTTACTCCTGGATTCGGTGATTCATGATAGATGCCTCCCTTTTGCATGACCATCGGTTCTACCTGAATGGAGATATATTTGTACAACCGAACACCCAAAATCCCCCCGGCACCGAAGCATGTTCTGGATTCAATATCATACGAGGTCCCCACATCTTCATGAAAAGTGATTTCCATATCGGCGAAGTTCAGTCCGCCTTGGATACCGACATAAAACCTCTGTGCCTGAACCGGAAGGACAAGACAAAGTGTGGTCATTCCGACGAGAAGATACATAATCCGTTTCATGATGTCACTCCTCTCTTGGTTTTTTTTCAGAGAGATGATTCGCTTTCTCATTTATATCGTCTACATTCACTGAATCAGAAGGATACCATACAGGCCCCCCATCAGGAGCAAAATGATTTGTAATATTTCCTATATTAAAACCGTCTGCATTTATAATGAAAATTTCAGCATTACTGTCTATTTCTGATACAAAATAATTTGAGAACCATCCGGTGACCATCCGGATTCATGATTATGATTGGCGAACGTTACCGTTGTCGGTTATTACCATCGAAGTCCATTACATAAATATCCTGCGGACCTTCAAGAAATGACTCAAAGACGATCTTTGTACCATCGGGTGACCAACAAGGGTGAAAATCTTCCCCTGCATGATCCGTCAGGCGTAGGGGATGGGATTCATCAGATTCTATCTTATAGATTTCATAATCACCATCTCGGTCGGACACAAAGTCAATTCGTGAACCGTCCGGAGACCAGTCCGGAGCCAAGTCCTCAGAGGTATTATCTGTCAATTTTCGGACACCACTTCCATCTTCGTTCATAAGGTAAATTTCGGGATCACCGTCACGATCAGAACAAAAGGCGATGAGGCCTTCATGAGCAGGTTGCTGTCGATGAGTGTTATTTATGTTCGGCTTTCTTAAAGCGTATAAGCGTTCCACCATAAAGCAGAATAACATTAGAACAGGAATATAACAAAGATACTTCATTCTCTCCTTGATTTCCTTTCTTCAATTTAACACACACATTTTTTTCATCTGAGTGAATCCTCCATCGCTCATAAGTCTATAGAAATACACACCGCTGGCCATACGATTCCCATTGAGATGAACCGAATGAGAACCTGCTCGATAATGAATGTCATCCAGAATCGTGAGCACTTCGGTCCCCACGATGTCATATATTTTCAAAGTCACCGATGACGATTGATCCAGCTCGAACGAAATCGTCGTCTCCGCGTTGAAGGGATTGGGATAGTTTTGATGCAGAACATATCCAGAGATTCCGGAGGCATGATTATCGACACGAGAAGATTCTTGACCCAACTTTGCCAGCCAGAGATCGCCTCCAAATCCATGCGAGGTCGTTCCTGAAATCACATAACCTCCATCAATCGTTAGAACACCGCTAAAAGCCATCTCAGCGAAGCGAATATCATAAATCTTTTCCCAGAGCAAATTTCCATCAAAATCTGTTGCGAATACCCACATATCGGCCATGGCGGTCAACCACCAGGTTCCATTTGTCGTCCCCGTGATGAAGTATCCCGCATCGAACACCTCAACGGTAAAACCCGCATCGCTGAGCGCTCCGCCGAATGTCTTGCTCCAGAGCAACTCGCCTGACAAATCGGTTTTAATCAGAAGGGCATCATAGTCCTCTCCTCTTGGTTTCGTCTGTCCGACGATGATGTACCCGTCCCCCGTCTGTCGGACATGGAATCCGGCATCGTAATCGTCTCCCCCGATGGTTTTCGTCCACAGCGTATCTCCGGAAGCATCCGTCTTAATGATCAGCACATCGCTGTCGTCTTTACCATCGGGAAAAACCCATCCGGCAAAAACATACCCGCCGTCGGATACTTGATCCACACAGTTGCTGTAACTCCTCTCCAAATATGTTTTTGTCCATAACGTGTCGCCACAGGCGTCGGTCTTCACGAGCCACGCTTTGGCGAAATCCGGATCGTCTTCCTCGTTGATTTCCAAGTTGGGATAGCAATACTCGGCATTCATCGTCCCGGTCAGGATATAACCCCTATCAGGAGTCTGCTGGATGGAGGTGCAGTAATCGTTACCGCTTCCCCCATAGATCTTCGTCCAGAGTGTATCGCCGTTGGCATCCGTCTTCAGAATCCATGCATCGCTGATCGGAGTGTCGACAATAGGATACGTCCCGGTCACGGCGCGCCCCCCGATGATATACCCCCCATCGGAGGTCTGTTCAACCGAATATCCGACCTCGAAATAATGCCTGTCGTACTTCTTTACCCAAATCTGGTCTCCCCTACTATCTGTTTTTAATAACAGAAGGTCAACATGAGATATCAGACCCTCGGGTACGCAGGAACCCGTGATGATATATCCTCCATCATTGGTCTGTCGAACGCATCGACCCTCATCGATGTCTCCGAGAGGGGAAATGCTGTGGATTTTCGACCAAAGCGTATCAGGAACCTGGGCAAAAAGGCATCTCGGAATAATTAAAAACACGGTCACGACGAACACCGATTTCTTCTTCATATCTTTTAAATTATTCATGGATTTATCACTCGCGAAATTTTTACTAGAACTCATTCTTAAATAAAAACTCCCCTATCTATTTC
>CAZTKR010000414.1:0-2982 GCA_964614115.1 uncultured bacterium | reverse complement strand
TGGACAGACCCTTATGCTTGAAGAAAATCTTCAAAAATCCACCAGACCATTAACGAACTTCGATAAGCATGCTCCTTTTAATTACATGAAAAGGTATTAAAAATTTCTTATAATGTCAAGAATTATTCTATAATTCCCTTTTATAGTGGTTTCGATAGTATTCCAGGTACTCGCCACTCTTCAACCTCTCCCACCACCAGCGGTTATCCAGGTACCACCGGATCGTCTCCGAAAGCGCTTCTTCGAAACCATGTCCGGGCTTCCAATCCAGCGTATGCAACTTTGCTGAATCCAAAGCATAACGCCGGTCATGCCCCATACGATCCTGGACAAACGTCATCAGGCTTTTGGGTTTATCCAATGTCCGAAGGATAAACTCGGTAATCTCCAGATTGCTCTTCTCGTTTCCTGCACCCACGTTGTAAACTTCCCCATCCCTTCCTCTCTCCATGACCAACTCGATGGCTTCGCAGTTGTCCAATACATAGAGCCAATCCCGAACATTCTGACCGTCTCCGTAGATGGGCAGTGCCTTGTCGTCCATGGCATTTGTGACAAACAACGAAATGAGCTTTTCCGGGTACTGGTAAGGTCCGAAATTATTCGAACTCCTGGGAATGACCACCGGGAGGTTGTACGTCACATAATAAGAGTAGGCCAATCGGTCGGCGCCCGCTTTGGAAGCCGCATACGGGCTGGAGGGCATCAGCGGGTCCGATTCCTTAAAAAACCCCTTATCGATGCTGCCGTAGACCTCATCCGTGCTGATCTGTACAAACCGTTGAACGCCGTGTTTCCGAGCAGCCTCCAGGAGGACGAACACACCGAATATGTCTGTCCTGATAAAATCGTCGGGCTTGCCGATGGAGCGATCCACGTGGCTCTCGGCGGCAAAGTTGAGTACCACATCGATATCCGGCATCAAATCATTGACCACCGCCTCGTCGCAGATGTCACCCCGGACGAAACGGTACCTCGGGTCTGCTTCCACGTCCTTCAGGTTATCCAGATTGCCGGCATACGTCAGTTTGTCCATGTTGACGATGTGTATATCCTCGTGTTTCTGGAGCATGTAATGGATGAAATTGCTTCCGATGAATCCGGCACCGCCCGTGACGAGTAATCTTCTCATGGAGTGCAGCCCTTACCAATCCTTCTGATAACCATATATATAGTCTCTACATAAAATCATGCAATTCATGGACATCATACATGAATGTGCAACGGATCATCTCATCTTGATTTCCCAATCGTACGGAACTTCTTCCGAATCGTACGGCAGCCGGTGCTCGTCGGGGTGCTCCCGGTTGTAAGGCTCTGTGACACAATTGATGACCATCGCCTCCTCGTGACCCACGCACTTCCAGCCGTGAAGTATCCGCTTGGGAACGTGAACCAGAACCGGATTTTGTACACCGATGAAGAACTCGTTGAGCTCTCCCCGTGTAGGCGACTCTTCCCGATCATCATACAGGACCAACTTGAGCATGCCCTTCACAACGGTGATGTTGTCGTCCTGCTTTTTATGATAATGCCAGGCTTTGACGACTCCGGGAAAAGTCGTCGTCAGATAAACCTGTCCAAACTTTTCAAAAATCGGATCGTCGCAGCGGAGTATCTCCATCAAACGCCCCCGCTCATCGGGAATCACACGAAGGGATTTCACCTGTACGCCGTTTATCATTCCTAGACTCCTTAAAATTAGAATTTTAATCTAACAAATAGATGCGTAAAAGTCAATTCTTTTATCGACTTTAAATGCTTCAATTTTATTAAGTTTCTGTCATAATAAACTGGATGGATCATCATTGAACATCGCGATTCATCCCGATACGTCGACATCAAACATGGGAATCCTTTGATCTGAAGGCTGATATATCGGTGCATATTCACGCTGCTGGATTGAACACTCTTAAAAAAAATACCCGTTCGATGAATAAACGCATGAAAAGATGATAAATTTTACTATCATCCGATAACCTCTCAAAAATACCATTCAGATACGATATCGCTCCTTGTACCGGTGCACAGATCGTTCCATAAGAAATGGATCGTTTATTTTTCTTGCATATAAATGCCCACTTCATTATTTTTTAAATGGTCGATGGGATACGCATTGTATCAAAGGATGTAAGTCATGCCGAACAAAAAGAGAATATCCTTCTATGTAATTTTCACGATTGTCCTGCTGGTGGGCACATTCCTGCTGGCCGAGCTGGTCAGCATTGTCTTCATTTCGGTTCATCTGAGCGGTATTCGATCTCGGAGAGAGATTTTAAACACACTGGACATTCCCTCCAGGCAAGGATCGAACGACGGAATACAGGTCACGGAACAGCAACAGCCTTCGTGGATGCAGTCCCATGTCCTCCATCCTTATGTTGGATTCGTCAGGAATCATGCATTGCCACGGCAAGTATTCAACAACCGGGTCGTTGATCTATCGGTGAATGAGTACGGCTTCTTCGGCAGTCTGCCGCCGACTCAACCATCTGATAAAAACGTGACGGTCGCTTTGACCGGAGGCTCCGTAACCCTCGAGCTCTTTCTGTATGCCGGAGATCTACTGAAACAGGGATTGCAGGATTCCCCTGCGTTTCGTGATAGAAATGTGGATGTCGTTTGTCTTGCCCTGGGAGGAATGAAACAGCCGCAGCAGTTGATGGTGTTGAATTATTTTCTCTCTCTGGGCTACCATTTCGATGTGCTCATCAACTGCGACGGATTCAACGAAGTGGCGCTCCCGTTTGCACAGAACATACCGTACAACATTTCTCCTTACTACCCCCGGGCCTGGGGCATTTATGCAACAAAAGCTCTGAATATCGACGCTGCCGTCCTCTACGGCAAAATATCTGAAAGCAAGAAAAAAACAGAACGGTGGCGGAGTCTTGTATCCCGATCTCCTTATCGTCACAGCAATGTCTTTCTATTTCTCTGGCACCTTATCCGAACCAGCGAAGAAAATAAACAGAATACGTT
>CAZTKR010000413.1:2484-2987 GCA_964614115.1 uncultured bacterium | reverse complement strand
GTATCCGTCGTAAAATAGGGATTACCCGTTCCTGCGGCGAATATAACAACACGTCCTTTACACAAATGCCCTATGGCCCGCCTGCGGATATAGGGTTCGGCCATAGCTTCTAAACGAACCGCCGACAGTACCCGTGTGGGGACGCCGTCCCTCTCGAGAAAATCCTGCAGAGCCAGAGAGTTGATGACAGTCGCCAGCATACCCATATGATCCGCGGCTACTCGATCCATACCTCGAGCGCTGGCCGACAATCCCCTGAAGATATTTCCACCGCCTACGACAATGGCAACCTGAACACCTAATTTTTGGATATCCTGAATTTCATCGGCAATCTTCTTCACGATATCAGGATCAATCTCTAAATGGCGGTCGGCCCTCAACGCTTCTCCACTGAGCTTCAGGAGAATACGATTGTAAATGACGGGTTTTGTTCGATCTTTCGCCATACGATGTTTTCGTGTCCGTGTTGCTTCTATTAAATGATCTAACTCGTTTCCTCGCCC
>CAZTKR010000413.1:0-2474 GCA_964614115.1 uncultured bacterium | reverse complement strand
CGAAGAGAACTCTGGCAAATGGTCAAGTAAAGATTATCTGGAAATTTTTTCTTTAATGAATCATCTAATTCGTTTCTTCGCCCAGTTGATACCGGACAAACCGGCGTATGGACATATTCTCCCCCAACTTTCCGGATACTTCCATCACGTATTCTTTTACCGTCTTATTGGGATCTTTTACATAGCTCTGCTCCATGAGGACAACTTCCTGGCAATACTTATCCAATTTGCCCTGTACGATTTTTTCGACAATATTGGCAGGCTTTTTTCCGTCATCCGCTTGGGTTTTGTATATTTCCATTTCCTTTTCGATGACACTCTTCGGGATACTGTCTCGATCAACGGCAACGGGATTGGTGGCAGCAATCTGCATGGCTATATTCTTCGCCATCTCCTTAAAATCTTCGGTCTTACCCACAAAGTCGGTTTCGCAATTGACTTCTACGAGTACACCCAACCGGCTGCCCGGATGTATATACGCCATGATGACCCCTTCCTTGGCCTCCCTTCCACCCCTTTTCTGTGCCGAAGCGATTCCCTTCTTTCTTAGATAATCGACGGCTTCTTCCATATTTCCCTTGGTTTCTATGAGCGCGGCTTTACAATCCATCATACCAGCACCGGTCATATCCCTGAGTTTTTTCACTTCAGAAGCGGTTACGGTCATACAATACTCCTTACGATTCTGTCTTGGCTTTTTCTTGGGATTCGGCCTCAGCAGGTTTTTCTTTGGGTTTTTGTTCGGGTTTTTGTTCGGGTTTTTCTTCTGGATTATCTTCGGTTTTTACTTCGGACTCTACCTCGGGCACCATGGTGGATCCCATCTTTCCTTCCAAGACAGCATCTGCTACTGTATGGACGATTAGACTGATGGACTTGAATGCATCATCGTTGGCTGGAATGGGAAAATCGATGGGATCCGGATCGCAATTGGTGTCGAGTATACCGAAAACCGGAATATTTAATTTATTTGCCTCGGCAACGGCTATTGCCTCTTTCTTCGTGTCTACCACAAACACGCCTCCTGGCAGGCGATTCATTTCTTTGATACCCCCCAGGCTTTTTTCCAGTTTCTCTTTCTTCCGTTCTACTTGAAGGATTTCTTTTTTAGTAATGCTGTCGTATGTGCCATCCATGGCCATCTTCTCAAGATTCTTTAAATGCTTGATGCTCTTTTTGATCGTACTGAAATTTGTGAGCATCCCGCCTAGCCATCGCTCCGCCACGTATGGCATTTCGCATCGTTCGGCCTCTACCCGTACGATGTCTTTCGCCTGCTTCTTCGTTCCGAGAAAAAGCACTTTTTCTCCAGATCGGACCAACTTTGTAATTTCCTCGCACGCCACGAGAAGACTGGATAGTGTCTTGTTGAGATCGATGATATAAATGCCGCTGCGTTCCATGAAGATGTACGGTTTCATCTTTGGATTCCAGCGCCGCGTCAGGTGACCAAAATGGGCTCCAGACATCAGTAGTTGTTGTAGTGTAATTTCAGGCATTTCAGGACTCCTATTTCTGGGTTAGACGTCCATTCCCGTCTTATTTTCAAAAAACCGAGAAACCGTTTTGATTTCTCGGCACCCTTTTGAAAATCAGGGAATGTGTGTTTTATTCTATGGCTATTTAAAATAATTACCGTTTAGAGAATTGGAATCGTTTTCGTGCACCCGGCTGTCCGTATTTCTTTCTCTCCTTCTCTCGAGGATCTCGAGTCAGAAAGCCTGCTTCACGGAGAGGTTTGCGGAGCTCCTCATCAGACTTTAGGAGCGCTCTTGAGATTCCCAGCACCATGGCACCGGCCTGACCCGAAAGGCCTCCTCCCTTCACCGTGGCCTTTACGTCATACCGGTCTAAGGTGTTTGTGACGACAAAGGGTTGCCGGATAATCATTTCCAGCGTAGGCCTACGAAAATAGGCCATTAACTCTCTCTTGTTGACTTCGAAGCGTCCGGAACCTGGAGCAAGCCAGACCCGGGCTACGGACTCTTTCCTTCTCCCTGTGGCGTAAAAATCGGTTTCCTTCATATCTTCCTCAACGTATCGGGTAAGGCTTCGGGCTTTTGTGCCGGATGTGGATGCTCCGATCCAGCATATACCCGCAATTTTTTAATCATCTTTCGGCCGAGTCGGTTCTTTGGCAGCATGCCCTTAACGGCGTGAAAAAAGATCTTCTCCGGCCGATCATGCATCATTTTTTCCATGGGTTTGGTGCGTAGACCGCCGGGATAACCCGAATAGCGTTTATATAGTTTTTGGGACGGCTTCCGTCCCGTGACTTTGATTTTATCCGCATTAATGACAACGACATGATCACCAAGATCGAGATGCGGCGTATATTCGGGTTTATGCTTGCCTCGCAGTAAAAAAGCAACCTGACTCGCCAAACGTCCTAGGACTTCATCTTGTGCATCGATAAGATACCACTTTCGTTCGACACTGTCTATCTTCGGAACAACGGTTTTCACAATAACACC
>CAZTKR010000412.1:0-2997 GCA_964614115.1 uncultured bacterium | reverse complement strand
GAGATAGATGTAGAGATCACTGTTTCGGTATTTGATTGGGCTATCGGCGGTAGTAAAAAAAGTAAAAAAAATTACGATGTCGATATTCAAGAATTAGAGGATATGATTCATATAAAGAAAAAGAAAGTTCGATCTTACCCCTCAGTAGGAATAAGCCATCTCAGGACAATATATCGGCATATCATCCATTTACCTGAAAACATGGATATTGTCATCCGGTCCAAAGACGCTAACGTTCTGGTAAACGGAAATTTTCGATCCCTAGACATTGAAAACGAAGAAGGGACGTCCAGGCTGGAGATCCATCGCGAAAAGATTAAGTTTCTTGAATGTCTGAATCTAAATGGACTCGTTGCTGTGAACGATTCTCTGTTTGATATGAAGTACAGGCTGTTGGGAGAAGGAGACCAAGTATATTCGGTCACAACAACCGAAGGTGAAATAGCATTGGTCTTAGCAAAGTAATGAAATTTAGCCATCGTCATAAACACCTTCATGTCTGCGTCCCCAAGCTACGAGCGAGTCGGTCGTATTGCTTACCATTGACGTCTGGCCTGCCGTCAGATCGTCGTATTATATCCCTTGTCGGTAGTCGTTTGAGGAAAAAGGTTTGTATAGGCGGGCATGTAAAAGCGAGGTTCAGAGGACCTGATCGAATGATCGTTTTTACAAAATATATTCGATTTTTTGTCCGATGTGGGATCTCCGGACTTTACGATAAACCTTCCGTGGATTTGATGAGTTGAATCACATTCTCCTGCACGAAGAACACATCCTCCCTCTGGCGCTCGATAATCTCGGTGATGATGCCCGTATCGGGATGGGGGAGGGAAAACAGCTGTTTCAGCCCACCGCCGGTATCAACAGCATGATCTGTCGTGAATCTCATCCCCTGCTCCCTAAGCCGGTCTTCGGCGGTATGGATGTCGTCGACCAGATAGGCCATGTGATGGAGGCCGTTGCCATGTTGGGCGACCCATTTTGTGATGATGTTGTCGGTATCCAGTCCCTGGTCGACAAAAATGTAGAAACGAGAATCGGGCAACCCGAGAACTTTGGAAATGGCCCGATTTCCTCCGAAATCCAACGTCATTTCCTGGACGATTCGAAATCCCAGGACGGATTGATAAAAATCGACGACGGGCCGGACATCGGCCACACGAAAGGCAATATGATCCAACTGTTTAAGGTCCATAACATCTCCCACCCATTACTGATGGAACCACGGATGAACAGTCAGGGCTTGTTTAGTTCTCCGCAAGCGCAAAACGTATAGGTACGCTGTACCAGACCATGATGGGCAGGTCCCGCTGTCTGGCGGGTTTCCATTTAACGGCCCTGACGGCGTTGATGGCCGCCTGATCCATATCCGCCAAGCCCAAAGAGTTGATTACCCGCACGTTTTTGACGATTCCTTTCTCGTCGATTTGGAGGTGGAGGAGTACGGTTCCCTGTACACCGGCCAGTCGGGCGACTTCAGGATAGACCAGATTTTGCTGAATGGCTGCAATACCGCCGATGGGTGTGGGCGGTTCATCAAAGGGGACGAATACAGGTATGGATTCATCGATCTCCTCCTGAGGGGGCGGAGGCGGAGGCGGTACTTCTTCAAAGTCGATGTCCGTGAATTCGATGGTTTCGTCCTCAGGAATGGCCTCATCTTCCGATGCGATGGGAACCGTGGGCCGTGAGGGCGCGGGAGCCCGATTTTGTTGGAAGGTCTGGGGAATGTCTTGGTACACATCGATGGAGATGGCCGCTTTTTTCAAGACAGGTTCGCTTGTTTCCATTCGCTTCCAGCCCAAGAACAGGATGGAAAGAACGGTTAAGCTGATAATAGACGCCAACTCAAGCCGCTTGAGATATTGAGCATGGTTTTTAAATACGAGGTCGTCTTTCGTGATATAACAATGGAAGCGGTTTGGAAGAAAGTGGATTCCTTTTTCGTCAGATTTATATTTTATCATTTTAAGCACCCCCTTTAGGACTGTCGTAAATCTGTACGTTCGCTTTTTTATTTCATGGATGTACGACCGGTTTCACTGTTTTGTTCCCGTATTCATACAAAACTAACAAACGAGCCGTTTTTCTCTCGTGGGCGATGGATGCTGGATTGAATGTCCGCAATATTTAACACCCATCTCTGAATGTGAATGTCGTATTCCATCAGTTCAGGTGATTTCCCTCACGTCGGTAGGTCCACTTTATCATGGTATTTCTATCCGTTTTTGGCGATCCCGAGACGTCCCAAGACCGTCGAAATGGTGTTTCTTATTCATTCTCCTTCGTGAGGCGTGTTCATTCTGTAAATCGGATTCGGGTGTTGTCGATGCTAAGAATTTCATACCGGGTACGCCCGCCACAGAAGCGTTCCACGAGTTCAATAACCTCTCGGCAGGCATCCTCGATTTCTGAAAGGAACACAGGAGGCAGTCCATCGATGTTGTACTCGATGGCAGTCGTTGTGGGCAAGGTCAGTGTGTGATGGGCCTGTCGCCAGGTCCATCGACGTGTGAGCACCGTATCACCTTCCACGAACACGATTTCTCCTGGCTCGGGATTCTCCACTTGATCTGAGCCGAATGCTGTAAACGTTTCCCGACCCGTGGCAGGTCTCAGGGCAATGTCCTGTGTAACGACGTCGATAGCATGCCCACCGGCAGGAACCAGATGCCGCAGGGAAATCGTGTTTCCGATATCCACCAGGGTGTTGATGGAGGGAATGGAATCCCCCCGAAGCACACGTCGGGCCATGGCCTCCAGGGAGGGACGGTGTTTGCTGGGTTTGGTACCAAACAGCCGATACGCTTCCCGCCATGAGGCTATTCGCGGATGTTCGGTCAGGGTCTCGATGTCCAGACTCTGACGAAGAGAAGCCTCTGCCGACCGCAGGAGCGACGTGAGCTCATTGGAGACTTCGCCGTTGGTTGCGCCGTAGGCCAGGACGACCCCCCGGATGTACCCGGGGAATCGGGAGAAAACGTCGTCGTCGCGACC
>CAZTKR010000411.1:0-3011 GCA_964614115.1 uncultured bacterium | reverse complement strand
GGAGAGGTGGCCGAGTTGGCTGAAGGCAGCCGCCTGCTAAGCGGTTGTAGGGGCACAAACCTCTACCGTGGGTTCGAATCCCACCCTCTCCGCTGAATTGCCACGGAGTGACACGGAAAAACACAGAAAAGGAAGTGACAGTGTGTTTCCGTGCTATTCCGTGGTTTTTTATGTGCTTCAATGAATAGATGGCAGAATCGTATGAATGAGGCAGAGCCAGTGCGAGTTCGGTTTGCCCCAAGTCCTACCGGTTATCTCCATGTAGGTGGTGCACGGACCGCTTTTTTTAATTTCCTGTTTGCCCGTCATCACAATGGGAAATTTCTCCTGCGAATCGAGGATACGGATTTGGAGCGGTCGGACGCGGAGATGACGGAAGCGATCTTCCGAAGTCTCCGTTGGCTGAACCTTGACTGGGATGAGGAACCCGTATCTCAGTCCTCCTGTACGGATCGTCACCGTGATGTGTGCCGTAAACTCGTAGAGACGGGATGGGCGTACCGGTGCTTTTGTTCTCCTGAGGAGCTTCGGGAGAAACGTGAAAAGTCTCAAAAAGAGACAGGGGAGTACCGATACGATCGTCGATGCCTTGGATTATCCGATGACGACGTACAGGATCGATTGAATCGCGGGATGTCTTATGCGATCCGCTTCCACGTACCCGAGGGCGAAACCACGTTCGATGACGCAGTTCGGGGAACCGTTACCGTTCAGAACAAGGAGATGGATGATTTCATTCTGCTCCGGTCGGACGATACCCCCGTCTATCAAATGGCCGTGGTTGTGGATGATCATGACATGGGCATCACGCATGTGATCCGGGGAGACGATCATCTCTCCAACACACCGAAACAGATTCTTATCTATCAGGCCATGAATTGGGAAGTCCCCGTGTTCGCCCATCTTCCGATGATTCTGGGTCCCGACAAGAAACGGCTCTCTAAGAGACACGGGGCTACTTCTGTGGAGGAGTACAAGAAGGCCGGATACCTACCTCAGGCCATGATCAATTTTCTGGCTTTGCTGGGATGGTCTTTGGGAGATGACCGGGAGATCATGTCCATCAACGAGATGATCGAACATTTTTCTCTGGATCGTGTCTCCAAGAATCCGGCCGTGTGGGACGAGGCCAAGCTGACGTGGATGAACGGGCAGTACATCTACGGAATGTCGGAAGACGAGCTCGTAGGCCCAGTCATTGACCATTTAAAGGTGGGGGGATTGATAGATGAATCGTTCATGCTATCCGGCCGGGACTATATACTCGGCTTCATCCGGCTGATGAAGGAAAGGGTTAAGACTCTGGGAGATTTCGTCGAGAAAGGTCGCTATTTCTTCCAGGATCCCGATGCGTACGAAGAAAACGCAGTCAACAAGCATTGGCGAAAAGAGAGTGTTGAGGAACGATTAAAACACCTGGAGACCGAATTACAAACAGTGGACTCCTGGAACGCCCAAGGATTGGAGCAAGTCATCCGAGGGCTTGCCGAGAAGCTGGGTGTGGGGGCGGGCAAGCTGATCCATCCCTTGCGTCTGGCCCTGACAGGTGCAGGGGCCAGCCCGGGTATATTCGAATTGATGGAAGTGCTCGGTAGAGAGAGGGTAATGAGGCGTCTCCATAAAGCCATCGATTATTTATGTCATGGTTAGCCTTTCGGGGCATGCAGTCAGCTCGTGATTGTTTCCAACAACCCATGCAGCTCCACATGTTAAACAGCGGGCAACACGACTCATGGACGACTAATTAAGATTCATGTACGAATTTCTGTGAAATATATTGATTTTTGAGTTATAAAATGTTATTTTAAAAGACTATTTGTCTTAGGATACAGTTTCATAAATGATTAAATTATTATATAATTAGACAAGGAAGGACATCATGAAAAAGTTTCACAAAGAATCGATGGACGGAAATACGGCTGCAACCCACGTGGCTTATGCATTCAGTGATGTAGCGGCCATTTATCCGATCACGCCTTCGTCAGGAATGGGAGAGTTGGCCGATGCGTGGGCGGCCAACAATCGTAAGAATATTTTTGGTCAGACCGTTGATGTCATCGAAATGCAGTCTGAAGCGGGTGCTGCCGGCGCCGTGCATGGATCGTTGTCCGGGGGTGCTTTTACGACGACGTTTACGGCATCGCAGGGATTGATGCTGATGCTGCCCAACATGCACAAGATTGCGGGTGAAATGCTTCCCGCGGTTTTCCATGTCTCCGCCCGGTCGTTGGCCTGTCAGGCGCTGTCGATTTTTGGCGACCATTCCGATGTGATGTCTGCCAGAAACACGGGGTGGGGCCTGATGGCTGCCGGCTCGATCCAGGAGATCATGGACCTGGGTATTGTCTCACATCTCGCCACGATTAAATCAAAGATCGCGTTCGTCAACTTCTTCGATGGATTCCGGAACTCCCACGAAATCCAGAAGATCGAAGTCATCGATTACGATACGATGGCCGAAATGGTCGATATGAAGTATGTGGAAGAATTCCGGAGCCGGGCGCTGAATCCCGAAAGGCCGGGTGTGAAAGTGGGTGCCCAGAATCCAGACGTGTATTTTCAGGGTCGGGAAACGGTGAACAAGTATTATATTGATGCTCCGGACATCGTGCAGGAATACATGGACCTGCTGGCCACCAAGATAGGACGGAAATACCACCTCTTCGATTATGTGGGTGCCCCTGATGCAGAACGCATTATCGTGGCCATGGGCAGCGGCTGTGAGACCCTTGAGGAAACGATCAATTATCTGAATGCAAATCGGGGTGCCAAAGTGGGTCTGGTGAAGGTACGGTTATACAGACCTTTCTCCGTGGAGCATTTTGTTAAGGCCATTCCCAGTACGGTGAAGAAGATTGCCGTGCTCGACCGAACCAAAGAGCCGGGTTCCATCGGCGAACCCCTGTACGTCGATGTGGTTGCTGCATTGAAGGATAAAAAAGACATCACCATCATCGGCGGACGATACGGTCTGTCTTCCAAAGAGTTTACACCCTCTATGGTCAACGCCG
>CAZTKR010000410.1:0-3014 GCA_964614115.1 uncultured bacterium | reverse complement strand
CTAAAGACATTTTTTGTTGTATATGGATGCCACGCTGCTTATGTTATAGCTGGTAAACTCCAGGCTTTTTACGATGGACGTTTTTGAGCCGATACAGGAATTTCGCATAAGCCAGTACGCCCGATTCCAAATGGATCGATTGGACATTCGTCTGTCCGAAATCCGGGGGATTCTCAATAATCCTCGTCTGGTTACCCTGGAAAGGCCGGGACTGGCCGTGTACCAGGATAGAATACTGGCGGATGACCCGAAACACGTTTTTTCCCTCCGCATCTTCGTGAATATTCAAAAAACACCCCCGGAAGTGGTTTCCGTGGACCGCACCGGTCTCGGCCGATGAGGTTCAAACACGAATCGCATCCCCTGCACAGCAAAACAAGATGACGCCCCCCGATAGGACACATGAACACCAAGGATCGAATGAGACGATTTTCCGATACGCTTTTTATCGATCCTATCCGTGGAACATCGGATGGGTCTTGCCGAAGGCACTGAGGCCCGGTATCCTCCATGCCCAAGATATCGTCTATTCCTCCTTTATTCGGGTTATCTCGAAGACGACGGGATTGTAGGCATCCGGGCAGGCGTGGGTACTGACATCCGGATTTTCGAGCCATGGAAACCGGGCTTCGTACATCATGGCAAAGACCTTCGGCAAGAGGCTGTACAGCGCATGGATGCAGATGTGACCCTGGATACCCGATTCTGTAAACGTCACGATATCCCCGACCTTGTGGCCCATCTCGCAGTCCCCTTCCTGACTGATGACTTTGGCCTGCACCGCGGTAATTTTGCCTGGCATACGGCTCTCCTTTCCGGCTGATGTGTCTTTGTTTTGTGCTCCTGTCCATTCCAGGAAATACGATCCTGAAACAGCGCCCAGAGCAAGACAAGGGACGGTTTTGCAGAACGTTCGCCGTCCGATGTGATGTATTCTCTCACGCTCGCTCAACGAATAGCTCCTATTCCTTTCTTACCGACATCGATCCCGAGTAGAGCGACCTCAGCAATATAGGGTTTTAAAGACAGTATTACAACGATGAGGAAGGATTTATTTGTGGAAATCTATGAGCCGGCCGGTTTCCTGTCATACCGAACATATCTATCGGTTGTAAAACGTCGCTTATTCTCGATCATACGAAACACAAGACGGGTTTTGGAGATCATCCGTTCAGTATAAAGTCATCGGACATTCTCTGGGATTCGAGGATGAGCCGTATCAGCTGACTCCGGCTCTTCACACCCAGTTTCTGATAAACGTTATAGATGTGATTCTTCACAGTGCTCAGAGAGATAAAGAGTGAATCTTCGATTTCCTTGTTGCTCTTGCCCTGCAGGATGAGTTCGACGATTTCGCGTTCTCTCCTGGAGATGTTGAATTTCTGATAGAGGATTTCCAGGAGCGCTGAATCCTCGATGACCGTACAGGTTTTTCGGTGGTAGGGCAAAAAGATGTGTTTCAACCAGACGATGGGAAAGATATTGAACAGCAAGAGAATCGTATAGATCGAAAACACCTGAGGAGCCAGAGTAAACCAGTGGGATGCGATGAGGACAGTATGTGCCAACAGGTAAAAAAGAGCAAAGGACAGTTGTATTCGGGAGTCTTCTTTTTTACGGGCGCGTATACCGGAGATTAGAAGGACGATTAAGGATACAATGAATATGGATATCGCGCAGATGTACAAATATCGGTGGACGTCGGCCAGACTCGAAATCCAGGGATTTGCCGGGGAAGAGAATATGCGTATGCCGTAGCTGAGAGCCAGCATGATCATCCCTGCGAGGAATCCTGATTTGAGTTTTAAGGATGGCGTGATGCCCTGGAATCCGAGCACGATTCCTATGAACGCACAGGTTCGTCCGATGACGAACAGGGATGCAAAGGGATCGATCTTGTCTTTATAGAATGAAGAACCGGACAACAGGCAGTTGCCCAGGATATTGGCACAGCAGTAATGGGTGATGAGTCCTGTGAGAACGAGTAGGTTGGAGAAAACGACAAAGAGGACAAGGGGCCGAAGAAACGGATACGCGTATGTTTTGGACGTCGTGTACGAATAAAAAACACACCACGTTCCGACAAGAAGAATGACGATCTCGATGAATATTCCTACATGAGCCATGTATCATACCTTTGCGATACGCATGGAATCGTGTTCAATGATAGAGAACCGCCCAGAAGACGACACATGCGTTTATGTTTTATAGTGACCGGATGATTCTTAATCATTACTTTCTCGGAAAAAATAGGACTTTTTTCCTACAAACATCCGGGTTCTCTTCCCGTATGATATTACGATGGTGATAGTATGTATACGCATTTAACCGAATTCTGTTACTCAGTTTTCGAGGCAAGACAGGAGAATAACCATAGGAGATAGTCACTATGAACAAGGACATTCTAACTCAAATCCTCTCAATTTCTTTATTAATTATTTTTCTGGCCCCCTGTATACTAATCGGACAGCAGCCTGCAATAAGAGAAGCGGCAAGAATAGGATTTCCAATGCCGGATTTTAAACTTGTGTCTCACCAGGGAGAAGAAATATCTATTTCTCAGCTTAAAGGAAAGAATATTTTATTACTTTTTCCGAGGGGACGCTTCAGGAACCAATGGTGCCGTTTTTGTCATTATCAATATGCCGAGCTCGTTGAACTGGAACAGAAGCTGCAATTCAGGAAAAAATATAATCTTGAGGTTATTCAGGTATTGCCCTATACGAAAGAAGAAGTAAAAAGCTGGGTAAAAGATTTTAAAAGAAATTTAGGTGAAATTGAGGATTGGAAGAATCCCCCGAATCCAGAAAATTTGGATCAGGGAACGAGAAATTGGATGAAGACAGCGAGAGCTGCCTGGCCAAAAAAACTTGATTTTGATCCTACAAAAGACCCTTTATTGTTTCCTATCCTTATTGACGCCGACAGAAAAGTTTCTATAGGTCTTGAATTGTTCAGGACTGAATGGAATCTTAACAGAGAGGAGGAGAACATGGCGAGACCTATTCGTATCC
>CAZTKR010000409.1:0-3032 GCA_964614115.1 uncultured bacterium | reverse complement strand
TAAAACCGATAATAGAGTTGAGAGGCGTCCGCAGTTCATGCGACATGCTGGCCAAGAAGGCGCTTTTTACCCGATTGGCAGATTCGGCGGTTTCCTTCGCTTCGATCAATTCTCCTTCGATCTTTTGGCGAAGGCCGATCTCACGAGCCAGACGACGGTTCCAGTAGAGAACCGCCAGGACAATCAGAATCATCCCGAGGAGAACCTTCCATAACAAACTGTAGTCGATCCCACGCTCATATGTCACCGAAATCCAACGCTGGTAAATCGCGTTACGCTCTTCTTCAGTAATGGCGTTAAGGGCTTTTTGTATAATACCTGCCAGCATCGGCTGATTTTTGCGGACGCCGACAGAGAGAGCGTAGTTGTAGGGTGTTTGGCCGGAGACCTTGAGGCCTGTCATGCCTTCGCGGCTAATCACGTGGCTTATGGCCGCGAGGCTGCCGATAAATGCATATGCGTCTCGGCGGATCACCGCGTTTAATCCTGCGGTAACGCCATCTGTAAGCAGCACATCAAGCTCCGGATGCTGGACTTTTAAAATATCATGACTGGCATACCCGTTGATGACCGCAATTTTCTTTCCCCTCAGCTCTTTCATATCACCAATGTACGGGGCGACCTGATCGGTAACGATCACCATGGGGAAACTGAGATAGGGCTTGCTGAAAAGAAGAAATTCTTCACGCTGGGGCGTGCGGGTCACAGCGCAGAGGATGTCGAGGGAACCTGCCTTGATCTCTTCCAGCGTGGTTTGCCAGTTTTGAGGATTCGTTGGTTTGATCGTAATGCCGATAATGTTGCTGAGCAGTTTCATAAAATCTGCGGCCATTCCGATAAATCGCCCCTCGCTGTCAACATATTCGACGGGGGGCCAGTCGGTGTCGTAGCCCAGACGGATAACCGGGTGAGCCGTGATCCAGGCCTTTTCCTCTGGCGACAGTTGAATCGCTACTGCAGCCTCCTTAGAATCAACCCATTTTCTGAGGATAGCACTGACTTCATCCCTGTGAAGATTATCCAGCGCCTTTTGCAAAATATCTCTCAGTATAGGCCAGTCTTTGCGAACACCAATGGCATTGATGGAAGCCGTTTCCTTGATCTTGCCATGGCCTTTCAGGTTAGTAATCAATTCCCGTTCGATGATGTACATCGCTACAGCTCGATTACCGATGTACGCATCTGTTAACCCCTTGGAAACCCCATCTAAGGCATCACTGGTGGTATTGAATAGTTTCACCTTGATATCGGGGTATTTCTCTCGAAGCACACGGACGATGAAGAAACCACGTTCCACTCCGACAGTCTTACCTTCCAAGTGGGAGAGATTCTCGTAATGCGGCGCATCTTTTGGTGCGATAATGATGTGGGGAACCGAAACATACGGATTCGTGAAATTAAAAAAGGGTTCACGGTCCGGTCTCGGCGTGATGTCCATCAGTGCATCGATTCGTTTCTCCTTTACCCCTTCATACATCTCTGTCCATGGGAGGGGCACGATTTTCAACCTGCCGTTTAAGCGGGTGTTCAGCGCTTTGATAAAGCCGACACCGATACCTTGTGGCTTGCCTTGCTCATCGAGGTAATCCATGGGGGGCCACGCTTGATTAATCGCTATCGTGATCTCTCGATGTGTAGCCACCCAGTCCAATTCCTCAACGGTTAAAGAAAGGACTGGAGAGGGAGGCCTTTTTGCCGGAGCTAAGGCCCTTTCAAGGGCGCTGTAGTATAGAGAACGCCGGTCCTTTTTCAATTCCACCAGGTGTTTATCAATCCTCCCAAGCAGTTTGTCGCCCTTTGCCTTAGGGGCAATAAACATAAGTCTCGACGGATAGAGAACAACATCGGTTTCCTGGAGACCGAAATTTTTCATCTGCTGGGCGCCGAAGAGCCGATTGACGACGCCTGCATCCGCTTCACCCTTTTCGATGAGATCAAATAACGCTGTGAAGTTTTCCGTCTCTATGAAGGACGGCAGAATATCGAAAGCCTGCGCATCCGCTTTTAATTTAACGGCCTGAATCGATCCTTTTACGACCGCGATTTTTTTCTTGTCCAGGTCCAGGATAGAACGAATTCCGATACCATCCCTAGTATACACTCTGGACTAGTTACCCAGCACGACTTCTTTGTTGAAATTAAAACGCTTCGCCCGTGACTCTGAGAAGGCTACGTCCATAATGAGATCAAGCACACCGCTTTCGACTTTATCCAGACACTCATTCCAGATACAGGGAATATATTCGAGTTCCCAATCCTCTTCTTCCGCAATATAATTTAAAATCTCGGGGAAAAGCCCGGCTGGCTTGCCTTGTTGATCCAGGTAAACCTTGGGTTCGTTCTGGTAGATGCCAACTTTAACGGGAACTGATGCAATTGCATGACATACGAACTGCGTCTGAATCGCTAAAACTGCCAGTATGACTATTTTAAGGGATTTAATAGAATATTGATAATTTCTAATTATTTTTTGTTTCATAATTCAACTGATCAATAATTTATCTTGTCAGCATTCATTAAACTGTCTTAAATCGTTTCTAAAGGGCTGTGATGTAATTCAAACCTTTCAACCGTACTTACGATACCTAGGTGAAATCTGACAGAGGCGGGCCGATCTCCTCTTTTATTTCTATAATTTCATCTGCGTTCTCCAAAAACACATCTCCCCCCGAGGATCAAAATGTTCTTCCCGGTGTTTCTTTAATGATACCTGCTGGATCAAATAAGAAAATTCTTCAGCTAATTTTTAACCATCCAATTCATAGATTTCATTCATGACTCACCCTTATCATATGGGGCTATCCGCAGCTTTAAAAAGAAATTTCTCAAGTTGGGATAAGGTTATTTTGTCTTGTTTCATTATCTATACGACTCCAATTTAGCTAATGTATCCATCATATCAGGTGAAAAAAGCAAAATATAAAACAGGCAAATCTATTCTGGACTCATGTCCGATTTTTCTTGGCTAACACCACGCTTCGTTTAACGGAATAGACGTAAAAAAGCTCCACTAACATTGTGTTAGTGGAGCT
>CAZTKR010000408.1:0-3064 GCA_964614115.1 uncultured bacterium | reverse complement strand
ATGTTGATCCATGAAATCGTCGATTTGGCCCAGTAAGGGAAACACGCTTCGACAGACTCGAGTTCTTTTTCTTCAAAATGTTGTTCATCGTAATCGAGTACCGTCAGTCGAAGTTTTTCGACCTTCTTCTCTCCCACATGAATGAGTGTTCCGGGAGGAAGGCCGGACTTCCTCGCTTTCCTGTAGAAAAGTCTGCTTCTCATGGAACCCTCCCTTTACTATGATGGATAGAATCGATGCCTCGTGACCAGCACGACATGGGTGAAGAATAAGACCGCCTTGTATGGGGATGACAAATGTCCCTGCTGACGAGAGCGAAGCGGCTCCGAAGCATCCTAATACAAAGTGACCGATGGAGGACTTCCTGTCCGATAACCACACCCTTACTCAACCCGTCCTGCTTGATACTTTACGTAATCCATCATCTCCATGATGCTGATTCAATCGTAAATGATGCATACAGTGACCAGATCGTATATTACTCGATGATTGATACACGCTATCTTATTTTTCGATATTCAGATTCAGCGGTGGCGATTGATCGTGCTTGTCCTTCCCCATGTACAGCGTGACATGCGGGAACGGAATTTCAATGTCGCATGCATCGAATTTTTTCTTGAGCCGTCGGTTGAACTCTCGGGCCACACGCCACTGCTTGATGGGTCGGGTCGTCGTACGGGCCTTGATGATCAATGCCGAATCGGCAAACTGATCCAGCCCGAATATCTCCAGCGGTTCCAGGATATCACCACTAAAATCGGGATCATTCCGAAGCTCTTCGTCCACCTCTTTCATGATTTTCATGACTTCGTCCACATCCTCCCGATAGGCCACACCGATGTCGAACACATACCTGGAATATCCTTTGGTCATGTTGGTCACCACATTGATCTCTCCATTCGGGATATAGTGAACATTCCCGGCAAGATCGCGCAGGATGGTCATCTTCAGATTCATCCGTTCGACGATACCGGACTTGCCGGCTACGTCCACCACGTCCCCGACACGAATCTGGTCCTCCAGGAAGATAAAAAAACCGCTGATGATGTCTTTCACCAGGCTCTGTGCGCCAAATCCAACGGCCAAGCCCAAGACTCCGGCAGCGGCCAGGATGGGCCCGATCTCGACATCCAACTCATCCAAAATCATGATGAGCGCGATGGCGACAATACCGATATTGAAAATATACCGTAGAACGGAATTCAGCGTATCCGTCCGTATCTTGAATTCAATGTCCACCTTGTGCTTGTAGTGTCTGAGTGTTTCGACCAGTTTGTTGGAAAACACATGCGCCACTTTGATGAGGATGAACGTGGACACGATGATGATAAGTATCTTCAAGCCGCTGTCTACGAACCAGTCGCCGACTTCCCGGAGCATGGTCTGGATATTCATGAAAATCCTCCACACTTGAATACGGATGTTCAGTTATCCAATCACGATCAAAATGTTGTCTATCTTACCCGAATTGCTGGTGCTAGGTATGATAGAAATTCGCCTCTTTCCGAGCCCCCTCTTTTTCATCTTCACATCATACCGACCCCGCTTTTCCAGGTCGACATCCAATTTATTGAGCAATCCCCACAGCATGTCGAGTTCTCGAATCGACCTGGACACGACATCCCGATCCACATCCAGCAGGCTTTGGGCGGAATCGTTCAGATACAGGATGGTTAAATCCGGGGAGAGAATGAGAATCGCCTCCTCGATCTCCTCCAGAATACGATAGAGATTGCGCTGAATCTGGGAGATCTTGGCCGTCTTCAGCTCACTGAATGTATGCATTTTTTGAATGGCCTCTTGAAAAGACCGGGAGAGATCACCCAGCTCATCACCCGCCTCGATGTTGGGAAGTTGAATCTCCGATTCCCCTCTCCCGATGGCCTGTAGCGCCCTGGAGATCTTGCTGTAGGGTAAAAATATCCGATGGGGCAGATAGATAATTAAAAACACCAGCAAAAGGGCGGCCAGCAGTAACAGAGTTGCTGTATTCCGCTCTGCTTTCACGCTATAGCTTATGCCCTCGGCACTGTTCCTGGCCATCGATTCCCGGGCCCGTACCGTGATTTCCTGACTCAGGGCCATAATCCGATTCCCGATGTCCCGAAGGTCGGAAAACAGTTGGGCTTTCTCGGTAGAAAGCTTGGTGCTTGCCGAAAGCAGGGCAACATTGACGTCGGATGTCCACGACGGCAAATCCTCGACACTCAGTTTCCGCTTCCTGGCCAGGGAGCGGAGTTCCTGCTCGTAATTGATGATCTGCTGCTGAAGCCGGTAAATTGTGCGTGGATCGTCCTGAATGGCGAAGGCGAGCAGACGGATATTCTGACCGTACGACCCGATGAGCATGCTTATCGAATCCAGCTTTGTCGTATAGGCCGGCGAGATCTCCTTGGCGTTCAGGACATCCCTCTCGATGTCTTCCAGTATTAATCGGTTGTTGACGATGTAGACCGTATCCAGATAAATGATATAATTCTTCTCCTCGCGTCTGGCCTCGAGCATCTTGATGGAGATGGATTCCCCCAACTCGGCCACTTTAGCATCCACTTCGACCATCTGCTCGATTTTCGCCGTCATGCGGTTCAGATACGAAAGCGACAGAAGAGACGTGCCCAGTGATATGAACGCCACTCCTAAAAATGCCAGCCGTATCTTGCCTCTGCTGGAAAGCATTTACGTCCCCTCTTTCAATAATGCCAGCTTCTCGATATCGCCTTCAGAGCCCACCACCATCAGAATATCGCCTTTTTCGATTTTTTCATCGGCACGGGGAAGATCGTTCATCTCCGTAGAATGAACCACCTTGCCATCTTCGTCGATTCGTGTCACCCGTTTTTTGATGGCAATGACGTTCACACCGAATCGGTTACGAATGTCGAGCCCCTTGAGCGATTTGCCGATGAATTCCTCCCTTGCCTCGATCTCCACCAGGCTGTGGCCCGAAGAGAGAACGATTTTTTCCTGAATCTCGGGTGCCATGAGCTTCTTGGCCACTTCTTCCCCGGCCTGTTCTTCGACGATAATCACACGGTCTGCCCCCACTTGCCTGAGCACATGGGCA
>CAZTKR010000407.1:0-3069 GCA_964614115.1 uncultured bacterium | reverse complement strand
GATAAAAAGTACGGGATGGAAGGATAATCATATTATCGGGACGAATTTAAAGGTTATTATTTGATATATGAATGATCGTTTGAATCTTTTCAGGTAAGAGTAAAATGAGTCTTTTCCAAACATTCCCTATTTGTCCTGTCTGTTCCATCGTGGGTAATGTTTCAATCTTCATGAGTGGAAACGCGCTCATCCCATCGACAGACCTCGACCAACTGGGATTCATCTTGAAAAATGCTTTAGTGGCGAATCTGATTGTATTATTATTTTTATCCGTGAGTCTCGGCGTGGCGAAAAGTTATCGAAAAAGTATAAAATCAATACAACCCGCTGCGACGATTTCCGTCATTGTCTGCACGATACATGGTTCCATCATAGGACTTGCCTTCATTCGGTTCATCGAGTTCCCTATCACCATTCCTCTTTCTGTCTTTATGATTTTAGGTACATTCTGGAATATACGGGAAGTCGTTGCGGATGGGAATTTGTGGATTAAAAAGGAGTCCGTGGCGGTTACAACCGCGTTGGCGGAAAATAGATACTCGTTTTCTAAAAAGTCGAAAACAACAAATAGGAATGTATACAATGTCATCTAAACCAAACATTCTCATCATCGACGACGATGATACCATGCTCGATTCCTGTTCTCAGGTATTTACTAAAGAAGGGTACAGGTCGGCAACGGCCGAGGATGGTAATCAAGGTCTTCAGACGTTTCGGGAAATCCAACCCGATTTGGTCTTGGTGGACCTTAAGATGCCGGGGAAAGATGGTATACAGGTCCTCCAAGAGCTGAAAACCATCGATCCCAATTGTGTGGCCATCGTTATTACAGGATATGGGACGATACAATCGGCCGTGGAGGCCATGAAGCACGGAGCATACGATTTTTTACCCAAACCCTTCACGCCCGATGAGCTTCGGTTTATCGTCAGGCGGGGGCTTGAACGGAGACGGTATATCATCGAGACGGAAAGCCTGCGCAGGGACAAGGAGATGATGCGTAAAAACTTCATCTCTCTCGTCTCCCATGAACTTCGTTCGCCCCTGGCAGCGGTCCAGCAAAACTTAATCGTTATTCTCGGTGGCCTATCGGGCGATTTACCAGAAGAAACAAAGAAAATTCTTCAACGAATGAGCCATCGGATAAAAGGACTGATTTCACTCATCAACGACTGGCTCGATCTTTCCCGGATCGAATCGGGCGAGATGACCGTCAACATGAAACCGGTTCATCTTCCGGAAATCCTGACCGAAGTCGTCGATCTTGTTCAATCCCTGGCCGATGAAAACAAGGTGGGTATTGACTGGCATCCTCCAGTCGACTTTCCCACTATTGTTGGCAACCGAGAGACACTCCAGATGCTTTTCACAAACCTCATACATAACGCCATAAAGTACAACAAGACGAACGGGAAGGTATTTATTACTCTGGAAAACGCAGATCATCATGCAAAAGTGACCGTGAAGGACACAGGAATCGGTATCCACCAGGAAAAATTGCCACTGATATTCGAGCAATTCTACCGCGCCAAGGAAGGGAAACCCGTGGAGGGGAGCGGTCTGGGACTCTCCATCGCCAAAAAGATTGTCGAGGCACATCAGGGCACCATCGATGTAGAGTCAGAAGTCGGCAAGGGAACCGTTTTTACTGTGTGGCTTCCGTAAAGCATCTTTAATGGAAAGGATAATCCACATACTATGAAAGTGTTAGTTCTAAATTGTGGCAGTTCATCGGCCAAATTTCAACTTTTTGAAACCCATGGTATGAAATACATCGCCGGAGGATTGGTAGAGAGAGTCGGCTTCCGAGACGCAGGACTGGCATACTATCGCAGAACAGGGGAAAATATTAAGAATTCGTTGCACGTACAGAATCACGAGGAAGCCATCGATCTTATTCTGAAAACCATATGCCATCCAGAGTATGGCGATCTGGATAATATTCATCAGATCGAGGCTGTAGGCCATCGTGTTGTCCACGGTGGTGAGACTTTTACAGGATCCGTACTCATCGACGAAGCTGTGTTCAGAAAAATAAAGGAATGCATACGATTTGCCCCTCTTCACAATCCGCCTAACATTCAGGGCATTCGGGCATCCCTGCATCTGATACCCTTTGCCCGACAGGTAGCCGTTTTCGATACCGCGTTCCACCAATCCATGGAGTCTCATGCTTATATCTATGCATTGCCGTATGAGTGGTACGAGAAGTACGGTGTTCGACGATACGGATTTCATGGAACGTCCCATCGCTTCGTGGCCAACAGAGCCGCCCAGATTGTAAGGAAACCCATTGAGGAATTGAAAATCATCACATGTCACTTAGGCAACGGATCCAGTATTACGGCCGTAGATGGTGGTAAATGCGTCGATACCAGCATGGGTTTTACACCCTTGGAGGGAATGGTCATGGGTACCCGTTGCGGCGATATTGATCCGGCTATCCCTCTCCATATCATGGAAGAAGAGGGGCTCACGCCCGCACAAATGGATACGATTTTAAACAAGGAGAGCGGACTCCGGGGCATCACCGGCGGCGATAACGATTTACGCACTATCGAGGACAAAGCCGAGGCAGGAAGTGAGCCGCACCGCCTGGCATTAAAAATATTCGCCCATCGTGTTAAAAAATATATCGGCGCATACGCGGCCGTTATGGGCGGTGTCGATATCGTCGTTTTTACGGCCGGTATCGGAGAGAATTCATCCCTCGTTAGACAGATGAGCTGTGCAGGTCTTTCCTTTCTTGGTATTGAGATCACAGATGCGGACAATAAAAACAATGAAACCATCATCAGCAGGGGTAAGACCCTCGTACTGGTTATTCCGACCAACGAGGAACTCGCCATTGCCCAACAAGTCGAATTTGTCCTGAGACGAGAAGAACATTCCGTAGAAAAAGAGGAACTCACATCATGAGCAAAAAGATTCTCACCATCGACGACGATCCAGATTTTCAAGCAGCCATAACGGTTATCCTGGAGAATGCCGATTACCAGTGTATTCAGGCCCGATCTATGAAAAAAGGACTCGATCTGGCTTCGCGTGTAAAACCCGACCTCATCATAC
>CAZTKR010000406.1:0-3072 GCA_964614115.1 uncultured bacterium | reverse complement strand
TGACCTTACGATATAAACGTATGATTTTTCTGGCGATAGTCTGGATCTCTAAATCCTGAATACACTCCCGACCATCGGTCCGGCAGTTTTCTCCCAGAACGACCTCGAGTTTCGACGCAACATCTCTCGCATTCCGTTTTACGATGTAACATCCCTGGCATCCGTCCAAAATCTGTGCTACATCGCCTACATCCACGGAAACAACGGGCAAGTTACATGCCATGGCTTCCTTTATCACATTGGGAGAACCTTCCCAGTACGACGTCAGAACCAGGGCGTCACAGGCATTCATGTAGGCAGGCACGGTCTCCTGAGGTTTGGAGTGAAGTACAACGAGCTCTACGTTTTCACCCTTTTGTTTTAGAATGTCCACAGCTTCTTTTGCCACTGGATAACATTTTCGAATCCAGTTAGGATTGGCCGGAAACAAGACATATTTTTTGTTTTTATCGAGACCGATCTTTTCTCGCGCTTCGGATTTCTTCATGGGTTTAAAAAAATCAAAATCCACGCCGTTGGGAATAACGAATATGTTCTTTGTTCTGGGCAAACGGTCTTTCATCTCTTGGGATTTTACGATAGCTGCGGGTACGACCATGGAGAGAATCCAGCCCAAGGGCAGCATGATTTTATCGAACAGCGTCTTGTCACCCCCTATATTGGGGCTTCCCAGCACGTCCCCCCCGCAGTACGAGACGATAACCGGCAACCGCAATTGGAGTTTCGACACCATGCCGCAGTAACCGTAATGCGCGTGAATCAGGTCGATGCTGCGATCCCAGGATTTTTTGAATATTGTATACCAGCCTTTGATATAATTGTATTGCTTGCCTTTTGTATCGAGATACAGAATATCGACGTCGATGCCTTCTCGACGGATAGAATCGATCTGACTCTTGATGAAACTCCCGCTATGGGGTTTTTGGGGAGAAGGGTACATATTTGTGACCATCAGAACTCTCATGGGATTCGCCATTTACTGAATAATAATAACATCTTTAGGGAATTCATCGACATTCTTAATCGACGTTTTTACGTAAGATTCGACTGTTTTATACAAAATGACCGTCCGCTTGAACAGGCTGATAAAGACTTTTCTAATGCTCCGTTTTTTGATCGCATGCATCAAAACCAGGAGTATGATAAAAGCACCCCAGGCACAAAAGAGGGTGCTGTTTTTCGTGACGAGGGAAATCACGACAATTCCTGCGGATGCCAGCAACACGGCAGCATAGGAGATGACAAATCCCATCCTCTCTTTCACGTAACGCCAGAATAGGCCATTCCTTCGGCAATAATGAAGCGTATTGCCCATGGAATACAGGTTGGCCCTGGCTCTCCGGATGATTTCCCCTGCCGTCTCTCTCTGAGGCGCATACGTTATGGCCATGGGTTCATAGATACGGACCAATCGATAACCGGCCTTGCGTATCCGAAGGCTCAATTCCAGTTCCGGTGTTGCTACGACATACGGATTGAAGGGGCGTACTTCCTCCAATACCTTACGCCGGTAAAGGGCAATACCCCCGAATACTCTGGCATCCTCGCTCTTTTTTTTCTGGTTATACCGATTCTTTTTCATGCCTTGAATACGGCCATTGGAATCGATGAACAATTCATTCACGATCCCGGCTACGCCGCCAACTCCAGGGTGACTCTTTAAAAATGCAACGGCATAGGCTAACCACTTCTTATAAACGATGGTATCGCCGTCGATGAAGAACACATACTCCCCAGACGTATGGATGAATCCCAGGTAGCGTCCGGCCGAAGAAGACAAAGGCCAATCGGGCCGCAGCTGGATGATCCGGATCGGATGCTGTTTTGCGATGTGAACCGTATTGTCGGAGGATGCGGAATCCACGTAGATGATATCACACTCCCGATACCCGGCCGTGCTTTTCAGCACAGACCGAATACATTTCGCGATATGACTTTCCTCATTCCTGCCGATGATGACAACAGACAGCGAGTTCACTGGATTGATTTTCTCCTTCTGATTCGTACGATATCGTAAAACGCCAGCTCTCCCAGCAAAAAGAGTCCGGCCAGGTAAACCAATGCAGAAGAGCCGATGAGCACAAACAAATTCAGGCGATGGCACAGAACCACAAAGACCGCCATGATCAATGTCGAAACCATGATTTTCTTCAAGATGTCAAACACGGGTATCTTGAATATATGCTTCGATATAAAGTGATATTTTTGTCCGAAGTTGATCATCGAACCCAGGAGTACAGCGGCAGCTGCACCGAAATAGCTGAAAAACGGAATTAACAGCAAGGCAAATACGACACGGCACACCATACTCACGGCGACCGCTCTGAGATTTGTTTTTTGGTTATTGCTGGCGATTAAAACACTCGTGAAAACCGTCGAAGCGCCATAAAAGAAGAGTATCCAGATGAGGATACGCAGTATATGAGCCGATGCGAGGAACGCCTCGGAAAAAACAAGGATGACGATTCGATCCGCCAGAAGTGTAGTACCCAGACAAGCGGGAACCGTTAGGATAAACATATATTTTACTGATACATTGCACACATTCCGTATACTCTCCAGCGATGACGCGTACGCTTTCGCAGCCACGGGAAGAATGGATTCTTTATAACTCTGCACAACGACACGGAAAATATTGACGAGCCGCATGGCTGCACCGTAGTATCCGACCAACTCGACCTGCATCATCAACGAGAGTATGATGACGGTGATGTTTCCCGAGAATGCATTGAAGAATTGCGTGCCCGTGAATGCTGGCAATACCCTGATGAGCTGTCTGCAGAGCTTTGCATCGAACTGGACCTTTTCCTTTCCATTCTGTTTGATGAAGAACAGCGAACAGACCAAAATACTGGCCAATGGCGATAGGGCTATGATGAGAACGAGCGTTGGTATGCCAAAGCCCAGGTTTAAGACAAGTACACCCAGGCTCAGCTTGACGATATTCTCTGCAAGATTGCCGTACAGAAAGTACTCGGCTTTCTGAAACGCTATAAACACCGCTCTGAACATCATGGAGATGGATGTAATTAAAATACCTTCTGATGAGTATAAAACAATATTGAAAGACAA
>CAZTKR010000405.1:0-3089 GCA_964614115.1 uncultured bacterium | reverse complement strand
TATGCTTGTTCCCATTTTGATTTTTCAGAAAGAAGCGGACGTGCATATTTGTTGGCGTCTTGATGGAGCATAATCACTATAAAGGGAAAAAACAGAATGTGTTAACGTCTAGGTGAAGTATAGAAGTTAATAATGAGAAATTGTTTTTAAATCGTTGAAAAAATTATTACATTAAAGGCTAGGATGAAAAGCGATAAATCAATAGTGAATATATTGATAGGGTAGATCAGGAAATTTTAAATTAAGGAAAAGTGATACGTGATCCGCTCCGTACGGACGATTGGTTTCGGTTTTGGTCTTTCCATGGGCATCATGGATATTATAATCAACATCCACAAGAATCGTCCCAGCGCTTTCTTCTCGTTTTTTCATATGGCACTTCCTCTCACAGTCGCCGTGTTCATCATGCTGGTCGTCTATCTGATTTTTTGGTTCCTGATGGGAAATGCTTTGCGGCGATTCTTTCAACTGGATAAGCATTCACTGAGCATGGCATCGGCTGTGTTTTTGGGCATTCTTTTCGTGTCGTCACGCCTTTTTACGATCGTTTCACCGGCTTATGCTGCATTCGTAAACATCCCTGTGTTCCTCATCGTCAGTATCGTCTCATTTCAAATGGCGGCGGGCGTTTACTATCTATGCCGGTTGCTCAGCAGCACATCCAATTATGAGAGAATCAAGCGTGTATTCGCCTTCTCATGGGTGCTGATTTTTATTTTGGGCTTTTTCGCTTATTGGTTGTATATTTACTATATCAGGTATTATTCGATTATCGTTTCATTCTTTCTTTTCTTAGGCGTCATCATCATTCTATACGCATTCATCTGGCTGTTCAGTCGTCGATTTAAAAGGCGTCATCTGTTGATATTATACACAGCCGCCATGGTCTTCATTTTTGTCCTCAATCCCCTCATCTACATCATCCAGATAAAATATCAAGGTGCGAGCAGTAGGGACTTTGCAGAATCATTCCAAGGCATTCCCGACGGGATTCGACGCATCCTCCTCATCTCCGTAGACACCTTGAGACCCGACTACATGTCCTGTTATAATCCGGAAGGGGCTAATACACCCCATATGGATCAGATCGCCAATGACGGAATCCTGTTTCAGAAAGCCACCACGTCCGCTCCCTGGACATTGCCTTCTTTTGTCTCCATCATGACGGGGCTGCCTGCGTCGGTACATACGGTTAGGACCATTCAAAATCGCGTGCCGGATACGCTGTTGACGTTGGCCGAAGTGTTGAAGGATAACGATTATCATACGGCTGCCATCGGGGACAATCCGTACCTGACGCCTCATTTCAATCTGTCCCAGGGTTTTTTGGAGTATCACTTTTTCCCCAAGACCGGGGTGAGTTTGGGCAATTCCCTGGGTTCGAATGTCGTGTCCGGTTGGTTGCTGCCGGGATTGGATAAGGCAGAAGCTTCCACGTCTGACCTGACACAAATGGCTGTCGAGTGGCTTGATGGAAACCACGATCACGGTTTTTTCCTCTGGCTCCATTATTTTGACCCCCACATGCCCTACAGCCCGCCGTCAGACTATCTTCCTGATATCCCGCCGTTGCCTTCCATCGGAACGTCTTTTGGGGACGATCGGTTGCATGATATTCGGTACGGAGACTATGTGCCGACGTCGCATGAACGCGAATGGATCAAACTGCTGTATCGGAGTGAAGTCCGTTACGTCGACGACAACATCGGCCGTCTCATCATGCATCTCAAGAAACTCGGAATATACGATGAGACCCTCATCGTTTTTTTCAGCGATCACGGGGAGGAATTCTGGGAACATGGCGGGTTCGAGCACGGGCACACGCTGTACAACGAGTTGCTGCACGTTCCGTTCGTCATCAAGCTACCGAGGTCGCTTCAAGCATCGGACGTGCATCCCATCGAAGACAGGGTGACGATGCAGAGCATCATGCCGACCGTTTTGGATTTGTGCGGCATCGATTTTCCGCGTACGGAGCTGACCAGTCCATCCCTCGCGCCGATGTGGCATTCTCCCTCCACTCGTCAGAAAAAAGATCCCCTGTACAGCACGGCGCTGTATATCCGAGAAGACAGAGAATCGATTGCCGTGGACGGGATGAAGTATATCCGGTTTACCATTACGCCTCGTGAGGAGTTGTACGATTTAGCGAAGGATCCCCAGGAGCAGTATTCCATCGCAGCATCGTTTCCTCAAACGTTGAAAAAAGCAAGGACTATTCTTGACGAATACCATAGACAAAGCCGTGCGATTCGTGACGCATTGGGAATTCAGATGGCAGAAAGAGTGCAGATGGACGATGAAACGATGGAACGATTAAGATCGTTGGGGTATATCAAATGAGAAAAAGACTGCTATCGTCCGCACAGTGCGTTGCCTTGGTCGTCTTACTCCTCATCATCATACCCGAACCGGCCCTGGCCTACATCGGGCCCGGCGCCGGATTTGCACTTCTCTCTTCCTTATTCGCGCTCCTGGTCTCCTTTTTCCTGGCTTTTATCTCTCTGCTCACATTGCCCTTCCGGTTTCTTGTTTTCATCTTAAAGCAACGGAAACGGTATGCAAAGTCCCTTATAAAACGGGTCGTGGTTTTGGGTTTCGATGGACTGGATCCGTCCCTTTGCGAAGGGTACATGAGCGCGGGAAAGCTCCCCAATTTCTCCAAGCTCATAAAGACAGGGTGCTTTAAACGGCTGGGCACGACAATGCCGCCGCTCTCTCCCGTGGCCTGGTCCACGTTCGCCACGGGTGTCAATCCGGCACGGCATCGCATTTTTGATTTTTTGGAGCGTAATCCCAAGACGTATCTCCCCGAACTTTCATCCTCGAGAATCGGTCATGCGCGAAAATCCATCAAGATAGGCAAATATACCATTCCCATCGCCAAACCACCGCTGCTGTTTTTGAGGAAAAGCAAATCGTTCTGGACGATTCTCGGGGAACACGGTATCTTCAGCCATATTCTGCGTGTACCCATCACGTTTCCCCCGGAGAAATTCAACGGGGCACTCCTGTCGGGAATGTGCGCGCCCGATATTCGTGGTACCCAGGGAACCTTCTCCCATTATTCCTCGCGTGCAGAAAACGAA
>CAZTKR010000404.1:0-3092 GCA_964614115.1 uncultured bacterium | reverse complement strand
GGCCACGACAAGGCCGAAATCACAGATATATTTGTCCACGATGTCAAACCAATAAAAACCACTCCGTGTTGTGAAAATCAAAGAGATGGGAAAGGCCACAAGAACGAATCCAAGCGCCAACTTTCCTATCGAAACGCCCCATTTATCATGGAATCCAGTAGTGAACGCTTCTTGCAGGGCGAATGCGGAATCGATCCCTAGTGTCAACAAGGTTACGAAAAAGATGACCCCGATGGCGGCGTTCAGTGCAGGAAGCTGACTAATCGCGGTTGGGTAGGCCACGAAGGCTAATCCTGTTCCGCTTGCAGTGACATCTGGTATGGGCAGTCCTTGGACCTGAGCAAGGTAACCGAGCATGGAGAATACGGCAAAACCTGCCAAGAAACTTGTTCCGCAATTTGCAAGCCCCGTGATCAAGGCACTATTGGTAATCTCTGCCTTACGTCCTAAAAAAGAACCGTAGGCAATCATGATACCCGATGCCAAGCTTAGCGTAAAAAATATCTGACCGTAAGCACGCAGCCAGATACCTGGATTGGCCAGCATGGAGAACTTCGGTGTCAGATAATAACGAATCCCTTCCATCGCGCCTGGTAATGTCATGCCCCTAATCAAGAGGATCACGAGAAGAAGAACGGGCAGAGGAACTGTTATCAGTACCACCTTGCTCACGCTTCGAACGCCTTTACGCAACACCAAATAAATCAGAGCCCAAGTAGCCGCCATTCCTAAGACAATATACCAGACTGGAACACCTATTTCGCCTGGCCCTCCCGAACGTTGTAGTACATTCTGGATAAAGAACTGCTCGGCCTGATCCCCCCAGGAGAGTTTTAAGGAATGCCAGAGATAAACCCATGACCATGCCAGGATCGTCGAGTAGTAGATCACGATGCCGGCGCTCAAACCGGCGGCCCACCAGCCAAACCACTGCAATCCCTTACGAATAGAACCAAAAGCCAGCGGTGCTCCCTTCCTGAGCCGTTGGCCGAGCCCCATTTCGAGAATGAGCATCGGGATACCGGCAGTAAAGAGTGCCGTAAAATAAGGAATCAGGAATGCCCCTCCCCCGCTCTGATAGGCAACATAGGGAAACCGCCACACATTGCCCAATCCTACGGCCGAACCAACCGCAGCCATGATAAACGATGTCCGACTCTGCCACTGGTCGCGCGAATCCGTCACAATTCCCTCCTCTACAAAATTATGTCAAACAGAATGTTCTGGATTAGTTATCCCCGGTTGCCTGGCATTCAAAAAAAGAAGGGGAAAGATTTAACCTTTCCCCCTGAAACAGCGTGGTGGAGACGGTGGGAATCGAACCCACGTCCGAAAGCACGACCCTGAAGACCCCTACGTGCGTAGTCTGTCTTTTATTGTCACCTCGAGTGCCCGGCAGACAGGGATCCTCTCGGTTAAGCCTGATTGTGTTTCGCCGACCTCCCCCAGGCATGAAGACCGACTAACCTGTCTTTATCGACGCTCCACGGGAACCTCGACAGGTAAAAATTCCCGGGAACGGGCCGCCTAATTAGGCAGCCAAAGCATACGAATAATCGTTGCCGTTTAATTAGGGTCCCAGAGGTTTAGCCAGGATCCAGGACCTGGGCACGCGTTCTCCAGCCTCACTGCTCCCGTCGAATCCAATTCGTCCCCAAAATCAAAGAACTCAATATATAACAAAAAAAAATACAAAATAATTTTTTGAATGTCAATCGGAAAATCGATACCGATTAAAAAATGAAACGCGGTGGGATGATCACTCAAGGCGGAACGTATGTACCGTATCGAAATTTCTTCCCACGGCGGCATGAACGCGCCTCGCGGCTATCTCATAGACCATCGACCAGATAGTGCTTTCCGGCTGTGAGACTCGCTGGAGTACATCCATGGCCCCCTCGCTCGTGAGACTTCCCTGCACACTTTCAAGCGTATCATACGCCGTGCGGTATCTCCAACAATCGACTTGCTCGGGAGCATCCGATCCGTGGATAATAAAATTCGTGGATACCTGCCAGGGCTCATCGTTTGGAATGACAATCATTTCACCGTTCACAAATTCAACGATTGCCGATTGCCCCGATGTATCGGCGATGAGATAATGAATGGGCGGTTCCAACATCCGAATGTTATACTGCCGAATCAGAGAAAGGGCATGCTCCACATTCTCCGCATAGTCCAGGACCAAACGAATGAGCTGAATTTCATCGATGGTGATCTTGCCAGGGTTTTCGGGAGGTTCTGCATGGGGTATCGCCATCATACCGATGGCAACGCCTTTCTCGTTCATCCCGTCAAAAGGAATCCAGGGGGCATTCAACAGGTTGGCCTTGTCGTTCGCAGTCTCCGGCAATCGGTTTCTATGGAATCCCAGGTATTCCATATCGACCATGGATACCGAAGCAAATACGCCGGGCGGACGGGTATATAAAAACAGTGGGATGCAATCGTGCCAGTCGAAGTTTCTACCAAAGATTGGCTCTCTGCCTTCACCCATGGCCACAAAGCACGTGCATCCCCATCGTTCTCTATCGACACCCTGAGGTAGTACCGAGGTTACCGATTCCTGGTTTCCCGTTTTAAGATACTCGCCAAAGCCGTAATCACCATAGTACGTCATCACATAAAACGGATAATCGTCAACCCGCCGTAGGTTGGATAACGACAGGCTGTCGAGTTCTTCTCGTGTGTATTGGGAAATGTCGATCTCTGCTCCCGGACCAGCGGAGTCCTCCTTGCAATTGATAGTTAAAAGGACTGAAATAAGGCAAAGAGGCATCCATATACGGAAGAGGTATGCAGCCTTCATCTTAATATGCTCCTGGTTTATGGATAAGCTGAGTATTTTGGTTAAGGATAACATGCATCATCGACGGCATATCACGATCTCTCTGATTCATACGAAGAAGTCGTCCTGTATGTTTGCCTGTCGTGTCAAACCGATGGCTCTTTTAAACGGGTGATACCGATACCAGATCCAGGGATTCACACTGATTCTCCGTGTATCCGAAAGCCGTCATGAACTGGATCACTTTCCGATCCATACGATCGCCCGTCAAAAAAACAAACGGTGTTCAGCGCAGAAAGACCGA
>CAZTKR010000403.1:0-3093 GCA_964614115.1 uncultured bacterium | reverse complement strand
AGTTCTATGATTTCTTAACCCAGCTCTAGTGATAAGAAGTCGGTCTGAAAGTTAAACACGGATGAGTCTTCAGAACTTGCTGAATACGTTTCTTTTTATAATTTTTTTCTAAGGATATTTTTTCTACGACTTGAGTTCAGGTAATCGTTGCAACTGGTAGTGGACAAGAAGATGTCATAGGAACTTTTGTGATGGCGAAAAGGCGGGTATAGCCCTTCATTAATAGAATCGACGCTGAAGGCACTAACAGCATGACAACGAGGAAGTTGAGGATATTGTACCATCGGGCGGTCCAGGCCCGTCCCAGATGCCTGTAAGTAAAGCGTCCTGGAGCGACCAGGAAAATGATGAGTTGCGTCACTCCCGTTATCATGATGAATAAACCAAGGCCTTTGGGTGTCATCATATGCATGAAGAGCCTTTTTTTCATTTAGGATATTATTAAAAATAGTGTACACATGATGAAATATAAATACAAGAAAAATAAATCGATCATGAGAACTCGTTCGATGTCTTTGCCGCTTTCCGGCATTCATCGTGTGTTTAAGAAGTTTTGAGGTGTCTTTGTTTGGATTCCGACGCCGTCGGTGATTGACACATCGAGCACGCGTTCGGACATTACAAACGTCGACTATCGTAAGCCCAATGCAACAGGGCCTGCCTTTGGGCGGGCCGGCAATACAAGTCGCCTTTCCGGCAGTGCTTGCAAAGCTGGGCGACGTGCCTTTTCATGGCCTTCCATCTCTTGATCTGCCTTTCATCGTCAGGACATCGTCTGCCTATGTAGTACCGGCAGTACCATTGAAACCACCCCTTGGGGTCTTCGTGATAGATCCATCCCTTCTGAATCCAGTACGACAACGGCTTCGAAGCCTTGACTTTGAAATAATTCAGCCTTGGATCCGACCTCTCCGGAGACAACTTTGCCCGCGCGAACCACTACGCGGGGAACTCCTGGCGGCAATCCGTCATGTACTTTCCGCCAAAGACACCCAGTTCGAGCATTTGCTTCGGCGTCAGTTCCGGCTTGAAATCGGGATGGAAAACGCGGCCGACAGGTTTCGTTAAATAGTACCGATATCCCTGCTGCATTCGATCATTGACGATGACTTCTTTGGGTTTCATCGGCATGCGTAGCGAACCTTGGTTTATTCGACACCCCTGGAAGATGATTATGCGCTTCGAGTACTGGTTGAGTCTGGAACGCCTCACGTTCCACCATGTCTGTTATGTCCTTGCCTGCGGGGATCGAATATGAAATCCGAGTACGCAATGAGACCATAATCACTTTTATCATGTGATCCGACAACAGCGTGCTATGGACTATTCTGTAACGGTTTCATCTGACGGACAGGCTGAAAAAGCGCATACAAGAGGGACCGATGACGAGGAATAGGAACCATCACGAAGGCTGGCACCCGTTATAGACCATCGCTGAACAGAGCGTATACGATATTCATTATCGATATCGTAACATAAAGACGAAAAACAAAATGCCGAGGAATAGAACCGACACGCCAAGGATTGTTAGAATTTTCCGAGTCCTTTTCTCACCTTCAGTCAGCGGTCGTATTTGATCCTTGTGTTTCGCCTCTAAAACGGCGCCGATACAACTGCCAATGCCTGCACCCATGCCCGGTCCCAACGATATTCCCAATGTGATGTTGTCCATCAGGATACCCATAACGATTCCAATAGGTATGCCAAACCCGATTCCTATACCGATTCCCACACCCATCCAATGTCCTTTTGGGTATGTCTCTTGCTCCGGCATCTGAACCTCCTGTTCCTCGCCGAATACGTTTACCAGCCGCTGAAACCGTCCCAGACGGAACAGATAGAACGAATTGATCTGTATGATAATCCCCGGATTTCTTCGCGCGATACCGATACGTTCCGTCCGGTGCATGAGGTTGTTCGATGATTACTTCTTCAGGACCGTTTTCAAGACCTTTTCTTTATCGATTTTCTTTGTACAGAAAAACCAGTCCTGGCATTCCATATCTTCCTTTCCCTCCATCCGGTTCTTCGCTGTTCCGCATGAACCGGCAGGAGAGACGATGACATCATCACCGGGACGCCAGTCGGCAGGCGTCGCCACGTTGAATGCATCCGATGTCTGAAGAGCAATCAGGGCGCGGTAGATTTCGTCAAAATTACGGCCCAGACTCAGCGGATAATAGATGATGGTACGGATAATCCCTTTCGGATCGATGAAGAAAACAGCGCGCACGGCTTTTGTCGTATCTTCTCCAGGCTGAATCATGCCATACTTTTTCGCCACCTCCATGGTGATGTCCTCGATCAGAGGGAAATTGACTTCCACATTCTTCATCCCCCTGTACTCGATCTTTTCTTTAATCGTTCTTAGCCAGGCGATGTGGCTGTACAAACCGTCCACGGACAATCCAACCAGTTTGCAGTTGGCTTTCAGGAACTTTTCTTCCAGGGATGCGAATGTGATGAATTCTGACGTACAGACAGGCGTAAAATCAGCGGGATTGCTGAAAAGAATCACCCACTCGCCCGAGTAATCTGCCGGAAAATCAATCTCACCCTGTGTGGTTACTGCCTTGAATTCAGGCGCTTTGTCTCCAATTCGCGGCATGGCTACCGCTTTGTTCTCTTGTATTTCTTCCATTTAAAATCTCATCATCTGGATTTTTTTCTAGTTCAACAACAGGCGTTCTTTAATCGCGCCCGAGCGATTACTTGCTGAATAAGAAATTGCGGGTACATCCCACCATCCTTGATGGTTCCGCATCGTCAATGTGCATCGGACACGGCAGCTGTTTTAAAGTATTTCTTCTTCACTCTGCCGTGTGTTAACATGAAAACCGCCGAACAAATCCGGGCACGTGGCGTTATGAACGTCAACACGATCATACAAATCCAAGTAAAGACAGTTGCTCCGTGATCCTATTTTACATCAATCCAAGCCCTCGTGCAACGCCGTCACCGTATGCCTTGTCTGCCTTGCGGAAATGGACAATCATTTTTTTCTGGATTTTCTTCGGGACCTTTTTCAAGCTACCTACGATGTGTTTGATCAACAGTTTCTGTTGCTTTGGAGACATCAACCTGAACAGATTA
>CAZTKR010000402.1:0-3094 GCA_964614115.1 uncultured bacterium | reverse complement strand
GGAACGGATCTTCTCGGAATACGGCAAGGACATCACCCTCATCATCCACTCGGCAGCCCAGCCCTCCCACGATTGGGCAGTCAGGGAACCCTTCACGGATTTTTCTGTCAACGCCACCGGGACACTGATCCTTCTGGAGATGACAAGAAAGATCTGCCCCGAGGCGGTTTTCATATATACATCGACCAACAAAGTCTACGGCGATGCGCCCAATTATCTCCCCCTGGTCGAACAGGAAACCCGATGGGAGCTGGACAAGTCCCATCCCTACGCGGAGAAAGGTATCGATGAGTCGATGAGTATCGATCAGTGTAAGCACAGCCTGTTTGGCGCCTCCAAGGTGGCCGCGGATGTGATGGTGCAGGAATACGGTCGTTACTTCGACATGAAGTCGGCCTGCTTCAGGGGTGGGTGCTTAACCGGCCCTGCTCACTCCGGTGCCGAACTCCACGGTTTCCTGGCTTACCTGATGAAATGCGCCATCACGGGCGAACACTACACTGTTTTTGGATACAAGGCCAAACAGGTGAGAGACAACATCCACAGCTACGACCTGGTCAACATGCTCTTCCACTTCTACCAGAAGCCGAGATGCGGCGAAGTCTACAACGCGGGCGGCAGCCGTCACTCCAACTGCTCCATGCTGGAAGCCATCGAAAAATGCGAAAAGCTCACAGGCAAAAAGATGAACTGGACCTATTCGGAGACAAACCGCATCGGCGACCATATGTGGTGGATCAGCGACGTATCCAAGTTCAAAGACCACTACCCCGAGTGGGAGTATGAATACGATATCGATGATATCCTACAGCAACTGTACGAAGGACTGAAGCAGCGCGTATGAAACTATCCATCGTCATTCCTTCCCACAACGAGGCCGGCTGTATCCGGGAAACGGTTCTCCATCTCCTGACGATTCTGGAACAGGAAAAAATCGATTGCGAAATTCTCGTCGTGAACGACCACAGCACCGACGATACAGAAGCCATACTGAAGGAGATGTCGTCTCAGAATCGGTCCGTCTGGTATATGAACAATCCATACCCCAACGGATTTGGATTCGCCATTCGAACCGGGTTGGAAAACTTCACGGGGGATGCCGTGGCTACGGTCATGGCCGATGCGTCGGACGCCCCGGAAGATGTCGTTACATTTTTCCGGAAGCTTCAGGAAGGTTACGACTGCGTTTTTGGTTCCCGGTTCATACGGGGAGGAAAGACGTACGACTACCCCACCTTCAAGCTCGTCATTAACCGGTTGGCCAACCTGTTCATCAGTATTATATTCGGTATGCGGTATAACGATACGACCAATGCGTTCAAGATGTATCGGCGGAATACCATCGAAGGACTGAAGCCCTTTCTCAGTCATCATTTCAACATGACGGTCGAATTGCCCCTGAAAGCCATTACACGGGGGTATTCGTATGCCGTGGTTCCCAATTCGTGGACCAACCGAAAATCCGGTGAATCCAAGTTGAAGCTGAAAGAAATGGGCAGCCGATACCTCTTCATCGTCATCTATTGCCTGATCGAACGCTGGCTGTCCGTGGGGGATTACAAGAAGGGAAGACACTCACCATAGAACGTTTACACTCGAAGTGGTAAAAGCATGCTGAATTCATGGGATAAAAGACTCCTATTCATGACGAAGGCCATCTTCGTCTTCATGGTCGTTATATATCTCGCCATCGCCTTTTTCACCCATCCTATAGGGGACGACTACGGCATGGCTCATGTCGTAAAAAAGATGGGATTCTGGCCGGCACAGAAGGACTGGTACGTCAACTGGAGCGGGCGGTTCACGGGTGTGGCGGTGACCAGTTTTTGGGTCATGATCACCGACTTATCTCCCTATCTGTACTGGCCCGTGCCCTGGTTCATGATTTTAGGTACTTTTTTATCGTTCTCGTTCCTGCTCGTCACCCTGGGCTCTTCCTTTTTTCCCAAGAAAACGCTCATCTGGGGAGGGCTGGCACTCACCCTCATCTGCATGTCAAGAATGCCTCTCATCTCAGAGGGATACTACTGGCTCATGGGCTCCACATGCTACACGCTGGGGAACATCCTGGTGGTCACGATCATCGCCCTCATCGTTCGGATGCATCATGCAACGTCGCAAGGGCGGCGCCTCCTGTATACCGTCCTGGCCGGACTCCTTGTCATCCTGGCCGCGGGCACGAACGAAGTCCTGATGATGCTGATGGTCATCGGTGCGGCGCCGTTTGTTGTACACCACTTCGTCACCAGGAATTCGAAACGTTACTATCTCCTCGCCATCTTCGTCGTGACTCTCATCGGGGCTGCCCTGGTCATATTCACCCCGGGTAATGCCGTTCGTACGAAAAATTTCTATGGGCATCACCGGTTGTTATTCTCCCTGTCATCCTCCTTTGGCTATGCGTTTCTGTTCTTCAAGTATTGGGTCACGGATGCCGTCGTACTGACCTCTACACTGCTGCTCCTGTCTTTTATTCCCCTGATCAGCCGTCATGTCGTGATTCCTCCGGAACGTAAGAAACTTTGGATACTGTTCCCTCTTTATTGGTTGATCCTGTTCGTGTCTGCGTTCTTCCCCACATACTGGGCCATGGGATTAAACCCGCCCATGCGAACCATCAATTTAATCCATCTGCTCTTCCTTTTGGGATGGTATGGTTCTGTGATCATCATCTCCCTGCTGCTGATCCCGAAGACCGAACCCATGACCATCGTTCCAAGACCGCTGCGCATGGCAGCCAACGTTATTTTCGTTTTTGCCCTTCTCGTATTCCCCAACTTTTCCACGGCCCTGACCGACCTCTTCTTCAAAGCCTATCCTTACCATAATGAAGTCAGGCAGCGAGTCGAAGATACGCGGAAAAGCGTAGAATCCAATCAGGAATACGTGATCATCCATCCCCTCCGTCATCGTCCGAGCACACTGTTTTCAAAGAATTTTGAATTCAGGGACGATCCCAACCACTGGGTCAATTACGACTGGGAACGATTCTGGAATATTAAAGTCATCCTCGAAAAACCCGAGTAAATTCAGCGGGTCACATTATCTTTAACATCCTGAAGTGAGTCGATCCGCATCATACGGAATGGCTTGC
>CAZTKR010000401.1:0-3098 GCA_964614115.1 uncultured bacterium | reverse complement strand
ATTTTCATATTTTTTTTCTACGTAATTTTCAAAATTTTCCCGTAATTTTACTTTCTTTAATTTAATCTTATTTTCATATTTTCTGATATTCAGATATGATTGAGTTAATACAATATTACGAGCCATATTTTCCACTATATCAAATATTAGGCCGAAATGAAAATATATATTTTTATATCTTGATTTCGATCACCAGCAATCACGAACAACTTTGATTTGTTTATAAAATTAATACTTTTTAAAACACCGTATTGACACATGCCTATTTCTTCCAAATTTGGCAATGTGTCTTCACGCCAATTACCATCTTTATCTTTGAGTTCATTAAGATATTCTATTTCAAGCTTTTCAAATAAGGGAAATTGAGTACTCATCTTTATATAAGTATCTCTTTCAAAAGGATCTTCAGAGCTCATATAGCTATTTAACAATGTGTTCATATATTCACTCTATTTTATAATAATACTATCCTACATTTTTCGCAAAATAACATTTCAACTCTAGCCGTTCACCTCTCCCCAGAGATGAAACCTATTGATGTCTATCCAGGAAATCTTTAATATATAGGTTTCTGATTATATCCAATGTGTAATATACAACATTTTCGAGAAAAATCAAGAAAAAAATGGGAACACTTCGACCATTTGTGTTTTACAGTCAGAGCCATAAAATCCCGATCCGGTCTATAAAATTCTATGATTTGTCGTCCGTTGTTTTTATATTACTTCTTTGAATTTTATGGATAGGTCATGCACATGAGATGGCTGCGCAGGCTTTTCCTGTCCACGCAGGCGATGCTGATCCTGATTGCCGTATTTGCCTTATCCATGGCTGCTGCCACGTTCATAGAGAACGATTTCGGGTCGCTTTTAATGACGTATCTGGGCGTGAACGTGTATCTGTCGGGACTGCACTCGTACGCGGCAGGCGACCGGGTTCCCCTGCAGTTTTGGATTTATATCGTCACCATCGTCATTTTTGTCATGGTGTTTCTGGCACAGCGGAAAAGGGAAATGCGTATCGTCACGGATCGTTAGGAACACGACGTCCCGACGCTCCGGAAGCAGCCGCCCGTTTTTCTGTCCGCTTGAATCCGTCTCCATCCAATAGGAAAACTTGCGGTGGGGATGGAAGTTACGATCACTCGTCACGCTGGAGGGGGAGGTTTCTGTCAACGTCCAAAAGAATCATGAATTTTTCGGGACTCTCGTCCTCAAAGAATCGTGAGATGAGGTCGTGAATGCCCATCGACATTTAACTCGGGATACTTTGATGAAACGGCTTTTGATCACCGGAGGAAGCGGGTTCGTGGGAGGCCATCTGGTGGCCCATGCCAAGGGCGATTGGCAGGTTTTCGCCGCGTACCATTCCCGTCCCATCTCGCCCCAGGGTGTCACGTCCCTGGCCCTGGACCTGGCCGATGAGAAGGCCATCGAGGATGCAGTGGAAAAGATACAGCCCAACGTCATCATCCACGCGGCGGCCTGGAGCAATATCGACGGATGCGAGAAGGAACCGGAGCGTGCGTTTCACATCAACGCCACGGCCACGGAGATTCTGGCGGAACTCACCTCACGGCTGGACTGCCGGCTCGTTTACGTATCCTCCGACATGGTATTCGACGGGGAGATAGGGGATTATAAGGAGGACGATGACACGCGCCCTGTCAACGTGTACGGCAAGACCAAGCTGATGGGCGAGAAATTCATCCAATCCGTGTGCCAGAATTATGTGATCGCCCGGTCTGCGCTGATTTACGGACATCCCATGACCAACGCCAGCTCCTTCTCTGAAATCATGCTTCAAACCCTCCGCAGCGGTAAGATCATGCCCCTTTTCACGGATCAGTTTCGGACGCCCATCCTGGTTCAGAACCTGGCGCAGGCACTTCTTGAGATTGCCGGTATGAGCTTCACAGGGACGATCCATCTGGGCGGATCGCAGCGCGTGGATCGGTACACGTTCGGATGTCGCCTGGCCGTCCTCAGCCGTTTCTCCGAAACGCAATGCCGGGCCGTATCCATGGCCGATATCCCAATGGCAGCGCCAAGACCATGGGACGTGTCTCTGAACATCCACAAGGCAAAACGGCTCTTAAAGACCAAGCTTCTGGGGTATTTTAAGGGTTTGGAGCAAGCAGTGCCATCGTGATCATAATCACGAAAAATGTGTTGAAAATCATCCTTTATTGTTTTATATTTAATCCGTTATGGCGAATTCGAAAAAAGCAGTCGACGATATTGAAGTCGTCACTTCTAAGGAAATTGGGCTGGGCGTGGTCAAGATCAAGGTGTTCAGCCATTACGATCAAAATCGCCTGATCAAGGAAGTCAACAACGTGTTCGATCAGACGTTCAAGGTTGGGTATTGCCGGATTGTCTTCGATATGGGAAACGTGGTCTTTCCCAACAGCAGTTTTATCGCCATGCTCATCGGAAGGACGATGGAAGCCCGGCGGTACGGTGGCGATGTGAAGATCGTCAATTTCTCGGACACCACGCGCAATCATCTGGCCATGTTCTCCCCGTTGACATATCTCTCCGTGGGATCGGATGAGGCCGCGGCACTGGACGAGTTCGCCGAGTCCGACTCATCCTACGTCGGTGAATTTATCGACCTGGAAGAGGGAAAACCCAATACACTGGAAGTGGATGCGACCGTCGATTCCCTGAATATGGTCACGGATTTTGTGGCCGGCCTGGCTAAGAAGGCTGGCATGGATCCCGTGGAAATTAGCAAGTTGAAGATTGCTGTATACGAAGCCGGGATGAATGTGATTGAGCACGGTTATCAATTTTCACCCGGGAAGTCCATGGCCGTTGAAGTCGTACGCGAAGGGAAACAGCTGTTGGTCGTCATGAAAGACAAAGGCAAGACGTTCGATTTTTACAACGTGAAACCCTACGATGTGGATACGGCCGTGAAGGGGAAAAGAAAGGGCGGGTACGGGCTCTACATCATTCAGCGGTCTGTTGATGAAATCCGGTACGAGAACGACTCGTTCGCAGGAAACCGGTTGACCCTCATCAAACGGTTGTCGTGATGATAGCAAGTAAAATTCGTGACCTTTTCACCTTTAGGGTTTATTCATGGCCAAG
>CAZTKR010000400.1:0-3123 GCA_964614115.1 uncultured bacterium | reverse complement strand
AGGTCTGCCAGGAACACGAAACTGCCCTTGAGAAGGCCCACGACGATCAGGCAATCGCCATGCATGTCATGCGCGATTTCCTGGGCGAGACCGACCACTCGCTCGCGGATTTGAGATTCTGTAAAAAGGGGATTGAGAAGCCTATCTTCAGGATAGCGATGGTCATCGTCCGAAGGCATAGAAAATTCCTTCTTTCAATCCAATGTGATGAGTCCTGATGGTCGGAGGATGTCCCGGCCATTGTTCAGATTCTTCGAAATTACGTTTAGAGTCCCGAAGACTCTGTCACGCTCTTTTCCCCGCAGCAGGCGAGGTTGGAACTGCACCTCGAGATTAAAAACAGAGATGGGTATGATTTCGGCATACAAGAGACCCAGACGATCATAACGAACACGAAGGATGATGCTGTCTCGTGCGTTGCGGCTGTATGAACCGAATACGAAGTTGCCCAGGCTGTAGGCGATCAGACGGTCGCGGTAGAGTTCCATTCCTTGAAGCACGTGGGGATGATGACCGATGATAAGATCGGCCCCCCAATCGATGGCTCGATGAGCATACTGGCGCTGGTAGGGCTTGGGATCGGCTTTCAACTCGCCCCCCCAATGGAATGCGACAACCAAGAGGTCGACCTGCTCACTCATCTCTTGGATGGTTTGTCTCACACAGGGGCTCCGGGGATAAGCCGTACCACTACTGGAGTCGGTTGCCCAGAATTCTGTCGGGAAAGTCAGGGAATAGGCCAAGAAACCGATACGCCAGCGTCCCTTCTTCAGGATGACACCCTGTTCTGCTTCCTTGGCGTTTCTTCCGGCTCCGCAGGTGGCGATTCCAAGACTGTCCAGCGTATTCAGCGTGGAATGGAGGCCTTCCGGCCCAAAATCGAGAATATGATTGTTGGCCAGTGTCAACACGTCGAATCCGGCAGGCAGAAGGCTGGAGGCGAATGGAGGGGGCACTCGAAACGTATACGTTTTATCGAAGGGTGTCCCACCGGAGGTAAAGGGTGCCTCCAGGTTGGCCGTCGTCAGGTCGGCCGATGAGAGGATATGCCGTGTGGAATCGAACGGGTAATCCGCCCCTTCTCTCTGAATGACCTGAAGTGCGCTTCCACCCATGAGCAGGTCGCCTACAGCCATCAGGGAGATGGCCTGATCGTAAAGATGGGATTCCGATCCTGGCATTCGCGGGAGTGTTGCGAGCGGCGGGGAGAAGATAACCTGTGGAGTTTCTTGGCTGAAGGCATGAAAAATGGCCGTTGTGAATCCCCCAATCAGGATTCTCCAAACGGCCATGGAGAAGAACGACATTTTCCAAAAACGACAAGGTCGCACTACTTTTTTACGCTTTTCGATCGGGTTTTTGGAGTATCTGTCCCCTTTGTGCTTGTGGATTCTGGTTTGCTATCAGGCTCTTCCTTTGAGGCACTCTCTTTTCGAACGGTGTCGATTTCAGCTTCTTTGGCCTTGAGTTTCGCTTTTAATTCATCGATCTGGCTGATGTGGTTGGTCACTTTTTCATTCTTCGTCACGTCACTTTTCTTGGCTCCCTTCATTAGGGAGTATACGTCTCGACCCAGATCCGTAAATGTTTTGTCGATGTTCCGTTTGATATTTAAAATGTCCACCTTCAGCTTGCCGATTTTTGTATACTCTTCGGTTTTTTCGGCGGCCGTAGAGAACCCCTCTTTGACGGTTTTTTTAATGTCTTCCCACAACGATGATGGCATGATATTTCCTCCCCTCTAATTTGCTCAGACAGTCTACCATATCATTTTAAAATAATTTATTTGAAAAAGCAAGAGAAAAATACAATTTCTGTTATTAAAAATGGGTCGTGTCTATTGCCACGGAGAATCGGTCTCCTCGATCGTTAATAGCCCAGGCTTCTGTGATGGTTACCTGCTGTACTTTGCCCTGTATTCCCTCGAAGGGTGTATACTCATTGGTTGGAAACTTAGGACGAATGAGTGTATACGTGGAGCCGGGCTCAATAGATTGTGCCGTGTTAAACGAGAATCCATTTATCTGGACGTTCATGATAAGACTGTCGGTTCTGAAGTAGAGGGCGTGTTCCCGATTCCACGGTGGACCCTCGAGGATTGCCCTGCCGTAAAATTCAACGGCCATGGGATGAAAATTTTCTGCCCGTATTCGAAAGGACAAGACATTGACCTTTGTAGTGATTAATCCACTGGCTGGCGGCTCTGTTTCAACATACTCTGTACCCAGATGTTGGATTATCACGGTTTCTCGTCCCCTGTAAAGGCCGGGTTCTGTGGGTGTTTTCGAGCAGGCGAAAACGAGCAAGGCTAGCAGTAACGATGTGATGTGTTTCATGATTCCTCCCTATTCCTAAGGCGTAAAAGGTTGATGGGATGCGTATCATAAAGTGATTCATTCATTTTTTACCACATCCATGGTCAATTTTTGCCAGGTCTCCTTTTGTTTATGAATCGATGAAAACATATATTTCTTTAAAAAACAGGCTCTTGTGAATATATTGAATATAGAGCCAATTTGGTGAATTTCAAATCCGCAAAACCAATACCATCGGTTCAGTTTTTACGAAAATGTCATATTTGTCGCCAATTCTTAAAATACGATCCAGAATATCCATGATTTATCGTGTTGAAAATCGTACGCCTTCTAGCGGGTAAGGACGTGTGGATCATTCTGTGGTGTGTGTCGACCTGGATTTTTAGAACAGGCCAATCAACCAGGAGATATGATAAAATCCCGCTTTTCGATTTATAGGCTATCGGAAGGTAAGGGCGATTCCAACAATGAGAGTGCAAAACATTCTCGAAGGTCTGGAAGGATAGCTATGAAGCTGCTGTAACGCGATGACCGGTTATATGAGTAGAGGCTATCATGATTGATAGCCTCTATTAGGTAAACGACCTGAAAATGATCTGATGTTTTTCTAATTAAAACTTAGAACAGTGTTGAAAAACAGCAATCCTTATATTACTACGCTTTTTTCGAAGTCAGAAGAAGTCCTGCGATGGCGAGGAGGGCTCCGATGATGATTCCGGCCCAATCTCTCCAGCCCCCAAGATCGAAGATAATCGATAATACCAGGATGATGATACCACAGATAAGATAAGCCATACCCGTTTTTTTT
>CAZTKR010000399.1:0-3129 GCA_964614115.1 uncultured bacterium | reverse complement strand
ATCGAGGAGAAGATACAATCCTTCCGCACGTACCCCTTCAGCGATCCCAGCCCGGTACCGGAGATGGGAAAGATTTATCCCTACTTCCGGTTCGACGGGTACAGCGCCGATTCCGTTCGACAGGAATGGACGGTGGTCACACTGGAAAATCCATACATCCGAGTGGATATTACTCCGGAGGTGGGCGGGAAGGTTTGGGGAGCCGTCGAGAAGTCGACGGGCAAGCCCTTCGTGTATTACAACAAGGTCGTTAAGTTTCGGGACATCGCCATGCGGGGACCGTGGACGTCGGGGGGCATCGAATTTAATTTCGGAGCCATCGGCCATGCACCGACCACGTCCACGCCCGTGGATTATCTGGTGAGAGAAAACGAGGACGGCAGCGTGAGCTGCTTCGTGGGTGCGATGGACCTTGCATCCCGGACGGAATGGCGGGTGGAAATCCGGCTGGAGAAGGACAAGGCCTATTTTGAGACCCGGTCCTCCTGGTTCAATCCCACGGAAATGAACACGTCCCTGTACCACTGGATGAACGGTTCGGCCGATGTCACGGACGATCTTCGGTATTATTTTCCTGGTACGGTGTATATCGGTCACGGCGGAGACGCACACCCCTGGCCGATCCACGAAAACGGACGGGATGTATCGATTTACGGGAATAATGATTTCGGGTCGTATAAATCGTACCACGTTCTGGGCGAGTATACGGACTTTTTCGGAGGGCTGTATCAAAATCAGCGATTCGGTTTTGGGCACTGGTCTCCGTACGGCGATAAGCCCGGTAAGAAAATTTGGATCTGGGGGCTGTCCCGCCAGGGAATGATCTGGGAAGATTTGCTGACAGACACGGATTTGGGGAACCTGCAGTATACGGAAATCCAGACGGGCCTTTTGTTCAACCAGGCTGGTGCTCACAGCAGCCGTTCGCCGTTCAAGCATCTTTTTTTCGTTCCCAACGGTGTGGAACGGTTTGGGGAAATCTGGTTTCCCGTGACCGGAATGAGCGGGATGGTCGATGCCAACAGGACCGGCGTTCTGAACGTGGAAACCCGTAAGCACGATGTTTTGGTCGAAGTTTGTCCTCTCCGGCCGATGGAAGAGGAATTAATCCTCAAAGCCGATGGGAAGATCGTTTATCGGAACCTCTTGCATCTAATGCCCTTGAAGACCTTCCGGGATTCCATCCGGTGGAATCCAGAAAAAGCCGTCGATGTGGCCCTGGGTCGGAACCTGCTGACGTATCGACCGGATCGGATAGAAGGAGCACGGTTAAACCGGCCCGTGGACACGGACGAGGCGTTTGACTGGTCTTCAGCCTACGGATGTTACATCGACGGCGCAGAACGAGCCCGGCAGCGGGACTATCGAGGCGCCTTGGAAAAATATCTGACGTCTCTTGAGAAGAATCCCCATTATCTTCCTGCTCTCACGGGCATCTCGGAAATCTACTTCCGCAGGATGGAATACGAGAAGGCGCTGGATGCCGCGAAGCGCGGTCTGGCCGTGGATGCCTACGATCCGGATGCCAATTATTTGTACGGTATCGTCAACCGGAAGCTAGGTCATCCCTTCGACGCTAGAGACGGTTTCGGCATCGCATCACGGTCGATGAAAACACGTTCCGCTGCCAGCGTGCAACTGGCCTTGATGGCGTTTATGGAACGGGATTACGCCTCTGCCATAGCATACGCCAATCGAGCTCTGGACTACAACCGGTACAACCTGTCTGCTCTCAGGATTTTGGCGTTATGTGAGCGGAAGCAGGGGCGGGAGCGGGAGGCCGTGAGAGTTCTCGACCGTATCCTGGACATCGATCCCCTGAACCACTTTAGCCGGTTCGAGGCGTATCTTCTGGATTCTCGTCCGGAACGCCTGATGACCTTTCAATCGATGATACGGAATGAGCTTCCCCAAGAGACGTATCTCGAACTGGCCATCGGGTATTTTAGCCTGGGCCTCGTGGAGGAAGCGGCACGCGTTCTGGAATGGTCTCCCTCTCATCCCATGGTCGATGTCTGGCTGGCATTCTTACACGACCGCTTAGGCGATGCGGTCCAGAGTCAGCGCCACCTGGCCAAAGTACAAGTGGCTTCTCCGTATCTTGTCTATCCATTCCGGCACGAGACAGCGGAGGTCCTGACTTGGGCATTGCAGAAAAAACCTCACTGGAAATTGTGGTACTACCTCGCGCTGATTCATTGGAGCAGAGGACGGGACGAGGCAGCCAAGCAGTACTTCCTGGATTGCGAGGGCACATCGGATTTTGCACCGTTTTACCTGGCCCGGGGTAATTTTCTGAGGACGGAAAGCGTTGAACATGCTCTGAACGATTACAGGCGCGCTCTGGAGCTCGACGAAGACTCCTGGCGATGTTACCATTTTCTGCAGAGGGCCCATTCCGAGCTGGCCCAGTACGATCAGGCGCTTGTCCATGCCCGGAAGGGTTCTGAGAAATTCCCGGAGAATTATATACTCCGGTATGCTTATGCCGAGGCACTGCTCCACAACCGCCGGTACGATGACTGCCTGTCGGTTTTGAAGGATGTTCAGATTCTTCCCCACGAGGGAGCTCAGTACGGACGGGAAACATACCGGCAGGCCTGTGTGATGCGAGCACTGGAGTATATCCAGAACCGGGATTATTCTCATGCTGGTGAAATGATCGAACGGGCCAGGCTTTGGCCGGAGAATCTGGGTGTGGGCAAGCCGTACGATGTGGATACCCGCGTGGAAGATTTTCTCGAAGGATTTTGTCATGAGCGAATGGACCGCCCCCAGAAGGCCCAGACCTTGTACGATCAAATTCTGGCCGACACGGAGGCACATCCAGAATCGATGAACGCGGGTTTATACGTGGCTGCCATGGTCCTGGATGGGTCGGGAAGAAGGGCCGAGGCAGAGAAATTGCTGGATGGCTGGAAAACGGCACAGCCGGAGAGTTTGCCCGCAGAATGGGCGAGTGCCCGATTCCAAGGCCGCCTGGAAGAGGCCGAGGCTATCTTGAAGAATATCCGGACAGGAGTGCAGGGAACGCCCTGGAATCCCGTGGAGAGCGATCCTCACTTTACGCTGGTGGTGGAGGTGGTAAGGATCGTTCGATAATCCATGACTTCCATCGCTCAGACATGG
>CAZTKR010000398.1:0-3131 GCA_964614115.1 uncultured bacterium | reverse complement strand
AAAAAACATTTGTTGAATACTATTCCCCTTATGAAGATCGCGAAGCCTGAAGATATCGCATATGCAGTTCTGTTCCTTGCGTCCGATGAAGCTTCGTTTATAACAGGACACAATTTAGTAGTAGATGGCGGCTTAACGATTAGTTAATGCAATTATACTTTCCAAACTTTATTGATACAGTTTTTCGATCACTCCTGTATCTCGCCCTTGCCGGAAAAACTATACTCGTTGCGTGATCATCAGGTTTTCCCTTGATAAAATCTTCTTGATAAAATATTAAGGAAGAGTAAGATGGAACAAAAAGATAATCGTTATTCAGTGTGTAGTATTCTGAATGGGGAATGAGAAAGAATGACGAGAAAAACCAGTTCAGCTTTATTAAGGATAAAGCAGGATTTCCAGCCACTCGTGGGTTTGCTGTGCATTTATGCGACCTTTTCGATATTGTCTCCGACCTTCAGGACTCTGGACACATTCAAAACAATCCTGACACAGGCGGTGATACTCGGCACGCTCGCCACAGGTTCAACGATTGTTCTCATTTCCGGCGGACTTGATCTTTCGATCGGCTCGCTGTTCGGCCTGATCGCGGTGTGCACAGGACGGATGTTCCTCGTAAACGTTCCCACTGCACTGAATGTTATCTTCAGTCTTACGATCGGCGCAGTGTACGGTGCATTGAATGGAGCTATTATTGTCGGGACAGGGATACCTGCTTTCATCGGAACTCTTGGGATGATGAAGGCATACCGTGGCATTGCCGAACTCATGGGAGCAAACAGGGACATGTCGCAGTTTCCCGAGGCCTTCCAGATGATCGGCAGCGGGTATCTGCTCCCCATCAGCATCATGGTGGCAACTTTCATCCTGGTATACATCATTCTTTCCCGTACAAAGCTCGGCTTCAACTGTTATGCAATCGGAGGGAGCAATGAAATGGCACGACGGGCAGGTGTGCCTGTGAAGAAGTACTATCTCATTTATTACACGCTCGGTGGGCTGTGCGCGGCAATCTCGGCAATCATTTTAGCCTCACGTCTGAATTTCACAAATTCCGCCTGGGGCATAGGTATGGAGCTCAATGCCATAGGTGCGGTAATCCTCGGCGGCACAAGCCTGACCGGAGGTATCGGCGGCATAGGCCGTACCGTGATTGGTGTGCTGATTGTGACTACACTGAATGCGGGGTTGAGCCACCTCGGTGTAAGCTCCTCATGGCAGCGTATCTCCATCGGGGCGGTCATCATCTTTGCAGTATGGCTCGATATTATGCAGCGCAGAAAAGAATCGAAGGAATAGCTCTGTTCTTGAACAGGATTCATAGATAATAAAATATGAAGGAGGTAAATATGAAAAAAATGTACAAACGGGCAGCACTCATCCTGATCGTGCTTCTGTGTATCGCGGGCCTGGCTTTCGCGAGCAGCGGCAAAGGGTCAAAAGAAGCTGCCGAAGAAGAAGAGATCGTGATCGCATACTCCGGTTTTCCAGGCGGTCTCTCGCCATTCTGGGCCCAGATGGCCCAGTATATCAAGGAAGAAGCCGATGCCCAGGGGGCGAAACTCCTTGACATGTCTCCCACCCAGGCAGACGCAGCCATGCAGAAAGACTCCGTTGACAACGCCATCAATCGCGGAGTTGACGGCATTATCATCGGCTCCATAGACAACCGGGCCTTCGGGGAGTCACTGGACAATGCATCAGAAAAGGGCATTGTGTGCATGGCCGTGGACACTGCCATCGATCATCCCCATATCAGTGCACTGGCCCAGACCGACAATCTGGCCTCGGCACGCCTTCTTGGGCAGTACATCGTGGACCACACCCCTAAAGGCAAGGTCCTGATTCTCGGCGGTACCCTCGGTCACCAGACCGGAGACGCCCGAAGGGATGGGGTGAAGCAAGTCCTGGAAGCCAACGGATACGAGGTAATCTTCCGTGCCTGTGATTGGTTACCGGAGAAAGCCTATGAGACCGCTATCAATGAGCTCGGTGCTCACCCCGACATCATAGTCGTATTCGGCGCATGGGATCCCGGCGCAACGGCGGGCCTCGCGGCTGTGAAGGAAAAAGGGCTGCTGGACCAGATCATGGTGTACGGCTTCGACGGGCTTCCCGCTGCCATCAAATCCATCCAGAACGGCGAGCTTACCGCTACAGTCAGCCAGGACAACAAGCAGATGGCTCAAGTGATCGTGCGGAATATGGTTGCACAAATTAATGGGCAAGAGACCGTGAAAAAGCTTCTGATCGACGGGTTCATCATCGACAGTTCTAATGCCGATGAGTATGCGGAATAGCCAGGAACCAAAAATTCGTTGTTGAAAAAGTCCCTGGTTTTCCAGGGGCTTTTTATTTCATAAAAAAATAGAATATCAACTGGATTGTTATTGCGTCGAATCTCCATTCAAAATTTGTTCTGCGACTCCCGTGATCATGGACACAATCTCATTCGTGTTGGTCCTGTCCTTGATTCTTTCACCGGTTATTCTTCCGTTTCTCAAGACAATGATTCTATCAACGAGTTCGAACACATGAGCGATATTATGGCTGATAATGATTATAGACACTCCGAACTCCTTCCTGATCGTCTTGATGAGCTCAATGACCTTTCGCTCTTGTTTCACTCCAAGATTGTTGGTGGGTTCATCGAAGATCAGTATTTTTCCTCCCCAATAAATCGCTCTTCCCACCGCGATGGACTGTTTTTGGCCTCCTGAAAGATTGTTCACCCGCGCATTTAGATCTTTCAGTGTAACTCCCAGTCTGCCGAGCACCTGCTCGGTTTCGCACTTCATATATTTATAGTCTACGAAGTTAAACATCTTGCCAAAAATATTGTCTTTATACTTCAACCTACCTAAAAAGAGATTTGCCGTTGCGTCTAAAATTGATATGACTCCTCCATCCTGATAAACTGTTTCAATTCCATAGATTCTTGCATCTTTTGGATTGGTAATATGTGCTTTTTCTTCACTGATATAAATCTCTCCACCATCTTTCTTGTAAACGCCCGAAATAGTTTTTATAAGCGTTGACTTACCTGCACCGTTATCTCCTACAATTGCGATAATCTCATTCTCATAGAGTTTCATATCTATGTTGTCTATAGCTTTGATTCCTCCAAAATG
>CAZTKR010000397.1:1276-3131 GCA_964614115.1 uncultured bacterium | reverse complement strand
GACAAAGGGGGTGGGCGTTAGCCGGCGCAAGCCGGGTTGCGAAAGGGATGCCGGGTGGTGGATCACACTGCCCGAAGCAACCATCAGCTCTCACGCAATTCAGCATTAAAAAAGGCCGATTCTTTGCGCCACTTTCTTCTAAAGAAAGTGGCAAAACACGGTTTCCTGCACATCATTAAAAAGCCCAGTGCAATGAATCGCCCGCCGATGACACTCACAAGCCCGACGGACGACGGGGACGTGGGGTCGGCTCGTGACGTCCCCGATCAGAGGGCGGGAGCGAGAGGGATTTGGTGGCGCCCGCCGGCGACAATCAAAAATACGACAACTCCCCCACAATTTCTATTGCAATTTTAGAACCATTTCGTAAGCTTCATACAAATACAAAACAGCCATACATCCTACTGCCCCGATCACAGTTGGAACGAGGGGCAAATTTAGAATAACACCGGATTTGTTATATCATATCACGTTATCCAGGAGGAAAAAATGAGCACACCCTATTTACATATAGAGACACCACTGATTGAATCGCTGCCTTTGTCGAGAAGAGTAAAAGGCAGGGTATGGTTAAAAATGGAAGCCTTACAACCTACCGCCTCATTCAAGATAAGAGGAATCGGCCACGCTTGTCAGCATTATTTCTCTGAAGGAGCCAAGCGGTTTATCAGTTCTTCGGGTGGTAATGCCGGCATTGCTGTCGCCTATTCCGGCAGGAAGCTTGGGCTGCCCGTAATAGTGGTTGTACCGGAAACCACGACAAAAAAGGCCATCGAAGCCATAGAGCAGGAAGGCGCCGAGATCATCATTAAAGGATCAACCTGGCACGAAGCGCACCACTATTCCCTTGGTCTGACCGACTCGGACAGTGTCCATATCCACCCTTTTGACAACCCATTATTATGGACCGGCCACGCTACCATCGTCGACGAAGTCAGAAAGGCGAATCTTCACCCGGACGCTGTGGTTCTATCGGTAGGCGGCGGTGGCCTGTTGTGCGGAGTTATCCAGGGGCTTCACAGGAACAACATGCCCGATGTTCCTGTTCTTGCCGTTGAAACGGAAGGGGCAGATTCTCTATCGGCATCTCTAAAAGCAGGCCGACACGTGGAACTCGACGAAATTAAAAGCATCGCAACGTCCCTGGGTGCCAAGAAGGTTGCCAAAGCAGCATACGACGGATGCACCAAGCATGAAGTGATAAGCCATGTCGTGTCCGATATGGAAGCCGTTGATTCATGCCTCACGTTTTCCGATGATCATCGCACACTGGTTGAGCCTGCATGTGGAGCGGCTCTTGCCGCGCTGTATAATCCGGCTGATTTTTTAAAGGATAAAGAATGTATTATCATTATCGTGTGCGGTGGTGCGGGTGTTACCATTTCTCAGCTTGAAGCGTTGAAACAAGAATTGGATAACAAGGCTCATTCAGCCGACGCAAAAAGCCGCACGGCTAGTTAGCAGCGTTATGTGCTATAAACGAGGAGTGAAAAAATGATGACTAAAAGATGCTCAGAATCAAGGCATGGGATACATGCTATTTTGATCATCATGACTGCATTCCTGTTCCTGTATGAATGGGTCTATGCCCAGGATGAAGAAGCGGTTGTTATCGGTAAAAAAGTAAAAATGCAGTCTCATATTCTTGAAAAAGAGATACAACTTACTATCCATATACCCGACGGGCATGAAAGCTCGAATGCAAAATATCCCGTGTTATACTCCTTCCAAACGCATTTTGAACAGATAGCCGGAGCCGTCAAGAATCTTTACGATTACAGATTAATTCCTCACATGATATGCGTTCAGATCGACAACTACGACTTTGGCTATCTCACGCCTACTCCGATTGAAA
>CAZTKR010000397.1:0-1266 GCA_964614115.1 uncultured bacterium | reverse complement strand
AAACTCGGGACAGGCAGACAGATTTCTCATGTTCTTTAAAGAAGAATTATTCCCTTTCATGAATGTCAATTACCGTGTTCATAATTATCGGATCATCTTTTCCAACTCATGGGGTGCCGCGTTTATCGTCTATGCCATGTTAACTCAGCCGGAACTATTTCAAACAGGAATAGCGAGTATTCCCTGGGTGAACTATGAAAATCAAAATCGTTTTATCATGGATAATGCAGACAGCATTTTAAAAAAAGGGAATTATCATAACAATTTTCTGTATATGACAATGGACAACGAGTCCATTCTCCTTCCCGATTTAAATACCTTTATTGGCATTCTAGAAGATAATCCAAAACCGGGTCTTGAATGGGAATATCATCATTGGCCTGAAGAGGATCATACATCCACACCCTATCGATCTATTTACTCAGGATTGCGAGCGCTTTTTAAGGATTGGTACCAGATACCCGATGAAATCGTCAGTATGGGGCTGGATGAGATCAAGGCATATGAACACACATTGAATGACAGGTTTGGCTATGAAATCGGGGTGTCCACTTCTGCATTGGGACAGGCCGGAGCCAGGCTTAAGAGAGAAAATAAATATGCTGAGGCCGTAGAACTGTTCAAGTATGCGATTGAGAAAAATCCCGAAAACGTATTTGGATATGTTACTCTCGGCAGGGCATACGAAGAAAACAACCAGCTCATCCTGGCAAAACAGTCATTCGAGAAGGGTTATCAAATGGCCGTGTCGACATCACATCCTCAGGTAAAATGGGTAAAAAGTTTCTTGGATAAGATTAATCAGAAGATTGACCAAGTTAAATAACAACGAGCGAAATTCATGAACATCAAGATAAAACCACACTAAGGTGAGGGATGACTCCCTCACCCCAGCCCCCTGCCCTATGGCCAGTAGCCGGCTGTTCCCCATACTAATCCCGAGACATTGAAATGAGTGACATTCTTCTTTCTACCCCCTCCCGTCTCGATTCTTCGGGAAGGGTGCCTGGCCTTTTTTTTAGTCCCGAATTGCTGTATACCCATTACCCGTTCCGAAACATCGGAACAGGTGCCTTTTTGCCGCGAGACTCCGCCCCCAAAGATTTTGGCCTTGGGAAGGAAGGGGTTTCATTCGGCAGGTGCCATTATGACCGGCGTCTGTCGAATGACTTGGCGGACGGGAAGAGCGGATGCAAGCACCCGCCTAAGGTAGACAGCGCTCGTCTTAACCAAGCTTGCAAAAAGGAAGTTTCTTTTGCAACTTTT
>CAZTKR010000396.1:0-3147 GCA_964614115.1 uncultured bacterium | reverse complement strand
CCAGAACCGCCTGAGATATTAAATGACACCACGGTTCGTGTATCTCCTGACGTTACCACCAGGGTCGATCTGAGCAATCGGGATATCAATCGAATCACCTGCATGGGCGGGCGGCTGATGAGAAATGTCGTGCTGTCGACGGAAAAGGGCGTGACATCAAAGAGCGACGGCAGCAATGCGTTTATCAAATTCAAGATCAGAAAAAATGCCGCAACCGGTGACATGAGCTACATAAACGAACCTGTCGAATTATATGTGATGTGCGGCTCTGAAGGGGACACATATACTTTGATCGGACACCCCAAAAACATTACCGCACAGACCATACAACTGGTGGAAGGCAAATCCCATATCGGAAAGTATCATACCGACTTTAAGGATATGCCTTTAGAGAAAAAGGCCCTTGAAATCATTCGCCAGGCTTATAGCGGAGATTTTCCAGAAAGCTGCAATGTCAAGCAGGTCGAGAAGGAATTGTCGGTATTCATTTCAAAGATTAGAGACAAAAAAGGAACGTCCGAAACCAATGCGCCCAATGTCAGGGTGACAACGAGACGCATCGTGGAAATAGAGGGCGAAGCACTGCTTTTGAAAGAATATGCTTTAAAATTAAAGGATGATTATCCTGAAAATGAAATCAAAGTCAGTGAAAAAATGTTTCTTTTACCGGAAATCGCGAACAGCCCTGTGGCCTTGGCTTTGGACCCGCTGATCATCGGAAAGAGCCGCGAAACCCGATTGTTTGTATTGGAAGCATTTCATGATGATATCTAAAGATGAGGAGAATTAAAAAATGGGTAGAATAAAGGATATATGGGAACCGTTAAAGCCCGAAAAGAAAAGAAGAATATCAATCGCTGTGATTCTTTTGGTTCTGATCGGTTTTGCAGCATTTGCCTATCAATTAAGAGCGGGCAAAAAAGTTGAAGCAGAGATCAAAAGAAAGACCCAGGAGGTTAAATTAGACGAAGACCAGATCGAAAAAGGGCTATATGCCAGGGCCAAAGAGATCCAGGATGAGCAGACCCAAAAAATCGAGGCTCAGAATCTTGCCATTGCCCAGCAAAAAAAGATGGTCAAGCAAATGCAAGAAGCCATCGAGGATTTGAAAAATATCAAAACCAATGAAACAAAAGTGTCGGAACGTGCAACTTCCGACGTAAAATTTCCCGGCCCTGATAAAAAGACGAGTACCAAAGATTCCCCGGATAACCCGGCTAAGCGTTCTTTTTCCCAGCTTCTACCTGCAACGAACCCTGTCAATCATAAACCCTCCGTTATCCGGAGTACGATAAACACAGGTCCGCCTGAAAATCCAATGGGTGAAATCGTTCTTTTGGGAGATATCGGAATCGAAAAAAGCGGCGATACCGAAGAAATGGACGGGGATAAAACAAATGATAAAAAAAAAGTCGTAGAAACCATCTATCTTCCCCCTTCTTTTATGGAGGCAACGCTTCTTTCAGGCGTAACAGCCCAAACCACGACGGTCAGCCAGGACGATCCTTTGCCCCTATTATTTCGAATTAACAATCTCGCGGTGCTTCCGAATCGAGTCAAAGCCAATCTCAAGGGGTGTTTCATGATCGGCGAAGGGATCGGGAAGCTGTCCGATGAAAGGGTGCATGTTCGGCTGCTGACCCTGTCCTGTGTGGATAAAAAAGGATCGTCGGTCATCGACCAGGCGGTAAAGGGTTGGTGTGTCGATGGATCAGACGGAAAGGTGGGATTAAAGGGTATCGTTACGGCTAAGATGGGTACCCATCTGGCAAGAAGCTTGCTGGCCGGGTTTGTCGGCGGGATCGGGGAAGGCGTAAAAACCTCAACACGAGACACATCCTTCAACGCCTTCGGATATGAAACGTCCATTATGTCCTCAACAGATACCAAAAATATCATCAAATCCGGCGTCGGCCAGGGCATATCGACCGCAGCAAGCGAGCTCCAGAAATTTTATCTCCAACTGGCCGAACAAACCCTTCCGGTAATCGAGGTGGGAGCAACGAAAAATTGCACCCTTGTGGTCAGCGAGGGGGTTAACCTGGAGATCAAAGAACAGCATTTAAGCGGATAGCCTGAAAATAAAAGTGCCTTAAAAAAGCCATGGAGAATGTAGATATGAATAAGAAGAATTATTTAATGATCGTGTTTATATGTTGGGCGATTTTATCTTTCACAGGATGCGCGTCCATATTCAACCCTTATCAGGAAGAGTTTCAATGTCCCGAGACCTATAAGGGAAAATGCGTCAGTATGAAAACCGCCTACGATGAAAGCATCGAAGGTGTCGAGTACAACAAAGAAGACAGCAAGGAAAACCCGCTTATCAAATCAAATACCCATAACCCGAATATCGCTCAGGATGAATATCAGAAAAGACTGTACAAAAAATTAGCGGATATCATCGAAGAACCGGAAGTCCCGGTCGTGATCCCGCCGAAGATCTTGCGCGTTCTGATCCTGTCTTACACGAACAACACCAACGACATGTACGGCCACCGCTTTGTGTATATTTTGGCTCAAGAGCCCAAATGGGTGTTTTCGACGTTCGAAGAGGGGGAATAACCCATGGTGTCGCGTTTTAACCGGCTGCTCTTTGGAAAGGACGTTGTAACCTATAACGACGTTGACGATTTGCTGTACCGCCACAAGTTTTCAAAATATCTGCCCTATAGAGCCTATGATCCCGACACGTATGCATATCACAACATGGATCAATCCATCGGGTATCTCTGGGAATGTATTCCTCTTGTGTATGCGGATGAACAGGTGTTTGGGTTGCTTTCGGGATTTTTGAACCAGAGTTTTCCGGAAAATACGGTGCTTCAGTTTATCCTCTATGCAGATCCCTATATAACTCCCATACTCGACAGATACAGATCCTTAAAGGTGCGGCAAACCGAATTGTCGCGAAGGTCCGCAGAGAGCACGGTCGATTTTTTTCAAAAAGGAACCAACGGCGTAGACAAACTGCAGGGAATCCCCATCAGAAATTACCGGCTCTTTGTTTCTTTAAAGATGCCAAAGAGCGACAGAATCGACGAATACGGCGATATCAGAAACGGTGTTCATGAAGTTTTAAAGGGGATCCATCTGTACCCGGTACCTTTGGAACCCAAAGGACTTATCAATTTTTTAGGACGGATG
>CAZTKR010000395.1:0-3172 GCA_964614115.1 uncultured bacterium | reverse complement strand
AGATTATCAGCCATTCGGATGTTGTGGACGTTACCGCCACCTCCTTCACGCCCAGCATCGAGCGATGGCGGGAGGGCTCTTATTTCGAGGGCCGTCTGCCCGACGACGACTTGGCATTCTTTAGGATATCCGGGGATTATAATCTCATCGATCTGTTCAAAATGCAAATAGTGGCCGGCCGATCATTTCGGAGGGACAATCCGATAGACCTTGGCAAGGCCTATATTCTGAATGAATCGGCGGTTCGATCCATCGGTTGGAGCAATCAAGAGGCCGTTGGCAAGCGTTTCGGATCTGAAAACAGCCGGGTGATCGGCGTTGTTAAGGATTTCCATTTTCGATCGTTCAGGCGAGAGACTCAGCCCTTGGCCATCAATGTGTTGCCGAGAATGTTCCGTTATGCATCGGTTAGGGTGAATCCCTCTCAAATCCAGAATGTACTTCAGTTTCTCGAGTCGAAATGGCAGGAGGTGAATCCCGGATTGCCGTTTGACTATTATTTTTATGATGATGATTTTGCCAACTTGTATAAAAATGATTTAAACACGAAGACACTTGTCATTCATTTTACATACCTGGCCGTGTTTATTGCCTGTCTGGGCCTCTTCGGTTTATCGCTGTTGACCATTCAACGCAGAACCAAGGAGATTGGCATCCGAAAAGTTTTAGGAGCTCAATTTTTCCATACATCCTCAATTATTGTAACCGGTTTTTTACGGCTCGTGGGCATCGCTTATGTTTTGGCCGTTCCCATCGCTTACTGGAGCATGAACCGCTGGCTGGAAGGGTTCGTATACCGTACACGGCTCAATCCATGGCTCTTCGTCGTTTCGGGCATCTTCATCGTTTTTATCACACTGGCTACCATCAGCCTGCATGTGATTAGGGTGACGAGAACGAATCCAGCCGAAGTGCTGAAATACGAATAACCGCAGAACTCGGAGAAATCCAAGGATATTGATTTCAGAAGGGTAGATATTTTGAGGATACGAAATCATATTTCGGCTTTAGCCGTGGTATTGATGAAGGCAAGGATGGCTGGCGGGTTGAATGATAAAAAAATCGTGCAACCTGAATTTTTAAGGTTAGGGGAGAGTGAGTGAATTTTATGGCTTCGTTCTGGTTTAAGCCATACCGTCGTTTTAAAAAGGGAAGATGGAAATGTGGGCAATGACACGATTCATCTATCTAATTATCGTTTTGAATATTGTCAGTATAAGCTCGTTAATGGCAGACGAGAGGATTCTCTTCTCCGATGATTTCGAATCGGGTGCGTTAAAATGGGACCTGGTCAATGCCGATAAAATCAGGATTGTCGACTCAGGAGATTCAGATCATAAAAACGTGATGGCTCTCTTTCCGGGTGGACAAACGGTCTATGCGCTTATCAAGAATTCACAAGGCTGGACGAATTACAAAATCGAGGGGGATGTTTTTTTCCCAGAGGATTTTCACAATTACATGGGCTTGATCTATCATTACAATGTAAGGAGGGCTCGCACGGATTTTGGCAGTATTTACATTAAAGGAAACAACAGTTATCTTCGGGTGAATCCGCATCGGGACGGGAATGCCTCCCGCACCTTGTACGAGGAGTACAAGACGCCGCTGATAGAGGAGTCTGCTATTCGGATTGGAGAGTGGCAGCACTTTAAGGCAGAAGTGATGGGATCTGTCTGTCACTTCTATGTTGGTGATATGGAAAGGCCCAAAGTGACGTATAATTTCCTTGAGTTTGATTCGGGCCGTGTGGGCTTTAAGCCCCGAATATACGGTTCGGAATGCTGGATCGACAATATCGAGGTGGCATCGATCTCATCGTTCCATTATCAAGGCCCGATACTTCCCGAGAAGATTCAATACTCTCCCGAAACCTTGATCACGCATTGGGATGTGATTGGTCCATTCCATAGCAGGGTCACTGAGATTGAGCAGGATGGCTTCTTGCCCGATCGATCTCATAGAGAAACCCAATATATGCGCAACTGGGAATCCTTTCATGCTGATGGCCGGGGATGTGTGGTTGCAGGACGCGTATGTGGTTTCAACAACTGGAGGAGAGTTGTCTATTTTCATTGTGAGGTTCATTCCGATCAAACGAGAGATGGAAAATTAATGTTCAGCACGCGCAATGATTTAACGGTTTGGGTGAATGGTGTGTTGGCCGGCCAAATTAAACAAATGGATTACTGCTGGCATGATTTTATGGACAATCCCGAGCATGCGGGTGATGTGTTAATGATTCGATTGAAGACTGGTCAGAATCAAATACTCGTACTGGTACAAGGGGGGAGGTATGCCGGAGATGGTTTTTATGTACATGTGGAATGAAATGACTATCGGTGGGGAAGCCAAGATATGATGTAATACATGGGAGTCGGATGATGAATTACAGCATCAGCAGGATAAAAAAATATAACTCTCTGATCTTCGTATTCATATTATTGAATTGTCCGATCACATCGAACGCCCAGATTCTTTCTCGGACAAATCCCGAAGATGTGGGATTATCGACCACAAAGCTTGAACGAATGAACGCGTTGATTCAAGATCATGTTGATCATGGAGAACTTCCAGGAGCGGTGACATTGATTGCCCGACACGGTAAAATTGCGCATTTCGAAGCATTCGGATATACGGATATCGAAGCGAAACAACGTATGCCGCAGAACGGGATTTTCCGTATTGCTTCGATGGCCAAGATTTTTACGACTGTAGCCGTTATGATTCTCTATGAAGAAGGACACTTTTCCCTGAACGATCCGGTGTCATTATACATTCCGGAATTAGCTGACATGAAAGTCGTCGACTGGCCGAATAAAAGACCGCAGGATGGGCCGATCACGACGCTTCCCTCAGAACGCCCAATGACGATACGGGATTTGTTGAGGCATACGGCCGGATTTACTTATGGTCATGATTATTTTCGATTGGATAAGATGTACGAGGAGGCGGGTATCAATCCAAGATGTCCGATTCCATGGGAGGGAACGTTACATGAATTCGTCAAAGAAATAGCCAAGCTTCCGCTGGCATATGATCCTGGAACGATGTGGGTCTACAGCTATGCAACGGATATTCTAGGGTATCTTATTGAAGTTGTCACGTTAATGCCTCTGGATTTGTTCTTAAGAGAAAGGATATTTCGACCTCTCGGCTTAAAAGATACGGG
>CAZTKR010000394.1:0-3187 GCA_964614115.1 uncultured bacterium | reverse complement strand
TTGAATTTGCCTATCTTGTGGCCAAATCCGGCTCCATCGACATTCCAGTGGAGAATTATCCCGATATAATAATAGACTTTACCGGTTTCACGGCTTTCTTTGGTATTTTGTACTATTTATAATCTCAGTGAGGGACTTGTCATGAAAAAAACATTGCAACTACTGCTGAGCCTAATCATACCCATACTGGGATGTGTCACAAACCCGGAAATTCCGTTAGAAGAGAATCCTTTTATTTCTTTTCATCGCATAGAAACAAGGGACGGCAGAACCCTGGAATTTGCTCTGGTACTACCCGAAGTATTAAAAGAAGACCAAAGCTATCCCGTCCTGCTGGCATTTCCATCGGGAGAACAGACACGATTGCTCGTGGAAGCCGGATTGGAGATGTACTGGGTGGAAGCATCCATACGCAGAAACTGGATCGTGGCCAGTCCGGTAGCACCGGATAATTCGAGTTTCTATTCTGGTGCGGAAACGATGATCCCCGACCTCATGAACTGGATCGAAGCGCGCTATCTTGTAGAAGGCGGGAAATTCCATATGGCCGGAGCCAGTGCCGGTGGCATCAGTTCGTTTCGTATCGCCGTTGAATATCCCGATCGGTGTATGTCCATCATGCCCATGCCTGGGTATCCCATTGAGGGTGATTTCAATCTTCTGGAAAGACTCGTGGACATACCCGTGGCCATGTTCGTGGGATATTTTGACGCCGATTTCATGACCGAAATGGATCGAACCTACGAACGGCTGGATTCCCTGGGCGTACAGGTTACTTATAATGTCCGACCGACGGATAGTCACGTCATCTCTAGCGTATCCAGCGACGGGTGGTTCAACGTGCTCGACGATTTCCGCCTCGAACAATGAGAAGGCAGGATCTCTATTGGAGGGGAAAGGCAGGGTGAAAAAAAATCCTCTGACAATCCCCGGAGCTGTAAAACACATCATCACAACGCTTCGCCAGCACAGCGATCCAGATCGCCAGAAAAACGCACAACGTTTCTTCAAACATCCGGTTTCTGTGTATGGCATCGAAACGCCGGTACTCAGAAGGATCGCCCGAGACTGGCAAAAAAGCCTGAGAAAAACATGGAACGTGGACAAGGCCGTCCAGCTTTGCCAACGGCTGATCCACGAAAGACATATCGAATCAAAAGCCATGGGTATTTTGATTCTATCTGCTTTTCGGGCGCGGTTTCACACCGGAATGATCCCGATCGTTAAAAAATGGCTGGAATCCGACTGCGACAACTGGGCTACTGTGGACACCCTGGCTCCTTGCGTTCTCAGCCCCCTCATCGACATGTATCCCGAATTGATACCGCAGATCATGGCATGGAAGACATCACCGGTTCTGTGGGTACGTCGAGCCGCCGTCGTTGCCTTCATCCCCCATGTCAGAAAGGGTAACTACCTGGATTTTGCTTATACTCTATCCGAAAGCCTCTTTCACGATACCGAGGATTTGATGCACAAGGCCCTGGGGTGGATGCTCCGTGAGGCCGGCAGGACGAACAAAAAACGGCTCCAAGCGTTCCTTCTCCTTCACGGCACGGAAATTCCCCGTACCACGGTACGATATGCCATCGAAAAATTCCCCGAGAAAGAGAGAAAACACCTCCTGCAAGCGACTCGATAGCACCGGTGACCATCTTGCAAACAATATCGTCCGTTGCGGACACGCTTTTTGCTGAAAACAGTGGCCGATCATTCCAAACACGATTTCTGGAGTGCTTCATTTTTGTTATACGATCATAGGACGGAATCGAACGGCACGTCGTAAAAACCATATTCCGAGGCAAACGATACCAACCATGGAATGAACGATGAAAACAAACTGGCGACGACAGGGGATTGTTGGTGTTTTTCTTCTCTGGATCCTGCTCACCATTTCCTGCGCTCCTTTTATCGGTCGGGGTGTATTCAACCGTGAAGGACGACGGCTTTTCGAGCGCATGGGAAAAAGTACTCTCCCCTGGCAGGCCTGGGCCGTATCCGTGGAGGGACGGATTTTAAACGTTCTCGAACTGGGTGAGGGTGAAAAAACCACACTCATCCTCGGCGCTTTTCACGGCGACGAAATTCTCAGCGGCCGGCTGGCCTATCGATTTTCCGAGTATCTATTCATGGAGATGCGGCATCGACTCCCGTGCCGCGTCATTCTGATGCCCGTCGTCAATCCCGATGGGTTGGTGCGCGGAAAGCGAACCAACGCCAATGGTGTGGACATTAACCGGAACTTTCCCACGGGGAACTGGGAACCCAACACCGCCTCTCCTCAAAACTTCCCGGGTTATCAACCCGGCTCTGAGCCGGAAACACGCGCCATTATGCAATTACTGGAGGCCTACCGTCCCCACCGCATCGTGTCCATCCATACGCCCCTGGAAGTCGTCAACTTCGACGGACCCGGCGCCGATCTAGCCCGACGAATGTCCCGGTGGAACGATTATCCGGTCCAGGCAGACATCGGGTATCCCACACCCGGTTCGTTCGGAACCTATGCCGGCATCGAAAAAAATATCCCCACCATTACCCTGGAACTCGGTGAAGCATCCTTCGAAGAAGTGTGGCAAAAAAATTGGAAAAGCCTCTGGGTAACATTAATATATTGACAATCATCTATAAATTTGTTAATATTTATGATTTGCTGCTGTAACGGTAAACGAGCACGATTCGTTTGCTTTAAATAATTCGGGGGGCCGACATTCAGTAAATAAGGATATCTTGATGCGTCAATCCAAAGTAGCCATACTTCGCACGAGACCGAGCTCCGTGATAGACAATTACCACCACCTGATGAACCTGGCAGATTATCAAGCCGCATTGCCCAAGGACAGAGACACCGCTCTGAAGATCAATATCAGCTGGCATTTCTTCTATCCGGCCAGTTCCACCGTACCCTGGCAGCTTGACGGCGTCATCCGGGCTATGAAACGTGACGGATACGACCCGGGCCGTATCCACGGATGCCACAACCGCACGGTTGTCATCGATGCCCACCTTGGCGAGCGGGAGAATAAGCAGGTTCATGTGACCGACGCCCATGGCTTGAGGAACATCCATCTCTACGAGGATGAGGAGTGGATTCACATCCGCGACGCCGTGGGAGACCTTGCCGATGGATTCCTCGTCTTGAACGACGTCTACCGTAAGGGGTTCATGATTCCGAAGCGATTCATGG
>CAZTKR010000393.1:0-3199 GCA_964614115.1 uncultured bacterium | reverse complement strand
GACAAAAGCATGGCCAAAGCTTCGGAAGTCGTTACGTTGGCCTGGGCTGCAATTCCATCGATGTGAAGAGGCTCTTCCGAGAGAACATCCCACAATAATCTCTCCTCTTCAGAAAGTCGCTCTGAGACATCCTCGATGTTTTGACCGGTTCCTTCATCGCTCTTCCATTGAGGTATTTCAGCCAGGATATCTTCCACATTATCGACCAACTTCGCCCCCTCTTTGATCAGCCTATGCGTACCCCTGCTTGTCCGACTACGAATGCTGCCCGGTACGGCAAATACTTCCCTCCCCTGTTCCAGAGCTATGTATGCCGTGATCAAGGCACCGCTCTTGTGACCTGCTTCTACCACAACCGTTCCCATACTCAGGCCACTGATGATCCGGTTCCTCCTGGGGAAATGACCAGGAGCCGGCTCGGTGGTCATGGGGAACTCCGAGATCACGGCACCCATTTCACTGATTCGCTCGTACAATCCATCATTCTCCGGTGGATACACTACATCCACACCACTACCCAGTACGGCAATCGTCTTCCCGCCTCCTTTAATGGCTCCCCGATGCGCCAGCGTATCGATTCCTCTGGCCATCCCGCTGACGATAACCACACCGCGTCGTGCTAAATCCTCGCATAAATGCTCTGCGGCCCATTGGCCATACGACGTCGAAGACCGTGTACCGACTACGGCAAGCCTGTTCCCGTTCTTCCCGTCCAGAGTCCCCTTTACATACAAGAGTACGGGAGCGTCATAGATACTCTTCAAGATATCCGGGTAATCGGGATCCCATAGCGTGATTAATCGAACCTTGTGTCTCTCGATCCGCGAGAGCTGATCATCAGCGAAACGCCTGTCTATCTTCTGTTTGATCGCCGTTGCTTTTTTTTCGTCAATACCCTCGACCTGATAGAGGTCTTGGACGTCGGCGCTGAGTACGGCTTTCGCTGATCCAAAATGCCCGATCAACCTTCGAATCCTTAAGGGGCCGATGCCAGGCACGGAAAGAAGACACATCAGATCATACACATCCGTCATCGACAACCTCAGAGAGCAACTCGGCCGTCGCATCCAGTAAGGTCTGGATGCCGTCTCCTGTTACAGCAGAAATGGCATAGCACCGATAGCCGTTTAGCGACTTCGGAAGCTGGGAGCGATGGTTTTCAGAAAGCAGGTCCACCTTGGAGAGACTCAACAGACACGGTTTTTTCAACAGGGAACGATCGTACAATTCCAGTTCCTTCCTGAGTGTTCCGAAAGCACACGAGAGATCCTCCGAGGTCGCTTCGATGAGAAAAATCAGCACCTGCGTTCTCTCGATATGCCGAAGAAACCTGTCTCCCAACCCTTTTCCGGCATGTGCACCTCGAATGAGTCCTGGGATATCCGCCACAACAAAACTCTTAAAGTTATCGTACCTGACGATTCCCAGATTTGGGATCAGGGTCGTAAACGGGTAATCGGCGATTTTGGGTCGAGCCGAGGATATGCGTGTCAGCAGTGTTGATTTCCCAGCATTCGGTAATCCCACCAAGCCAACATCCGCCAAAAGCTTCAACTCCAAACGGACATGCCGTTTTTCGCCCTCTATTCCGGGCTTGGCAAAGTCGGGTGTCTGACAGGTCGGCGTAGCAAACCAGCTATTCCCCTTGCCTCCCTTACCACCTTTTGCGACCACCAATTCCTGACCGGCTCGAAGCATATCGCCAAGAACAACGGCGTTTTCTTCGTCAATCACGGTCGTGCCAGGCGGAATGGGAATAACGACGGAATTCCCCTGCTTGCCATGCCTGCGCTTCCCCATCCCATCTTCACCATTCCCCGCCCGGTACAGCTTTCGGTTGCGGAAATCGATGAGTGTCGACAGGTTCCGTGATACCCGCAGGATCACGCTGCCGCCATCCCCTCCATCCCCGCCGTCGGGTCCTCCCTTGGGAATATACTTTTCCCGCCGAAAACTCACACAGCCATTCCCGCCACGTCCAGCTTCAACCCTGAATGAAGCCTCGTCAATAAAATCCATAGCACACGAAAAGACTCTTAATAAAAAAGGCAGTGCGTTGACACCGCCTTTTTAAGACTCGTTCTGAATAAATAATGGTAATTATTTTAGCCTAAAATCAACGGGAACGGCCACCCATACTCTCACAGGTTTGTCCCGTTGCATGGCAGGTTTCCACTTTACAGCCTTAATGGCACTAATGGCAGCCTCGTCGCACCCGTTTGGTCCCAATGATTTCATCACACGGGTTCGCATCACCGAACCGTCGACACCGATCTGCGCCCAAATCATCACCCGGCCTTCGACTCCAGCCTTCCGAGCGATTTCAGGATAAACCAATTTCGACTGAATGGCCGCGTATCCTCCAATAGGCTCTGGAGGTTCATCGTGGGGTACGAATACCGGCACACTGTCGTCAATCGCCTCGGGTGGGGGCGGCGGTGGCGGTGGTTCCGCATCCAGGTCAATATCGGTAAAATCGATGGTTTCATCTTCCGGAAGCGTTTCATCTTCCGATGCGATGGGTACTGTCGGCCGACTCGGAGCCGGAGCTGATCTTTCTTGCTGGGTTTGTGGAATCTCTTCCACTTGTACGGCTTCCAGCTTCACAGTTCGCTCAATCGTTCTCTCTTTCACCTTTTTCGAGGCCTGCATGAGAAAGATATGCAGAATTAGGGAAACAACCAATCCCAATTCCAATATCTTTTTGTACCGAAGCTTCAACTCCTTGGTTGGACTTTCTCTCATTTTGATCACCTCTCAATTGCCGTATATGGCACAATAATTCACCTTGAGAGCATCGGCCTCCCTCAGTTTCTCTTGGATATCGGTCACGAATCCCATATTCGCCGCTCTATCGATTTTAAGGGACACAATGAGTTTCGGATTTGCTACGCGCTTGTCATACATGATTCGGGCGATATCTCTTACCTGGATCAACTTATCATCGATGGAAATCTCACCCTGGTCGTTGGCCCAAAGACTCACGACGTTTTTCTTTGCCTCGAGCTTTTCTATCCTTTTGGCGATGGGTAAATCCAAAGGCAATCCGGCACTCTGCCGAATGACTGTGGATACCATAAAAAAGAGGAGAAGCATGAAGACGATATCTGGCATCGAGGCCGTGGGAATCTCGGTGCTCACTTTCGATTTTTTCTGGATATTCATAGTATTCTTCTCCTGCCAGTTACATCTCAGGTTC
>CAZTKR010000392.1:0-3200 GCA_964614115.1 uncultured bacterium | reverse complement strand
CAAGGCTCAAATTCGTCGTGTCGGACGAGCTCATCGGCGGATCCCAGGTCATTAACAATACATTGAGAAAAGATACAGTTCAATCCGAGAAGGATGCCATAGAGGCCATTTACCGTCAACTCCGTTCTGGCGAGCCGCCGGATTTGGAAACGGCGCGGGGTTTGATCGACCGGTTGTTCTTCAATCCAAAGCGTTACGATTTGGGAAGGGTGGGCCGCTACCGAATGAATCGAAAACTGGGATTGGATGTTCCCGAAGATGTGACGGTTCTTACCAACGACGATTTTGTAGCTATCATTAAATACTTACTAGCCCTTCGGGCAGGCACGAAATCCACCGATGATATCGACCATCTGGGAAACCGACGCGTACGAACCATCGGTGAGCAGTTGTCGGCTCAGATGAGTGTCGGCCTCTCTCGCCTTGCCAGAACCATCAAAGAGCGGTTGAATATCGGGGATAGCGACAAGCTGACACCTCAAGATCTATTGAATGCACGAACGGTCATGTCCGTCATCAATACGTTTTTCGGTACGAGCCAGCTTTCGCAGTTTATGGACCAAACGAATCCGTTGGCCGAACTGACGCATAAAAGGAGACTATCGGCCCTGGGGCCGGGAGGACTGACACGGGAACGGGCGGGATTCGAAGTCCGGGACGTTCATTACACGCATTACGGACGGCTTTGTCCCATCGAGACACCCGAGGGTCCGAATATCGGGCTCATATCATCCATGGCTACCTACGCTCGAATCAACGATTTTGGATTTCTGGAAACGCCCTATCGAAAGATCGAAAAAGGTAAGGCCGCAAAGAAAATAGACTATTTAAGTGCCGACGACGAGGAAGAATATATCATTGCACAGGCCAATGCCCCCATCGATGCCAAGGGCAACTTCATCAAGGAGCGGGTCAAGGCACGTTACAAGGGCGAATTCCCGATAGTCAAGCCAGAAGACGTGCACTACATGGATGTCTCGCCCAACCAGATCGTGAGCGCGGCAGCGGCCCTGATTCCCTTCCTGGAGCACGACGATGCCAACCGGGCTCTGATGGGCTCCAATATGCAGAGGCAGGCGGTGCCTCTTCTCCAGCCGGAAGCGCCGCTGGTAGGTACGGGCATCGAGCACAAAGTGGCCATGGATTCGCGTGCGATGTTGATCTCCGATGTCGATGGAACGGTAGAGAAGGTGAGCGCCGATAAAATCGTAATCCGCCTCGATTCACTGAATCAGAAAGACATTCTCAGTTTCGATCATCTCGATACGGCCACGTTTCGCCTCACCAAATTCCTGAGAACCAACCAGGATACGATGATCAATCAAAAACCCCTGGTCTCTGTGGGCGATCACGTGAAGAAGGGCGATGTTTTGGCAGACGGATGCGCCACGGACCGCGGGGAGCTGGCCCTGGGACGTAATGTACTGGTGGCCTTCATTCCCTGGCGGGGTTATAATTTTGAGGATGCTATTGTCATCAGTGAACGTGTGGTTCACGAAGACATCTATACCTCTGTCCACATCGAAGAGTTTGAACTTCAGGTTCGGGATACCAAGCGGGGCGAGGAGGAATTGACGTGCGAAATTCCCAACGTATCCGAGGAGGCAACCAAGGACCTGGATGAAAATGGTATCATCCGGGTTGGAGCAGAGGTCAAGGCAGGCGACATTCTGGTTGGGAAAGTGACACCCAAGGGCGAGACAGAGCCCACTCCGGAAGAGAAGCTGCTGAAGGCGATTTTTGGAGAAAAAGCGGGCGATGTCAAGGATGCCTCTCTCAAGGCCCCATCGGGTATGAACGGCATTGTGATCGACACCAAAGTATTTTCTCTGAAAAGACGGGATGCTAAGACGAAAAAACAGGATAAAAAATTCCTGGAAGAAATTGATTTATGGGCAGAGCGGGAGAAAAAGAGGGTCTGGGAGCTTCGGAACGAGAAGCTTAGGAAGGTTCTCGAAGGCAAGACTGCTTCCGGTATCCGGGATGCAGAATCACAGAAAATCGTGGTTCGAAAAGGAATTTCACTGTCGGATAAAATCCTAGACAAGCTCGATTTTGATGGTGTGGATTGGACCAGTCCGTGGACGGATAATACGAAGACAAACCGTGACGTTGAGACCATCTATCGGAATTATGAGAAGAGGCTTTCGGATATCGAAGAGAATGCCAAGAGAGAACGCGATAAAATTGCTGTAGGCGATGAGTTGCCGCCGGGCATTATCAAGCTGGTGCGCGTGTATGTGGCCAGAAAAAGGAAGCTCCAGGTAGGCGATAAGATGGCCGGACGCCATGGCAACAAAGGCGTGGTAGCCAAGGTCGTTCCTGTAGAGGATATGCCCTACATGCCCGATGGTACGCCCATCGATATTGTATTGAATCCCCTGGGTGTGCCTTCTCGAATGAATTTAGGGCAAATACTGGAAACCTACTTGGGATGGGCTGCCAAGATCATGGGATGTCATTATGCGTCGCCTGTATTCGATGGTGCCACTGAGGAAGAAGTAAAACAAGAAATGACAAATGTGGATATTCCCACGGATGGGAAGAGCAGACTATACGATGGACGAACCGGTGAGAAGTTCGACCAAGAAGTCACGGTCGGGTATATTTATATGATGAAACTCTCGCACTTGGTCGAAGACAAAATACATGCTCGATCCATCGGACCGTATTCACTGATTACCCAGCAGCCGTTAGGGGGAAAAGCCCAATTTGGCGGACAGAGGTTTGGCGAGATGGAGGTCTGGGCCCTGGAAGCATACGGGGCTGCGCATACTCTGCAGGAGATCCTCACAGTCAAGTCGGATGACGTCAAGGGACGGGCCAAGGCCTACGAGGCTATTGTTAAGGGAGAAAATCTGCCCGAACCCGGTGTGCCCGAATCGTTTCATGTTCTGCTAAAGGAATTGATGGGACTCGGCCTTGACGTCGAACTGCGTTAATCTTTAAACACCCTCGAGGAGGTGTGTAACGTTGTCATACGATGGTCTTGACAAAAAGAATTTCGCAAGTATTGCTTTAAATCTTGCTTCACCGGATGCGATTCTCGGTTGGAGTCACGGTGAAGTATTGAAACCGGAGACCGTCAATTATCGGTCTTACAAACCGGAGAAAGACGGGCTGTTCTGCGAGAAGATCTTCGGTCCGGTGAAAGATTATGAATGTCACTGCGGTAAGTACAAGCGCATTCGGTATAAGGG
>CAZTKR010000391.1:0-3233 GCA_964614115.1 uncultured bacterium | reverse complement strand
TCCTCCAAACAATCTTCCCAACCGGGTCCGCGTCTATCTGGATGCGACTAGACAAGTGCCATCCACGTATCCCGAGATCGTAAGCAAGGCTCGCCAGTTGACCAAGTCTTCTATGACCGAATTCGACGCTGTGCAGCAAATTCTGACGTGGATTGTCGATCATATGACGTATGTACAGAGGCCTGTTAGTTATGATGCGCTGTACTCCTGGAGGACGGGTAAGGGAAATTGCCAGAACTATTCGCATCTGGCTGCTGCGATGATGCGGGCCGTCGGCATCCCGGTTCGAATCGTCAATGGGATCACACTGAAGGAATCATATGACGTACAGGTTAAAGGAGGCATGCTGACCATGCGAATGGCCGAAGGCCGGCATTCCTGGATCGAGGTTTATTTTCCTGGACTCAGTTGGGTACCCTTCGATCCTCAGCAGACGCAACTGTTCGTCAGCAATCGTTTTATCCGCGTAGAAGTGGGTATGGATAACAATGAAACCGTGGCGGATGGTACGGTTCGTTGGTCGCAGTCCAGGGGATTTCGAGGAAGACCGAGGTTCAAGGAGCAGATTAATGCGTCGTTTATATCCGACGAAGTGAATTTGCTGGCCGAGAGACAGCCCTACGGTCCCCGGAAGATGCTGTTTTCTCCGCCGGTCGAGGCATCGTTCTCCCGGGTCGCCTTCGAAGAGGCATCCGTACCGCCCATCGTGGATATGCCCCAGAATTTGGCATCGCTGACGTTTGATGAACCCTCTGTCTTCGGAAACTTGGATTTTCCAGAAAATGTTGATTTCCTGGATATCGAGCGCCTCGTCGAAGAGACGGAGGACAGTCTGATGGTCATGCACAAGAGCTTTCTCGTGGAGACCTCCGAGTACGTGACGACCAAGGGTCAGAAATACGCGCAGACGTTTATCCTGGAAGATCCGTTGAAGCTGGTGAAGATCGGTGCGGCACTCCATAAGTTTGGCGGCGAAGGACAGCTCTGGATAGAATTGAGCAAGGACGACGGGACGGGAAAACCGGGAGAGTATATTGCCAGCAGTGATTTAATACCGCTGGATGGGATGCCCTATTCACCGGGCTACGATTGGGTCGATTTCACCTTCATGAAGGAAGAAACGCTCCTATCCCCGGGACGGTACTGGATTGCCCTGGGTTACACGGGAAGCCCCATCGTCAACTGGTTTTTTACGTACGGAAAGCCCGTGGGTCCTGCTAACGGCACGCGTTACAACACGATGTTCGACGAAACCTGGAGTCACAGTCTGGCGTACGAATTCAACTACCGGGTGATTGGCATGAAGGGGAAATAAGGGATAAGCGTCAACCTGTAAAACGTCATGACTGAATGTGAGTGAAGTCGTCGTTCGTGGAATAAAACTTCAGGTGGGGGTTCGCTGTTTCATCGATATCCGCCTTGTCCTTATCGGATATCCCGAGACCAATAAATTATTTATGATATTATAAATAAGATATCCACGCCAAGCGTCATCGTGGCCATCCATTCTATCCGATCCATCACAGCGGCATTTTTTGATGCTTTATCTTATGGATGAAGCGGTCAAACAGCGCGACCGAGAGAAGGGCCAGACCGGCAAAAGGCAGTAGAATCAGACTGCCGTTCAGATCGGCGAGCATGTTTTTTATGGGAGCCATGAAGGACGCGTTGAATCCCAGTCGGGGTAGGGAAATTCGGGCAATGGAGTTGAAAAATGGCTTAAAATCGACAAAAAGGAAAGCGGCCCCCAGAGCGATGGCGACTCCCGCGACAATGATGATGAGTTCGGTTGCAGGAAAAGAGAATGGACTCGACGATTCGGATGTCAGTTTTGCAACCACCGATTTGGCGAAGTGTTTCGGGAGTTTAAACCCCGTGTCGGATTCCAGATGGGCATACAGGGCCCGGTACTGTTTCAGGGTTTGTTGGCATGTATTGCAGGTTTCCAGATGGTGTCTCCGGCTCGTCTCGACCTGCGAGCGATTCCCATCCAGAATATCCTGAATTTCCTCATCCGTTAAATGGTCGTCCTTCATAATTCTTCTCTCTGGTATTGAATCAGCAGTTTTTCCCGCAGCCGCTTTCGGGCTCGGAACAGGTAACTCTTCACACTGCCTTCCGGCAAATTCATGATTTTCCCGATCTCAGCATAACTCATCTCGTCCAAATGGTACAGTGTCAGGATGGTACGGTAGCGTACGTCCAGGGCCTCTATTTCCGCTTGCAGACGAGATGCCGTATCCTTCCCTTCGGTTATGGCATCGGGAAGTTTGCTCTGACCCGATACGCTGTCGAGGGTTTCGTCCTCGAACGTATGGTCGTCGAAAAGGGGTACCTTCTTTTTTTGAAGATAATTGATGCATGTGTTGTACGCGATCCTCGCAATCCAGGTCGAAACTTTCGATTCAAAACGAAAGCCCCCGATATTCTGGTACACCTTAAAGAATATGTCCTGGCATATGTCTTCACGGTCCGATACATTGGGAATCGCCCTGAATACGATATGACTGACCAACCGTTGATACGTTTCGATCAACGTCTGGAATGCGCTGTGATCACCCGACTTGATACGGTTGATCAATTGACGGGAATCTGCCATCGTTATCTTCATCATGCTTTCATGAATATCAGACAATTTAAAAAATAAAATGTTGCATGCAATGCCTTTTTTCGTGTAACATTTTTGTGGTCTGTCTGTCTGATACTAGTGAACAAAGATGAGATTGAACGAAGATATCAATAAATCATAGGAGGATGTCATGGAAGGTGAAGTCGCGGGTGCCGTCATCACAGGAATCGTTCTGGTTGCTGTCATCGTTTTAATCAAACTGCTCTCGGACAACAAGATCAGGAGCAAGCTTATCGACAAGGGCATGGTCGACGAGAATGTGAAATTCCTGTACATGGATCGGTTGGAATACCGGGTTCCTTCAGCCTTGAAGTGGGGCATTGTCCTGATCGGCATCGGGCTGGCGTTCCTGATTGGACAGTTGGTTCCCAGCCATGTTTCCGGTGAAGTGACCATCGGAAGCATGTTTATCCTGGCAGGGCTGGCTCTGCTGGTGTATTACATAATCGCCAAGAGCATGGTAAATCGGTCCGATAAGTAGGCCGTGGGGAAGGTTTTATAGACGGCGGGGCCGAATAAGGGCTCCGCCGTTTTTTATTGTATGCGATCCCGCTCTTCATTTCTACAAAATCCAACAATTCTAAACAAAATAAACCATTACCCG
>CAZTKR010000390.1:0-3255 GCA_964614115.1 uncultured bacterium | reverse complement strand
TTTATTAGATATCATTTGGATCATCCCAATGATTAATGGTCTCAATCAAAATAACGGAGGATTTCATGAAAGCAGTGAATGGTATCATTCTATTGATTGTTATCATAAATGTTATGCTATTCTTTCTGATTACAGCCTGCTCTCCCAATCAAGAAGATATTGAAGACCTTCATAAGGAAGCACTCGTCTGGGACTGTCACAACGATCTCGTCTTGCGTGTCCTCTATGAGAAACTCGATATCGGACAACGCTTGCCTGGCGGGCATGTCGACATACCGAGTTTAAGGGAGGGAGGCGTCGATGTGCAAACCGTTGCTCTTTTTGTTCATAATTTTCTTTATCCGGATAATTGTGCCGATCAGACGAGAAGGCTGATCGATGCCATGCTCGAGGCCATTGATAACAACTCCGACCAAGTCGCTCTGGCGCGAACCGGCTCCGATATTGAGCGGATCGTGGCCGAGGGCAAGATCGCCATGCCGCTGTCCATCGAAGGCGGCCATGCGATAGAAAACAGTCTGGAGAATCTGAGGGAGTTCCACAGCAAGGGTGTCTCCTCCATGACGCTGACTCACAATGTGACCCATGGATGGGCCGATTCCGGCGCCGATGAAGCCCGTTGGGGCGGACTCAATGATTTGGGAAGAAAGGTCGTGCGTAAGATGAACCGGCTGGGCATGGTGATCGATATCTCTCACGTATCCGACGACACATTCTTCGATGTGATTGAGATCACCGACGAGCCCGTCATTGCCTCCCATTCGGGGTGCCGGGCCATCAATCCCCATCGCCGCAACATGAGTGACGAGATGCTGCGCGCACTGGCGGAGAACGGCGGCGTTATCGGGATCGTATTTGTCCTCAATTATTTAACGCCAGAGTATCTGGAAACGATGAACGCGCTACGGGCCATCGGCCGTCCCTGGTTCCACCAGGTTCCCCCGATTGAAGACCTGCAGCTTCGCATCGCCGTGGAGCATCTCAATGCCAGCCGCGACTGGCCGCTGGAAAATCTGCCTACAATAGAGGATGTGCTCGATCATATCGACCATGCTGTGAAGACCGCAGGCGTGGATCATGTGGGACTGGGAGCGGACATGTATCCCCGCAATCCTTCGCCGGTGGGCATTCGTGGAGTGGAAGACTATCCGAATATAACCCGTGGATTGAAGAGGCGCGGTTACAGCGACGAAGATGTCCGCAAGATTATGGGCGGTAACTTTCTGCGTGTATGGAAGCAGGTCACAGATTCGGACTGATCATGAATGTTAGGCTCCATCTGTTTTTCGCTTCTTCCTATTTGACGAGGTGAAACCGCGTCTGACGTCCATCAAGATAGGCTGTGCCGTTTCCTATAAATACGATATCTTGTTCAATAGAGAGGCGAAATTCTTTTCCTTCCCATTCGGGTACGGGCATGGTTACACTCAATTCGACGACAAAACAACTGTTGGGAACGAGTTTTACGTCTCCCCTGCCCGGATTATTTTCCTGCTCCCATGGCAGTCCGATAAGCGGACCCGGCTCGTGGAGAAAATAGCCGAGTGAATGAGAATAAATCCGAGGCTTAGGAATCCCCTGTGCTTTGGCTTTTTTGAGAATGTTGCCCAAAAGCTCGTTGCCCGTGAGGCCTGCTTTGAATTCGCTGCAATAAATGTCCTGTAGTCGGTTTCCCTCGGCCATGATGTTACGAAATGTTTCGGGCGCATCGGTCTCACCTACCCTTAGGACGTAGGCCCATTCCTGATGGTCCGTGTTGTAATACATGTATTTCAGACCGACATCGCAGTGGATGAAATCTCCGGGACGTATCACATTATCATTCTTCCCATATCTCTCGATCGCCTCCGCCTGACGGCCGCGAATGGAGAAAAAGGGATAGAATGCGAGATCGAGGCCAAAATCGGCCACCCGCTGCCAATAATGATAACGGAGATCATCGGTCGTCGTAAAACCGGGAGTGATCACTTTGGATGAGAATGTTTCGGCGATGATGGCATGGGAGATTGCCACGGCCTGTTCCATCAGATCAATTTCTTCATCCAGCAACGTTTCGGCCCAGAGTGTGATGAGAGGTTCCGCCGATTCCAGCCTGGCCGTGTATTTCGGCCCGATGGCCTCCACAAGCCGTTTCTTCAACACAACTGTCAATCCTCCGGCTACCCATTGGATTTCTCCCTCATGAATGCCGATCTTCTTGGGATCGCGTTCCCGGACGATTCTTCCCAGGCAATCCCATTGGCTTTCTTTTTTTTCAGTATCCCAGGCTCCGGCATCCCAAACACTTTCATAGAGATCACCAAAATTGGTGCGGGAGACATTCAATCGTTCGGTTCCCTTCCCAGGCCCCCGATCATAAAACACGAGGATTTGAGTGATGGGGCACCAATTTTCATAGGGGATCATCGTTCTGAAGATGGGATCGAGGTCATCCTCATTGCATGTGATGATCCACATGTCGAAACCGGTTTCCCTCATAAACCGTGGGACGAGAGTATCCAAGCGATTTCGAGTGATCTGAAGCATCACGTTCGCCCTGTCGCGGATGTTTAAAACCGACGGAAAATCCTGCGCTGTGATCATGTCCGCCGAAAAAAAGCTGAGCATTGAAAAAATCAGTGCGGTCATGCGGATACTTGTTCTTTTCATGGCACGACTCCTTTATTTTTTCCTTGATATTTTAAATGAAACATAGTAATTTTATGTATCGATGTTAACGTTCAACAAAAATTGCTTTATTCTGAATGAAACTTCACAAATCGAATTTAATGAAAATAATAAGTTAACACAAGTAAAAAAATATTAACGTTAACATAAATCCTTCCTATGAAAAAAGCGACCATTAAAGATATTGCACTTCATGCCGGCGTTTCGGTGATGACGGTTTCCCGCTTTTTCAACGCGCCAGATCGTGTAAGCAGCAAGACAAAAGATCGAATCCAAAAAGCGATAAAAGATATTGACTACCATCCCAATGAGATCGCCCGTTCCTTGGTCACAAAAAGAACATCCACCATCGGTGTTATATTACCCGATATTCGCAATCCGTTTTTTGGATCCCTATTTCATGCGATTGAACTCGTCGTCAGGGAATACAATTTTAATCTACTCCTATGTAATACGCAGGAAAATGAGGTTGAAGAAAAACGATATGTCCATCTACTGGTTGGCAGAAACGTTGATGGCATTATCATCGCCCCTGTATCAAGGGATTCTATCGTTGCATTAAAAAGAAAAAATCAAAAGACTGTTTTA
>CAZTKR010000389.1:0-3257 GCA_964614115.1 uncultured bacterium | reverse complement strand
CATCGAACGTGAATAGGCCGATTCAAAGGGCTTTAAACGGACGATGGATCATCCTCTCGGCACGATTGCACTCAGCAGATGTTTTTTTATTCTCGGATGGCAGGCGATCAGAGGACCGATACGATAATTATCGTTTAACCTATTTTCCCACCGCCATGGCTTACCGTCCATCTGATACACGTCTGCTCCGGCATTCTGCAGGATGGGATAGGCGGCTGCTACATCCCAGATACATGGATTCAACATGAGGGCACCGCTGGCCGATCCGCGTGCCACAAGACAATTATGGACGATCCCACTGCCGAGGGATAGAATCTGGCCCGGGAAGGAGAAATCGTATGCCTGATGAGTACGCATCGAGACGCATAAGATAGAATCCGCGTCCACCCGTGGATTTTCCGGAACGTGTATTCGTTTGTCGTTCCAGATGGTTTCTTCCTGCCATGAAACGATTATCTCTCGGGTCATCGGCAGGTAGACGATTCCGTGGACGGGCTGTTCTTCGTTAACAATACCCATGGAGATACACCAGGTGGGCAGGCCCATGACGTAGGCCTGCGTGCCGTCCAGGGGATCGATGACCCATGTGGCCTCCTCTCCCTGAATACGCGTGCCTTCCTCGGAGATGATGCCGTGATGGGGATACTGGGCCCGGATACGGTTGACGAGGTAGTCTTCAACGGCTTTGTCGGCTTCTGTGACGAGGCTTCCATCTGCCTTTTGCCAGGAAGAGGTCTGACGAAAAAAACGCAGGGCCATGCGGCCCGCATTCTCTATCCATTCTGTGGCTAATCGTTTATCTATCATGGAATCCTTGCCGTGGCGAGATGAGGAATACACTATCCCATCAGGTTAGTCGGCGGTCGGCATCATCCTAAGCCCCGATTTTGGCCCGAACATCCGCCACGACATCTTTGGCCAACTGGTAGTATTCCTGTTTTTTCTCGCAGAGATTCGTTTCGTTCAGGCCCTCTGCCTTGAGCTGTACGTGAAACCGGAGGCATTGGGAAGTACCCGACGGACGAACGGTCAGGTGACTCAGGAGATCCTCGTCGAAGAAAAAGCGAACGCCCTCGTCGGGAAAACCGTTGAAATACGGCAGATCGTAGTGTTTCCACCGATGGAGGATGTCGTATTTCCCGGTACGATAGGCCCGGATATGCCGTGTTTTCTGGCCGGCAAACGAAACGTCGTTCTTCTGCTCGAAGGCGATGCGTAATTCCTCGATCTTTTTGAGAAGATTGATTTTCCGAGACATGCCCGTCGGTCCCTCAAACTGACCCCAGTAAGGCTCTGGCTCGTAGTAGCCCACAAAAAGGCCGATGTCCGGGTCCAGATAGACATGCTCGTCCAGCAGTTCGATGAGGGATTTTCCCTTGGATTTTGCGTATGCCTGCACTTCGGCGAGGAGTATGGCAGCGAACGTGCCGTCCTTGTCTCTCACATGTCCGCCCGCTCCCCATATCTGACCTTCCGCTGGTTTCGGGCCCAGAATGCTGAAACCGTTGCTCTGTTCCAGGGCAGCAAAATTATAGTTGCGGGGGTTTTTATCCATATCCATGACATCGAAGAGAACCTGATGGCCCTGATCCTGGAATATCTTTTTTCCCATGTCTTGTTCCGGGTTTCCGGTTCCCTGAACCCAATCCGATGTGTTCCAATCTTTCAGCTTCTGGCCCAATTTTTCACCGTTCCAGACCATGTACACCGAATTGGCCAGGTACACGAAACCAACCCATGTCTTTATAACACCCAGGCCGTGCTTCCTTACGAGACGCACCATGGAATCCGATGTCGTGTGGGAGAGCGTGATGAATTTTTTATCTGCATCGGGTACGGTGCCGCCGTTTTTTTCGGCTTCCTTCATCAACCGGTACCAGAGGAGTATCGTCCATGCGTTGTCGGCATCCAGCAGATGCCAATCGAAATCATCTCTGGCGTTGTAGTTGGGTATGGCCGTACTCAACGCATTGACCAGGCTATCCGGCTTTTGGTTGATGTTTCGATAACAGGGTTTCTGATCCTCCGGAACCTTCACGATAAAACCGGCGCGGTCGGCGTCGGGATCGGTTCCGATGAGCAGGTCCAACGTCCGGAATGCTTCCTCGCCGTATTCTTTTTTGAATTCTTCCACGGCCACTTCGGCAGCGATGTTGTCGCCCGGATCGGGCTGCTGTTCCAGAGCAAAACAGGGGAAGCGTCCATCCAGTTCGTTCAGCTTGGAGACGGTTTTCAATTCCGTAAAATGAAAATGTGTGAGCAGAGCCGGTACCGCCATGTGTCCCGCCCCATGAAACGCGGAAAAGCCCAGAGAAGTCCGGGGTGCCCATTCGGCCAGTGTGGTCGGGTCCAGGATGAATGCCTGGATATGCTCGCGATGGGCTTTGTGCATATCGACGAGGGAGTCTTCCCGACCGAAATATTCGTTGCGGGGGAGCGGTTTGGCTCCTCCCAGGAAGATTAAATGGTCATGATTTTTCGGTATCTCGGGCAGTATCTCGACATCGCCGAACGTCACGTGCAGGATGTACTGAAAAAATATTCTGTCACGCTCGGATTTTTCGAACTGGGCACCGGTTCGCGAAGAAAGCTTGTAGCCGTTGTACCGCCGGTCGTTGTGACTCGCCGAGATTAAAATGCCCATATCGGCCTTCAGGTGGGGGATGGCAAATGTCAGTTCCGGGTAAGGGCAGGCCTCATCGAACAGGTAGACAGTCATATCCTGGGCAAGAAAGATACGGGTGATGAGTTCGGCAAAGCTACGGCCTTGTATCCGGCTATCATACCCGACGACGATGGTTTTCAATCCGTTCTGTCTTGCATAACGGGCTACACCGGCGGACTTGATCATAAGCACCAGGTCGTTGATCGTGTTGGGCCCCCTGAGTATGGGTGCGGTTATGCCTTCTTCGTAGAGCGCTTCCAGTTCGGATTCATTCTTCCGTGTCGCAAAGGCCGCGATGCCTCTGATTCCGCCGGTACCAAAAGCAATCTCATCCAGGAACGCATCTACGATATTATTCCACCGCGCATCTTCGATGGCCTGTACGATACCTTTTTTGGCAGAGGGCGAAAGTTCATCTATTCTTGGATTGGTCAGCCATTTATGCAGTTTTTCAGGTACGTTCTTTCTCGCACTCTCATAGATTTCGGGTCGTATGTTATCTTTATTATCTTCAAGATATTTATAAACACCCAATTCTGCTTTTTTAAAGAATTTATTTATATCTTCTTCCTCAAAGTTAACTTCATTGTTT
>CAZTKR010000388.1:0-3263 GCA_964614115.1 uncultured bacterium | reverse complement strand
CTTGGATATCGTATTCGCCGGTTTAAAAGAAGAAAGTATGATAGCCGGATAACTACCGGACAGGAGTCCTGTGAAGAGAATGATACCGACCAGCAGGGTCACAGTCGATACATTGCCGGCCATGTCCAACGTCATCTGCTTTTCTGCAAGATGATTGAATGTCGGCAAAAAGAGATACGCCAGGCCCATGGCCACCAAGAGGGCAACGATCGAAAACAGGATTGATTCTCCGATAAACTGCCGGATGATGTCCGCTTTTGCCGCGCCCACGACCTTCCTCATGCCGATCTCTTTGGCCCGGGTGTTTGCTCTGGCCGTTGAGAGGTTGATAAAATTGATGCATGCGATGATTAGGATGGCCGCGGCGATGGTCAAGAAAATATAGACGTAGATAATCGGGTCTGTGCCGTTCAACGAATACAGATGGATTTTGGAGAGCGGCTGTAGATGAAGGATGACAGTCTGATTGGTTCGCCTGTCGTGCTCCATGATGAACCCTGAGATTTTCTCCTCGAAATCCCGAATGGAGACGTTTTGATCCAGAAGCACGTACGTTCTGGGCTCATACGACCAGCTTGTATCTCCCCTCTCGCCCAGGAGTTTCATCGAACCGAGAAAATCAAACCGTATATGCGAATTCAGGGGAACATCCTTGAAAACGCCTGTCACGATCATCTCGAGCTCGTTGTCAATCCGTAACGTTTTACCGATGGGGTCCTGGGTGCCAAAGTACTTGGCAGCGGTTTTTTCTGATAAAACGATAGACTCCCGGTCAGCGAACAAGGTCTCCGGATTTCCCTTGATGAGCGGAAACGTGAATATATTTAAAAAATCGTCATCCACCAAAGCGCCGTTCTCGCTGTTGATGTTCTGTCCGTATTTTACAGTAAAATTCATCCAATAGTATCTCGCGACGTGTTGGACTTCAGGATACTGTTCCTTGAAAACCGCGCCAAGCGCCAAAGGACTGGACGAAAGCTTACGCCCTTGAAGTTCAGGAATCATCCTGTAGATGTTTCTATAATTTTTGTGAAACTTATCGTAGCTGAGTTCATCCTGCACCCATAAGAGGATCAGGATGCAGCAGGCCATTCCCACGGCCAGGCCCATGATGTTGATGAAGGAATACACTTTGTTATTCCTGATATTCCTCCATGTGGTTTTGATGTAGTTTTTCAGCATGGCAACTCCTATGGATGTCGATAGCTTGGAATAGGCGCCAAGCGCATACACCACTTGCGCCCAGTACCACAAGAGGGCTCGGTGCCTTCCATGCTCCAGCACGCGCTCTTTATACTCCTCGCCGCAATCTCCGGAAAAAGCATACTCCGACTCATAACGTTGTAAAGCGGAAAGCATCCTCTGGCCCACTCTGGGCGGATATGTCTTGCGTTTACCCATGCCCTTTAATTTCCAGAGAATTCGGGGATGCTGTCCCAGATGGCACAGTGCAGATTGTAGGAGACCCGGAGTGCTTCTCTGCCGTCCGATGTCAGGGCATAGTAAATACGGGGCCGTCCTCCCCTGGCCGATGATGTGGTTCCCTTTGTCTTTGTGACATACCCTTTTCGTAAGAGCTGATCCAGGGCATTGTACAGTGTTCCATACATCAATCGTCTGCCGGATACTTTTTCCACCCGTTTCCGGATGGACACACCGTAGGCGTCGTCCTTTAGTACGATGATGGCTGCCAGTATCATCTGTTCCAATAATGTCAATTCTTTCATGCTTCTAATCCTTGTTATGCATGGACTTGGATTCGAATCCCGGTATCGGTTTTACGTATCTTACACATAGAGTAATACGTAATCCACGTAAAAAGGTTGCTATAAATCGATGGAAATATAGACTACGAATCTGAAAGCGAAGAAATCACTCCATTGGGGACGTCCGGGAGTGATGTATCATTCCGGTTGGATAAAAAGCGAGAGCATGGCGCGGTCAAACGGCCATCTAGTTCAGCAGTTCGTCGACATCCACCGTGATTCGCCGACAGCTCGTGGCATGAGTCCCTGGTTCGGCAAAGGCCACATGCATGAGCATGGAATCCGGTTCAAAAACAACTCCTGTATTGATAAGCAAATCCTGACTCGCCGGGACCTGCCCCATAAGGTCCCAGGTCTTATCAACAGTCAAGAGGGGATTATCTCCGGCGATGATACCGTCCAGATAATCTTCGATCAGAGAATACCGACGCGACGATTCGGGCGCCAAACGTTCGTAAAACTGATTCGTCTGTATCATATACGGGCATCCGGATTCGGGCTGGCGTACGGTGAGTCCGTGCCATGTGGTCAAATCGCCATCAATCTCGAACACGGCCGAGCACGCACCCTGACCGGAAGGCCAGGACATCAGGAGCGCCTCTCCGCCGTTGGTGTACAAATTTTGGAGCACCGAGGAGACGTCCTCAACAACCGATGCAGCCCTTGCCGATTCCAGCAGTTTTCTGTAAATGACGTTTTCCGGACAAAATCCGTCGGATGCAGAGCATTCTCGGACGTTATTCACTTCCTGAGTAGCCAGGGTCACCCCCTCGGCGTTCATGCCCGTATCACAACGGATGCCTCCCGGCAGGTCGATGCTGATCCAGGACGACACGCCGCTCCCAGGAGCAAACTTGCGTACGATGAACATATACCTGCCCGTATGGATGAAATCATCCGGCTGGTCGTAATTACGTCCGGTGATCGGAACCCCTCCCGCCGTCAACGCACCCCAGGCGCTGAAAGACGTGCAGTGCGTGTCCAGTATGTGCTGGACATTGTCCACACAGCTCGAAGCGATCACATCATTCAGGGTGAGAGTGCGGTCCACACCGGCCACATACACGGGTCCTCCGGCACGGGCCTCCATCCCGGCCAGGAATCCCTCCATCTCCCGCAGGTACTCCTGGGGAACCGTGTACTTATCGATATTGGGGAGCATGATGTTTTCATAGAATTCGACCGTACCTTCCACGCTCAATTCTATCTCCAGGTACTCGATGATCTCGGGCGCGAACAGGTAACCATGGGCATACCCCTGCTCGTAATTGGTACCCCACAGCGTCAACAATGGGATGCCCTCGATCTCCGTCAGCTCGCCGTTGACATTCTCAGTAATCGGGAGCCAGTTATTGGTCGGAGTCTCCGATTCCGTGGTCGACTTCTTGTCGCAGGCCAGGAAAATCACCAAGACGGATAACAACAAACATATACCCGTGAAACGTGTGTAAATGCGGACCATCATATACTCCTTATGATTGTAAGTCGTAAGACGAT
>CAZTKR010000387.1:0-3301 GCA_964614115.1 uncultured bacterium | reverse complement strand
TAAGAATAGCACAGATGTAGATTTTTCCTTTTCATAGCGTCCTGGAAATCAAAAAAGAAGTTGGATGATTTCATCACTGAGTATCGAGTTTATTCAAGGCGTGGGATTTTTGACTTTTAATGAAAAAGCTGAGTATTAAAGAGATCGGTCTGAAAGGCAAGCGTCTGCTGATGCGGGTCGACTTTAACGTACCTCTGGATGAAAATCAGAACGTCTCCGACGACAAACGGATTCGTGCATCCCTGCCCACTATCCAGTACGCCGTACAGCAGGGGGCAAGGGTCGTCCTGATGTCCCATCTCGGTCGGCCGAAGGGGAAGGTTATTCCCGAGATGAGTCTCAAGCCGGTGGCCGTCCGGCTGGGAGAGCTGCTAAAGAAAAACGTGTTTTTCGCTCCCGACTGTATAGGGGATGACGTCGAAAAAACCGTCTCTGATATGAGGGATGGGGATGTGTGTCTTTTGGAGAACGTGCGGTTTCACGAAGAAGAGACGAATAACGACCCAACATTCTCGAAGCATCTGGCTCGGCTAGGCGATGTCTATGCCAATGACGCCTTCGGTTCGGCACACAGAGCACACGCTTCTACCGTGGGTGTGACGGCTTTTTTTGATACGTGTGTTTCTGGCTTTTTGATGGAAAAAGAACTGGCGTTCTTGGGAGCAGCCGTTACGAATCCCGAATCTCCCTTCGTGATGATCCTGGGCGGTGCGAAGATTGCGGATAAGATACCCGTCATCGAGAATCTGATCGATAAAGTAGACCGCCTGGTCATCGGGGGTGGTATGATGTTTACTTTTCTGAAGGCACAAGACAAAGAAATAGGAAAATCCCTGCTCGATGAAACCAGCCTAGATTTTGTGCGCAGGCTGGTAAACGAGAAGTCTGAGAAAATCGTATTACCCGTGGATTGTGTTGTTTCGGACACCGTTGATTTAAAAGCAAGGCAAATTGGAACGACGAAGGTTGTCTCTGTCGATCATATTCCAAAAGATGGCATAGGTTTGGACATCGGACCAAAATCCATCGAAGCCATTTCAACGGTTTGCCGGGGAGCTAAGACTATCGTCTGGAACGGCCCCATGGGCGTTTTCGAGATAGAGGACACGGCCAGGGGGACACTGGCTGTTGCGAAACTTTTAGCCGAACTGTCACACAAAGGCACCCAAACGATCGTCGGAGGAGGGGATACGGCTTCGGCCGTGAAGAAGGCCGGGGTCGCCCAGGAAATGTCCCACGTTTCCACAGGTGGAGGAGCTTCACTGGAATTTCTGCAGGGGAAGGAGCTTCCGGGTGTGGCTGCTCTAACGGATGCTTAAAAGGTCCTGTTGTATGCGTACATCTCTGATAGCCGGAAACTGGAAGATGAATACGACGGCTTCAGATGCTGTCGATCTTCTGAATGCCCTGAAACCGTTTTTGGAAGATGTTGAGGGGGTCGATGTCGCTGTCTGTCCGCCGTTTCCATATCTGTCCTTGATTTCCAAGACACTGGAAGGGAGCCGAATCCTGCTGGGAGCTCAAAACATGCATCATGAAGCCAAGGGCGCTTATACGGGAGAGGTTTCGCCCGCCATGCTGAAAGACGTTGGCTGCGATCTCGTGATTCTGGGACATTCGGAACGGCGCCATATTTTTGGCGAGACCGATGAGACCATCCGCAAGAAGATCCAGAGCGCCCTGGAATTTGGGCTCCGGCCTATTCTCTGCATAGGAGAGACCCTGGATGACAGGGAAGCGGATAAGACGGCTGACGTGGTGAGGCGTCAGTTGAAGGGGTGCCTGGAAGGTTTTTCTCGTCAGGATATGGAGCATATCATTCTTGCGTATGAACCCGTCTGGGCCATCGGTACGGGCAGGACGGCGACACCGGAACAAGCCGAGGAAGTCCATCGTTTAACTCGGGAATGGATCGAAGAGCAATTCGATAAGAAAGCGGCCGGAAGTATCCGTATTCAATACGGAGGCAGCGTAAAACCCGGAAATGCCCGTCAGCTTCTGGAACAACCAGATATCGACGGAGCCCTCGTCGGAGGGGCGAGCCTGGATGCGGAGAGTTTTGCGGCTATCGTACAGGCTGCCATAGCTTAATAAAGGGGAGTTCTATCCATGACGGCTTTTTTAATGGTGATACACGTCATACTTTGTATTTTTTTGATCGTCAGCATTCTTTTACAATCGAGCAAGGGGGGCGGATTGGCAGGCATGTTCGGTGGTGGTGGCGGTATGGGGAATGTATTCGGTGGAAGGGGAGCGGCTTCATTTCTTGCGAAGGTGACGATGTGGCTGGGCGTGGGTTTTGCGATCACGTCTATTTCCATCGCCTTTCTCTCGGCAGGAACTTCTTCCCGGCAGAGAAGTTTAGTAGAACAGGTGATGGAACAGGAGCAGTCGTCCTCTCCGGCGACCATGCTTCCCACGGTGCCTGGTGCGGAGCAGCCTGCAACGGAAACAGCAACCCCAGTAGAACGGGAACCGGAATCTCAATAATTTAAGGATGTAATGGTATGCCGAAGTGGTGGAGTTTGGTAGACACGCTGTCTTGAGGGGGCAGTGCTCGAAAGGGCGTGGGGGTTCGAATCCCCCCTTCGGCACAAACGATCGTTGGAAAAGGCAGACACATAAGCGGGAGGGTAAACGAATGAGTTTATCGAGAAAAACGTTGTTGTTGGGTCTGGTGATGCTGATATTTATGAGTGGTAGTGTCCTTTTAGCTCAAGGGACCGATTACCAGGCCAAGATCAACGAGCTTCAGCAGAAGCAAAGAGAGCTTGTAGAAAAGATGAATCAAGCCTCGCAGACCGGAGATCTGGACACATACAACACACTCAGGGCAGAGTACGACAAGAATAATGAAAGCATAAATAGCCTGAAATCGGAACTTGCTTCCCAGGGCGATAAAGAGTCCAAGATCAAATCCGCCATTAATAACGGGAATAAGTTTGTACGGTTGGGTCAGTATGAGAATGCTCTCCAGTCCTACAACCAAGCCATTGATCTCGATCCGTCCAATGCTAAGGCGTATGCCAGTAAGGGAATTGCGTTAAGAAGGCTGCGGAGGTATGCTGAGGCCGAGACTGCCTATAAAAAAGCCATCGAATTGGACCCGAGTTTTTCGAGAGCCTATTTTAATCTGGGCATCCTCTACCGGGATCAGGAAAAATACGATGAAGCCATTCAGGTCTACAATCAGGCATTAGCCCAAGACCCGACAATGGCCAGGGCCCATTACGAGATCGGGAATACCTACGTCAAGAGGAAAAACTACGCAACTGCGGTCACGGCGTTCAAGAAAGCCACC
>CAZTKR010000386.1:0-3345 GCA_964614115.1 uncultured bacterium | reverse complement strand
CGAGACCGCACCGGCAGAGGGCAGAAAACCGTTCACCGAGGCGGGGGTAAGAAATCCTGTAAGCGTTCTCATCCATTCTGACAGATGAAAAAGCAATAACACGGCGGATTCTTATGAGTCACTTAAACCTTTCGATTATCATTCCGGGCTACAACGAAGAAGCCTGTATCGTCGAGAATCTGAAAAAGGTACATGCCGCTGCGCAAGGATTGGGCGTTGCGTTCGAAATCATCTTCGTGAACGACGGAAGTAGTGACAATACAGAAGCCGTGGTGCGTTCACTCAACAAACGCATGAAAGAGCTCTGTCTCATCTCCTACCCAGCGAACAGGGGCAGAGGGTATGCCATCAGGCGGGGTATAGAGCAGGCCAAGGGCGAGTTTGTTTTGACCGTCGAATCGGACTTGAATTATGGCGAGGGTATCGTAGGGGAGTTATACGAAGCCATCGTTCATTCCCCGGATGATATTGTCGTGGCCTCACCGTACATGAAGGGGGGTGGGACGAAGAACCTGCCTTTCAAGCGGCTATTTCTGAGCAAGTGGGGAAACAAGATACTGTCGGCATCCATCGGTGGGATAGTTCATACCATCTCTGGAATGACCCGGATTTATCGAAGGGAATGCATCCAATCGCTTCTCCTGACGTCTGAGGATAAAGAAATCCATCTTGAAATCCTCTCCAAAGCCCTGGCTTCGGGTTATCAGATCACCGAGATCCCTGCGACACTATCATGGCCCGATCATAAGATACGAAAGGCTGGACGGCGCCGGACTGCTTTTTCGGCCATGAAATACATCAACTCTCACATCGTATTCACTCTATTCGAACGGCCGATCTTGTTTTTTGGTATCTTGGGAGTTGGAATCTTCCTGCTAAGCCTGCTGTTGGGTTTTTATATCATATACCTACGGTATACCGGCGGCTTAAATCCGAACCGGCCTTTAATGGTATTACTGGTCATCATGATGCTGGGAGGATTTTTCATGATTTCTTTCGGGCTGCTGGGCATGCAGATCAACAACCTGAGGAAAGAAATCTATCGGATTCAGAGCCGCATGAAAAAATGAAAAAAATTTGCTGTGCCATATCTATAGATATGGATCCCCTTTGGCATTACCTGAATGCCAGGGGATTCCAGCCGCTACAGGCGACTCATCTGAATGCGGTGTACGACGATGCCCTTCCACGATTTCTCGACCTGTTCGATGAATACGGCGTGAAGGCAACCTTTTTTCTCGTGGGAAAAGATGCCGGAAGACGCGAGAATAACACCTATATTCAGGATATCATCAAGCGGGGCCATGAAATCGCCAATCATACATATAGCCACCTCCAAAATTTCAAAACGCTCTCCTTCGAAGAAAAAAGAGGTGAGATCGAGGAAGCCCATAAGGTATTGTCCGATGTTTGCGGCACCCAGGTGTTGGGATTCCGTGCTCCAGGATGGGGCATCGACGCCGATGTGATGGGCTTATTGGAGGACCTGGGATACACCTATGATTCTTCGGTCTTCCCCTCCCTTATAACGACACCCATCTCCTTGGTCAACTGGATCATGAACAGGGGCAGACTGAGCCAGGGTATCGGAGGGTCCTTGAACGTGGGTTTGGCGCCAAAAACACCGTATCGTCCCCACAGGGAAAAAATATGGCGAAGGGGTGACATGGGACTCATGGAATTGCCTCCCAGTATTCTTCCCATCATCCAGCTCCCCTTTTTAGGAACACTTCTCTATTTATGGGGGAGGAAGGTCTTTACCCTGAGTTACCATTATTTACGGTTATTCCGTCGGCCCATGCTCTACGAACTTCATGGTATTGAAATGGTCGATTACTATCGCTCGGTTCAGGACGACAGGCTGAAAGTCAAGCCGGGCCTTTTGAAAACGATGGAAGAGAAATTGGATTTGTATCGATTTATGTTATCGACATTCCAGAAACATTCAGTTTTTATGACCATGAAGGATTTGGCTGCTCTGTATGATGAAGGCGATGAACCTGGAAGTCCGCACACTCCAAAAGGGTGAATACGATACATGGGAAAAGTGGCTCGGTCAGCAGTCCCCTATTTCATTGTATCAATCCAAACGATGGATAGCGATTCTTAAGGATGTATTTGGGTATCGGGAACGGTTCTTGGGCTTATTCGATGCCGGCGAGATCTGCGGCGGACTCTGTGTTTATCAGGTCTCGGATGTCCTCTTCGGGCGTAAGCTCGTCTCCATACCTCATGATGCCAGCAGTGGCATCGTACATGCACAGAACGAGCGCGGAATAAAGCTCATCGGAGAGAAATTAGTAGAACAGGGACATGAGGATAAGGTCAGACATGTTGAAATTCGCACGCCACAGAAGCTACCCCTGGAACCGCCGTATGAACGTCAGCAGCCCTTTCTTCTCGCCCAGCTCGAGCTTGCGAACACCCGGTCCCTCTGGAAGGGGCTGCATCAGAACACCCGAAATCAGGTGCGCCAGAGCGAGAGGAGAGGCCTGACCGTTCGCCCGGCTTCAAGCCGGAAAGAGATTCATGCGTTTTACCGTATCCTTCTAAGAAATTTTCAAGATTTTGGGAATCCGTGCCTGCCCCTATCTTATTTTATGACCTGCTTTGAACGATTCGATCAGGACACCTGCCGATTTCTCATCTCTTATCATGAAACAGGCATTGTCGGCGGCATACTCTTGTTGGCTTACGGAGATACCGTCGTTTATAAAATCGGAGCCGTCGATTCAGACAAGATGCATTTAAGACCGAATAACTTAATGATTTGGGAAGGGATTAAATGGTCTGTATCGGCAGGCTATCGATACTTCTCATTCGGCTCAACCGAGCCGGCCAATACCGGCTTGATTCGATTTAAAAAACGTTTTGGAGCACAGATATCACCGTTGTATTTTTACTGCGCACCTGTCAAAAAACATGCTCCCGATTATTCAACGCTGTTTTCTTCTAAGAAGGCGTTGAGAAAATTATGGCGATTATTGCCCTTGTTCGTCGCCGGCCCCCTGGGGGGAAGATTACGTCGATGGTATTGTTGAATTTGGTTGTGACCACCCGCGATGTGTTTAACCACATCGTGTCTCGTTTTGAGAGGTTTGTGTAGATCATGCGTATCGTTCTTTTTATTTCTGGTGGTAGCTATTTCGGAGAAATTCTCACCCTACATCTTATCGACGCATTCCCCGATTTTCGATTTCTCGTCATCAGGGCGACATCGATTTTTCCCAACCAGTCTATGTGGAGAACACTTCGCAAGATTCAACATCAGTCCGGACTGCTTTATGTCCTCCGACAGGGAAAAGTCAAACTGAAAATAGAAAAAGCCGTCGGAGGCGGCTATGC
>CAZTKR010000385.1:0-3361 GCA_964614115.1 uncultured bacterium | reverse complement strand
AGAAAGAGCGGCCGATCTTTATACCGTAGGCACGGCCATCCTGATTCTGAAGATGTTTCGAATTCCCGATGGCAACATGGGATTGATGATACAGGGCCTTTCGAGAATACATCTGGACAAGATAATTCAGTCAGAGCCTTACCTGAAAGGAAAAGTCCGTCTCATCCCAGAAGACACCCGCTCGTCGATTAAAATCGAGGCGTTGGTACGCGAAGTCGTGGAAACGTTTCAACAGATCAGCTCCATTTCTCCCCTCATTCCCGATGAATTGGGTACGGTGATTGCTAACGTGGACAATCCGGGCCGATTGGCAGACCTGGTGGCTTCCAACCTGAAAATCGATGTGGCGGAGCGTCAGATAATCCTGGAAACATTGAACGTTGAAGACCGGCTCATCAAGCTGCTCATCTACCTGAATAAAGAACTGGAATTGTTAAAGCTTGGAAGCAAGATCCAATCGGAGGTGAGGAGTAAGATCGAGGACGGCCAGCGCGAGTATTTTCTCCGAGAACAGATGAAGGCCATCCAGAAGGAGTTGGGAGAGAAGGATGAGCGCGTCCTGGAGATCGAGGAGCTGCAGAAACGCATCGATGCATCGGGTATGCCCCAGGAAGCCAGGGAGCAGACAGAGAAGGAATTGGATCGGCTCTCCAAGATGCCTCCCCAAGCCGCAGAATACACGGTTTCGCGCACGTACCTGGATTGGCTGGTGGGGCTTCCCTGGGTGGAGAGTACAGAGGACAACATCGAGATCGTGAAGGCCAAGAAGATTCTGGATGAGGACCACTACGACCTGACCGACGTGAAGGACCGCATCCTGGAGTTCCTGGCCGTCCGAAAATTGAAGGAAAGCTCCAAGGGGCCGATTCTCTGCTTCGTGGGGCCTCCGGGTGTCGGCAAGACATCTCTTGGCAAATCCATCGCCCGGGCCATGGGACGGAAATTTGTTCGATATTCACTGGGAGGCATGCGCGATGAGGCGGAGATCCGAGGGCATCGCCGGACCTATATCGGCGCGCTTCCGGGACGGATTATCCAGGGGATCAAACGGGCGGGGTCGAACAATCCCGTTTTCATGCTGGATGAAATCGACAAAGTCGGCACGGATTTCCGGGGCGATCCGGCATCGGCTCTCCTGGAGGTCCTGGATCCCGAACAGAACAACTCGTTTTCGGATCATTATCTGGAAGTGGCTTTCGACCTGTCAAAAGTTATGTTCATCACCACGGCCAACGTGCTGGAAACCATTCCCCGTCCTCTTCTGGATCGGATGGAAGTGCTGAGGCTTCCCGGTTATATCCTGGAAGATAAAGTGGAGATTGCCAAGAAATACCTGATTCCAAGGCAGAAGGAAGAGAACGGCCTGAACCGGCGGCAGATTCGCTTCGCGGCCAAGGCAATCCGACGACTCATCGCCGAATATACACGGGAAGCGGGTGTTCGGAATCTGGAGCGGGAGATCGGTACGTGCTGCAGAAAGGTGGCGCGGCAAATCACCGAGGGAAAATTGGAACGGGCTGAGGTCACCGAGGAAACCCTGCCTACATACTTGGGCCCCAAGAAATTTTTCTCAGAAATGGCTCAGCGAAAAGATGACGTGGGTGTGGCTACTGGAATGGCATGGACACCGGTGGGCGGTGTGATTCTATTCGTCGAGGCTACGGTCATGCCCGGCGGTAAAGGGCTGGTGTTAACGGGCCAGTTGGGGGATGTGATGAAAGAATCGGCTCAGGCTGCTTTCTCATTCATCCGGTCCCATGCTGAGACGCTGGGTGTGGATGTGGATTTTTTCAAGAAGAAGGACGTGCACATCCACATCCCGGAAGGGGCAACGCCCAAAGACGGCCCCTCGGCGGGCGTCACCCTGGCCACAGCCCTGGTTTCCCTGCTTACCGACAGGCCTGTAAAGCACAACATTGCCATGACCGGAGAAATCACCCTCCGGGGCAAAGTCCTGCCCGTGGGCGGCATCAAAGAGAAGGTGCTGGCCGCACGTCGGTCGGGAATTAAAAGAGTCGTCCTTCCGAAACAGAATGAAAAGGATTTGGAGGAAATCCCTGAGAATGTTCGTGAGAAAATGACGTTTTATTTCGTGGAATGGCTGGACGACATCTTTCGGTTGACACTGGGTGCCAAGCGAAGAAAATCATCCTATTCCAGTAAGCGTAAACGTCCGGGAACGAAAAAATTGAGCAAAGTGTAATTATTCAATCTGCATGATAGGAGTTGGATTATGAAAGAAATACTCGACAGTCTGAGCATCGATGCCATGAATGCCGGTGGCTTCAACGGTACTTGGATATCCGATGAAAAAGGCGGTGTTCTGGAATCCGTATCTCCCATTGACGGACAGACCATCGCCAAAATACAGCAGGTCGCCTCGGAAGGTTACGAGAAGGTCATCTGCAAGGCTCAGGAAGCATTTAAAACATGGCGAATGGTTCCCGCTCCCAAGCGGGGAGAAATCGTTCGTCAAATCGCTCTGGAACTGCGAAAGCATAAAGACGAGCTGGGTGCTCTGGTTTCCCTAGAAATGGGAAAGATTCGTGCTGAAGGGGGAGGAGAAGTCCAGGAGATGATCGATATCGCCGATTTCGCCGTGGGCCTTTCCAGGCAGCTCTGCGGTATCACGATGCATAGCGAACGATCCATGCACCGGATGTACGAGCAATGGCATCCGCTGGGTGTTGTGGGTGTGATCACGGCTTTCAATTTTCCCGTGGCAGTCTGGGCCTGGAACACGATGCTTGCTCTGGCATGCGGCGATGCCGTGGTTTGGAAACCGTCGAGCCAGACACCCTTGACCGCCATCGCTTGTATGAAAATTGCCGATAAAGTACTCAAAGCCAACAAGGTTCCCGACGGCGTGCTGGGTCTGGTAATCGGAAGAGGTTCCGTCATCGGTAACACGTTTGTGAAGGACACCCGTGTCCCCCTCATCAGTTTTACGGGAAGCACCGTGCAGGGGAAAAAAGTCGGCGAAATCGTCGGTGGAAGACTGGGGAGCACGATCCTGGAATTGGGGGGCAACAACGCCATCATCGTATCCCAGCACGGCGATATCGATATGGCTGTCCGTACGATCCTGTTCGGGGCCGTGGGTACGGCAGGGCAGCGATGCACGTCTACGCGCCGGATTATCGTCCACGAAGACGTGTACGATGATGTTCTGAGTCGACTCGTCAAGGGATACAAGAGTATCAAGATCGGGAATCCCATGGAAGACGGCATCTTGATGGGGCCACTGGTCAACCGGGCTGCTGTCGAGGATATGATGAAGGCCTTGGATATCATCCGTGAGCAGGGCGGGAATATCGTCATCGGTGGAGAGGAGTTGAAGGATTATCCCTCGGACTGTTAC
>CAZTKR010000384.1:0-3366 GCA_964614115.1 uncultured bacterium | reverse complement strand
AAACCGAACGCAATTTTCATTATTTTAAAACATGTAATTCCGTATCCGATATACCCATCAACATAAAAGAGGAAAAATGATGAGACGACAACCTTCAAAGAACCGACGAGTATGTTTTTTCACACTCACCTCAGTGCTACTCATTTCCTTTTTCACCTTCACGGCAAGTGCTCAGCAGAAATACAGCCTCCGGTATAAATTCGACAAGGGAGAAAAACTCCAGTACAAGACCGAACGCCACGACAGCACCGAAACCGACCAGGGGGGACAACCCTCTGTTCAGCAGATCACCGTCTGGGCACTCCAAACACTCTCCGTGGAGGATGCCGACGATAAATCTTTCAGAGTCACCCTGAAAATGGATTCGACGTGGTCAGATCAGGATAATGCCGCCGGTGAGGGTAGCGGACCCGGCGGAGGCAGACGCTTCAGAGGCATGCGGGGCCCCAGGGAGAGATCCTACGAAATCTCACCCGTAGGCAAGGCCGTCTCGGGTGAGGAACCATTATCCCCGGTATTGCTTATTCTGCCCGAACAAGACATATCCATCAACGAAAGCTGGAATTTTGAAGTGACCACGGAGCAGACGGGCCGCCGGCAGGGACAAACCACGGTGATGGGACAGTGTCTGTTGTACGACGTTCAGGAAGAGAACGGACGACGCTTGGCTGTCATCATCGTCAGTATCGAATCTCAGAGCGAAGGCCAATTCCAATTCCAGCCCCAGGGCAGAGAGCCCGTCTCGGGAACGTTTGCCAGCACCAGCAAGGGCACGAACCTGGTGTATTTCGACATCGACAGAGGCCGTATCGTGGAAGTCGTCAGCGAGGAGACCCGGGAGTCGAATACCGAGTCCACGATGTCCTCAGGGAGGACGTTGTCAAAGTCGAATTCAACGGTGACGTTGGTGTCGGAATCAAAGTAATCCGATTCATTCCGATATAAAAAAAAGGAGACATGGGTCTCCTTTATGTGCAACCTGAATCGATTTTTATTATTATTGGAAAAACGATCCGTTTGTCATACAGACAAACGGCCATCAGCCCTATCCTCTCATCCCGCTATCGTTTCCACAAAATACCGGTGAATACGCCCGTCATGGGTCAGTTCAGGATGAAACGTCATGGCCAGAACACGGTCGTTGCGTACCATGACGACTTCATCCCCATGAAAGCCCAGGGTCTCTATGCCTGCACCCAGAGTACGAATCCGGGGTGCACGGATGAACACCCCCTCGAACTCGGGTTTATCCTCGAACACGGGAATGCGGATCGTATCGACAAAGGAATCGACTTGACGGCCGTAACTGTTTCTCTCGACTTCGATATCGATCAAACCTAACGTCTCGAAGCCGTCGTTGGATATCCGAGTAGCCAGTGTGATGAGGCCGGCACAGGTACCCATCACAGGACGTGTCTGTCCGAACGAGCGGATGCCCTCAAATAGACCTGTTTTTTGGAGTAGTTTGACGAATGTCGTGGATTCGCCCCCCGGGATTATGAGTCCCGCGCAGCGATCCAGCTCTTCCGTGTAGCGGACAACCAGCGCCTTAACGCCTATCCGCTGAAGTGCTTTCTGATGAAGACCGAAATCCCCTTGTATACCCAAGACCCCGATGGTGACGGACATCTACCAGCCTCGTCCCTGCATCATCTCTTCAGCTGGAATTTGGGAAATCTCCAATCCAGGCATGGCATCGCCCAATCCTTCAGAAGCTTTTGCCACCATGTCTGGGTTATCGTAATGGGTCGTCGCCATCACGATGGCCTTGGCCCGAGCTTCCGGGTCTTCGGATTTGAAGATTCCGGAGCCCACAAACACAGTCTCGGCGCCAAGCTGCATCATCAATGACGCATCGGCCGGCGTGGCCACACCACCCGCGGCAAAATTCGGAACCGGCAGCTTTCCCTTCTTCTTCACGTACTCCACCAGATCTACGGGCACGCCCATCTCCTTGGCCTTGATCACAAGCTCCTCATCGCCCAGGGTAGTAATCTCCCGCATGGCGGATTGAACCATACGCATGTGCCGGACGGCCTCGACGATATTCCCGCTTCCCGCCTCACCCTTGGTGCGGATCATGGCTGCTCCCTCGGCGATCCGTCGCAGCGCCTCACCCAGTTCACGGCAGCCACAAACAAAGGGCACCTTGAAGGGCCATTTATCGACATGATAGCGCTCATCGGCCGGCGTGAGCACCTCGCTCTCGTCGATGAAATCCACGCCGATGGCCTGGAGGACTTGGGCTTCTGCAAAGTGACCGATGCGGCATTTGGCCATCACGGGAATCGATACGGTCTTCATGATCTCTTTGATGATCTTGGGATTAGACATGCGAGCCACGCCGCCGTGGGCCCGTATATCCGCAGGAATGCGCTCCAGCGCCATCACAGACACGGCACCGGCGTCCTCGGCAATCTTGGCCTGCTCTGCATTGGTCACATCCATGATGACCCCACCCTTGAGCATCTCGGCCAGACCGATTTTTAATTTATGGGTTTTGTCGATTCGAAACATAGGTTTTCACCTCCTCAATCCCTATCTTTGACGACAAAGAGAGACGATATCGTTGGTCGGCAATTTTTATATCGTTCTAATTTACAAAATATTTAAGCGCAGGTCAACAACCATTTTCCCCTTGATTTTATGGGAAATTGTCTTTAATTATCTTTTCGATGCGTAATGACTGACCGTTTCATGATTTCGAGAGGAGAAACCGGGGTTTGAATCTGCCCGACTGTCTTTTCCCGCTCTTCCCCGTCCTGTATGCGGAGATCCACTACACCCTCAAAGGATTCAGCCTCGTGTACCGGCCGTGGCCCGAAATCATCAGCGACGCTCCGCACCGTATCGAACCCGGCCAGTCCATTCCCGTCTTGCTCCTCATCAAGGACGCCCACCGTTATCGCATCACGCTTCATTCGGTTCAGGCTGTCATCGAATATCCCGACGGGTCCAGCGAACAGGTCAACCTCATCAATGAAAAAGTAAACATCCATCAGCCTTGGTGGTATCGCATCGAATACATACGCCCCAAACCCGACTTTTCCGGCCCACTCCGACTCCATGTCTCATTTTGCGTGCAACGTCAAGGGAAGAAAAAACCACGAATCGTTCATACGGATAATTATCTGGGAACCAGTCATCGGCCCCTGACCGTCTTCGTGACAAAAGAACCGTATCCGCGATTCGACAACTGGCACTTCGGTGACCTCCACTATCATTCCAATCTGACCAGCGACCAGGTCGAGTTCGGCGCTCCCCTGGATGCCACGGCGGATATGGCCAGAGCCATGGGACTCGCCTTTTCGGCAGTCACCGATCATTCCTATGACCTCGACGACCTGGCGGACGATTATCTACAGA
>CAZTKR010000383.1:0-3375 GCA_964614115.1 uncultured bacterium | reverse complement strand
ATAAAACCCTTGAGGTGTTAGAGTCTGATTGCGTCAGGATTTATTATATTAACGTTGTACGGCGTGGAATATTCTGCCGGGAAAGACGCGTTTCAGGAGGACTCAGGACATGCATAAAGAACGGACGTTTTCCATCGTCGACGTATTCACCGATCAAAAGTATGCGGGAAATCAATTGGCCGTGTTTCGGGATGCTGGGTCGATTCCAGACCGTGAGATGCAACAGATCGCCCGTGAAATCAATTTTTCCGAGACGACCTTCATTCTTTCCGACGATCAGAAGGATGGCGGATACGACGTACGGATTTTTACGCCAGGTGCGGAAGTGCCTTTTGCGGGTCATCCGACACTGGGTTCGGCTTACGTGATCCAGCGGGACATCATCCGAGAGCCTGTCGATACCGTTGTACTCAATCTGAAAGTAGGGCAGATACCGGTTCGGTTTACGTATGCCAACGGCGATCCCGATTTTCTATGGATGGAGACGAAGCCCGCCCAATTCGGGAGTCGATTCGACGTCGAACCGATTGCAGATGCCCTGAGCATTCGACCATCGGACATCGACGAGCGATTTCCCATCCAGGAAGTCTCTACCGGACTGCCGTTCATCATCACTCCGTTGAAAACCCTGAATGCGGTCAAGAATGCCCGTGTCGTGCGTGATGTCTTCTTCGACATGATCGAGAATACAGAGGCCAAGGCCATTCTCATCTTCTGTCCCGAGACGATTCGAGACGAGAACCAGTTGCATGCCCGTGTGTTCGTGGATTACTACGGGATTCCGGAAGACCCGGCCACGGGCAGCGCCAACAGTTGTCTGGCAGGTTATCTCGTGAAGTACGGATATTTTGGAGAGAATCGCATCGACGTGCGAGTCGAGCAGGGGTACGCGATCGGCAGGCCGTCACTTTTATTACTCCGGGCCGAGGATACCGCAGGAGAACTGAAAATCCAAGTAGGTGGACAGGTGGCGATGGTGGCCAGGGGAAAATTCGTATAAAACAAATGGGTGAATAGATGAGGAGACCGATTATGAAAAAGAGGGGATACCGGTCGATGCAAAAAGCGCAATCTGTGAACCGGCGCGATTTTCTGAAGGTTGGGGGTGCTGTGGGTACCGGTTTGGTCTTGGGAACGCCTGCACTCTGGGCACAGGCTCAAGAGAAAGCGAAGGAGCGCGCGCGCATCAAGACCAACATCGACGAGGCCATGCAGGTGCCCAGGACCAAATACTCTCTGCCCGGACTCTTTCCGGGGAAAGTGGTCCAGATTCACGATCCCCAAGCCGCGGTGGAAAATCGACCGGAACCATCAGTCATCCACGCCATGTTTGAGAAAGGACTCACTTCCCTCACGGGCCAGGATCTGAAAAAAAGCTTTGCCATGCTTTTCGATAAACACGATGTTATTGGGATCAAGGTGAATCCTGTGGGCCCCCCTCATATCAATACACTCCCTGAAACCGTCGATGCCATCATCGACTGGTTGCTGGACAACGGCATGAAGAAGGAAAATATCATTATTTGGGATCGATTCGACTACATGCTGACCGATGCGGGCTTCACACCCGAACGGTTTCCAGGCATCGGCATCGAAGGCCTACAGACGATGGACGAATCGGCGGCCGAAGGCCAGACCGAGGATAACAGTAAATGGCTGGGCGAGGACGGCGTCCATGTGAGTGCCGGAAACTTTGACAAAGACGTGTTCTACTGGGCCGATGTCGAGGGGCCCAAGGATATGCCCTATTTGAATCAGCACGTGTTCAACGGGAAGTACTCGTACTTTGGCAAGCTGCTCACGAAGAAGCTGACGAAGATCATTAACGTGCCGGCGTTCAAGAACACGGGGAACGGTATTTCCATGGCCACGAAAAATATGGGATACGGAGCCGTATGCAACACGAACCGACTGCACAAGCCCCTATTTTTCGACGTGAATGTGGAGGTCATGGCCTTTCCGGTGGTTCGGGACAAATTGGTCTTGAATATCACCGATGCCCTTCGGGGGCAGTACGATGGCGGGCCCATGGGGAACGCCCAGTTCGTCTATACGATGAATACGCTTTTCTTTGCCACAGACCCGTTTGCTCTGGATTTAATCTGCCACCATCTCATCGTCGATAAACGGAAAGAAATGAACGTCCGAGTCAACGAACATCCCCGATTTACAGAGTATTTACGTTATGCCGAAAAGTTGGGATTAGGGGTAGGTCATCTCGAAAAGATCGATCATATCAAAGGTTGATGGGGGATGGATTACCGATAAGGAGACCCCGCATGATGTTATCGATTCTCATCAGCATCCTGCTGTCCTTGCAGACGACTGTGGATGTCACATTCCCTGAAGACGGTTTCGTGGACGGGTGGGAAAAATCCGGCCCGATGCTTCGTTTTGTGAAGGAAGATCTTTACAATTACATAAACGGCGGCGCCGCACTCTTTCATGAATTTGGATTCGAAGAGTTGACAGTTCAGAGATACAAGTCCGGGGAAGATGAAATCACGATGGAGGCGTACCGTATGGAAGCACCGGAATCGGCCCTTGGCGTCTATCTGATGAAGTGTGGTGTGGAAACGCCCGTCAAAGAGATTCCATTCCGACATTCGGGAAGCCGTCTCCAATTCTTGCTGACCAAAGGGAATTATTTCGTCGTCATCAATAATTACAGCGGGAAAGAGGATTTCCAACCTGTTATGGTTACCATGAGTCAGACCCTGTTGGCGTCGATCCCAGACGACAAACCCGTGGAGATGTTTGACCTTCTGCCGGAAGAAAACCTGGTGAAAGGATCGGAGCTCATCATCAGGGGGCCTTACGCGCTGGAACCGATTTACACGTTCGGACATGAGGATGTCCTTCTTCTGGATGGTAAAGTATTCGGAGTCGTGGGTGATTATTTAGTCGATCGGGAATTACACACAAAAATCGTCATCGCATACCCCAGGCAAAACTGGGCCTCATCTGCCCTGGAGAGCCTTATCCGCAATTTAGACCCGTTGTATGAATCGATTGAACAATGGGATACAGGTCTCATCTTTAAAGACTTTCAGCAAAAATACGGCTTGGCTTTGTTAAACGAAAATATCCTCACCATCCAGATTAAATTATCCAAAGAACCATCGCATTGGTGAGGTCGTCGATCCGTATCGATCATTTGATTTTTCTAGTCTTGATACATGAAGAAGTAACGCTTTCTTATTATTTTTAAATGACTTATTTCTATTGATATACAAACTGTACATTGATTTTCAGATCTTTTACTGCTTTCTTCTGTGCTCTTTATCCTCCTATAATACATCGGAAACCGAGGATGGAAAAGTACCTGCCGGTTGATAGTGTAATATAAGTACAAGATTGAAATGTTTGGTAGAT
>CAZTKR010000382.1:0-3377 GCA_964614115.1 uncultured bacterium | reverse complement strand
ATATCCTGATCAATATGCCGCTTAAGCACTTCAAAAATAGTCGGTGTGAGAATATGAATTCCGAAAAACGTTAAAAACACATCTTCAGGTAATCCCTCGGTGACCAGTTCATTCCGGGCCACGGAAACATCCGGTTTTTCAATAATTCGGGTTATTTCGTACAACGGAGGATTTTCCTGTACTTTGTTCCCAGTGATGGTTCCGAACAGATACAAATCCTCAATATGTGTCTGTTTGACTCCATACAGTGATTTACTATTCAATTCAAAACCCTGTATGGCCTGGGCAACGCATGAGACGTCATCACCCGAAATGTATACATGATCTCCCAGCAACAATAAGAACGGATCTTTGCCTACCCAATCCCAGGCACAGTATACGGCGTGCCCGTACCCTTCCTGAACTGTCTGTTCAACGTAGGTAATGGCTTGGTTCAAACGGCTCAGGGTTTCAGACTGTTTTAATCCCCACTGTATATTCTCAAACAAAGCTTTTTCTGATTCAGTCAATCCTCTGAAATGCTTTTTAAACTGATTCGCTTCACCCGGTTGAATCACAATACATATTTCCTCAACACCTGCCTGCAGGGCCTGTTCAGCCACGATTTGAATGGTGGGTTTGGAAATGCCGTCCAGGTCCACCAGCGGAAACATCTCCTTTTGAACGGCATTGGTGGCCGGATATTGCCGTGTGCCTTTCCCGGCTGCTGTAATAACGGCTTTTTTAATCATATAATCTGTTTTCCTTTATTTAACTATTCGATACGATTTTATAAAGAGCCGAAAAAAGCAATCGACTGAATGAAAGAATCATTTAATATAATGTATTCTGCCTCGATCATTGAATTCAATGTTTCTTTCTCAAGCTGCACAAACCCTTCATTTTATATCAATCATTCTCAGCGTTCTTTGCATCTTCGGTGGTTCAGCTCGCATTTTTCTCCTCATCCGATATCAACTTATACTTCCGAAGCAGTTCCTGAAGCTTCGGTTCAATCTGCGCCCTGAGATGTTCATTCGCATAGGCCAGCCACGACACATTGGAGGTCACATCCAGAGCCGCGTTTAAGGGTCTGCCGTACAAATCCGTGATAATCACACCCGCTTCCCGGGCCAGAAGCTCGGTGCACAAATCATAGGGATGCACTGCCATCTGAGGCGGCAGTCCATCCATATCCGCGGCAGTCATTAAGTGGGCACGGAAATCACCACTGAACCGATCATGGCCGACGGTCAGCTCATATAACTGGCCACCTGTGCTGAGATACTGATCATCAAACACATAAATCGGTTCCCTGGGATCAAGAAGTCCAAGAGATTGAAGCAGTTCCTCTTCCAAAGCGGACGTTATTTGCTTGCGGCCGGGAAAAAACTTGGTCAGCATGGCAAATCCGTGTTTCAGGGTTGTTTTCTGACTGGGTCTCGGATAAAAATCCGTTGATTTTGAATTCAATATATTAAGCCGTTCCCCCTTCGTACCGCGGCCGCGAACTGCATACAGCATGTCTGCCAGGTACTGCTTGGTCAGCGGTACTTCAGTTTGAATTGCAAGCTCTATATCTGTCAGACAGGTTTCCTTGCCCTTGTTGGAAGCCACTCCTGATAAAATCCATGCACTGCGCTTGTCATACATCAGTCCACGTGTGCCGTCAATAGGGTCCACAATCAGACGAAACTCCGCATCAGATTCATCGGCATTCTCGGGAAAAGTCAGAAATCCGTCGTCCCCCATGCCTTCGGCAATCAATACAAAACAGGATTCCCGGCACCATCGTATACAATGATCATAAAGGATAGACTCACAGCTTTCATCAATCTTGTAAATGGTATCTGCCGCACTGCTTCTTGACACTTCTGAAAGATACTCCAGATTGTAATGCCGGACATGATCGCATATCGCATCCCGCATATCCGAATGAATTTTCTTCAATCGACTCAGGATTCGTGTTAAAAAATCCGCGTCCATCATCAATGGATCCCTATCGGTTTAATCATATTGGTATTGTTATAAATATTTCCTAAGTTATTGACTTTGAACAACCACTCGGGTTCCTTTTAGGCCCGGTGATTTCGCTGTAACCGTTATCGAACCTGATTCTCCCGACTTTGAGCGTATGATAACCAAAGCTAAACCATTGAATGCTTGCCGCTCGTGCGAGGGGAACGGCATAAAGTTCGTCGGATCACCGTTATCTGTTGCGAGGATTTCGCCGCAACCCTCTATCTCGAACTTGATCGGGTTCTTGGCGCGTGGCACTGTGAGCCCATTCTTATCAGATACCCGTACCGTGATGAAGGCCAAATCCTTTCCGTCTGCTCGAATCTTGTCGCGATCCGCCGACGCCTCCAGCCAAGCCGGTTCGTCCGTGGTCTTGACAACGTTCTCGACCCACGTATCGCCGTTCTTGTATGTCACTACCTTCAATTCGCCTGGTTCGTATTTCACATCATCCCAGCGCAGACGGTATTCATACGGGCCCTTTTTCTTTCGACCGAGCGATTTACCGTTCAGGAACAGCTCCGCCTCGTAGCCCGAGGTAAAAACATGTACAGGTGTAATCTTACCGACACGCTCCGGCCAGTTCCAGTGCGGCAGGATATGCGCCATCGGATAGTCCGGCCGCCAGTGTGATTGATAAAAATAAAACCGGTTCTTCTTGAACCCGGCCAGGTCGATGATTCCGCCATACGAGCTGCGGGCGCTATAGTATGGCGTCGGTTCGCCGAGGTAATCCCATCCTGTCCAGACAAACTCACCCGCTACGAAGGGATGCTGCTCTACAGAACGAAAAACTTTATCAGGCGAGGAGCCATAGTCTACGGCATGCAGTTCGTAGGCACTCACATGGCAAATCTTCGAGTCACCTCCCCTGCCATCCCGCACGATATCACTCATCTTCTGCACTACTGGAAAGATGTAAATGCCTCGACTGCTGACAGTGTGTGAGGTTTCACTGCTGAGAATGATTTTGTCAGGAAATTTCTCATGGAATGAAGAATACATCGGTGTAGTACGAATGCGATCCGTTCCTTCAAATTCGGGGTCCTGGCGAATTCCTTCCCCTTGATAGTTCAAGCTGATGATATCCTGAACAGCGGGTAAGGGCATATGCGGCTTAGCCCAATTCATGGCGCTGGTCGTGGGACGGGTTAGGTCTTCCTCTTTAATAATATCATGAAGCTGCCTCGCCAGGGATGCTCCTTCCTCACCCGTATATTGTTCGCCGACCTCATTGCCAAAGCTCCATATGAACACAGAGGGATGGTTTCGATCTCGACGGACAAGAGCGCGTAGGTCCTGTTCATGCCAATCTGGGAAGATGAGATGGAAATCGAGCGCCGTCTTTTTACGTACCCATACATCGAAGGCCTCGTCCA
>CAZTKR010000381.1:0-3414 GCA_964614115.1 uncultured bacterium | reverse complement strand
TTTATTTCTAGTTATTTCTACTCAACGAAATGGGGTTGTTATCGCTCATTTTTGAGATCAACGTCCGAATATAATCGTCTTCGCTGGCTTTTTTCTCCAGGATAGGCAGGAGCTCCGGATCGTCCATGCGACTCAATGCACGCGCGGCCTCGATGCGAATGCCGGCATTGGGATCGTAGAACAATGCAGACACAAGGATTTTCTTGATGCTTTCGCTGACAGGCAGCGCATTCAGGAGTTTGATGGCTTTCAACCGGACACCCGGATTTTCGTCTTTTTCCAGAGCATGGATCAAGGCACGATGGACGGTTTCGTCCTGCGTCGATGGCTCCAGGAGTTGAACGCTCTTGAGCCTGATGTTGTCGTGGGGCGCGTTTACCAAAGCATACGCAAGGGCATACTGAATGTCGGGATCGCCAAGATTCCCCACCACGCGTCTTTCCTGCAGGGTTCGGAAGCGGATTTCCACCTCGTTGGATTTGTCATCCAGGGGGACGACCTCAAAATTGCCGATGGGCACGGCCGTGTGAAGCGCACGGATGGCCTCTTGGGACGACATGGCATCATTCATCCCTCCCCTGGGAGAATACCGGCCGAGGGCTAAACCGAAGAGGAAGATCGCAGCAGCGGCGGCGAACTGCTTGACAGGTATTCGGAAGGTGATGGTCTCGCCGATATGAAGCCATGAACGCCTCTTGGCTTTTGCGATGGCTTCTTCACGGAGTTGCCTGCGGAGGCGACGGCGGCATTCTTGAAGGATGTCTTCGTTTGGCTGCTCCTGGGGCAGATTCCGCATTTTGTATAAAAACCGTTTCTCGCGTTCCAGAAGGCCCTGACAATGGGGGCATGTACGGATATGGTTCTCCACCGTTTTTCTCTCCCGCGATGGGAGTTCGTTTAGAAGGTAAAGAACCAGTTGATCGTATTCGATGTGATGACGTTCCATGACAATAGTCCGTTTATGAGTTCACGTACGGAGACAAACCCTTGCGCATCTTCTGGGTGCTCCGGAAGAGATAATTTTTCACTGTTCCTTCGGAGCATCCGATGATCTGGGCGATCTCTTTAATTTTGAAATCCTGAAAGAACCTCAGGGTGAACACCACGCGCTGCATGAGTGGCAATCCGTTTAATTCCATGGCGATCATCTGCCTGAGTTCAAGGTTGTTGACAACAGCATCAGGATGTATTCCGGGATCGGTTGGCGTCCAATGCCACCCGTTTCCTTTTTCACCGGTTTCTTCGATGGACAGATGACGTTGGCGGTTCCTCTTTTTACGATAACTGATAGCACAGTTTACGACAATTCTGTACAGCCACGTGTAGAAATCGCTTTGGAAGCGAAACTTTTTTATGTTGTGGTGCACTCTCATGAATACTTCCTGATAGACATCTTCTGCGTCTTGATGATTCCCCAATAACTGATATGCCAATCCCAATACCCTTTGATCATACCTGCAAACAAGTTTTTCAAATGCCCAGAGATTTCCTTCCTGTGCCTGAAGCACAAGATCTTTCTCATCTGCGTTCATAACCATGATTCTACTACCTTAGACTTGACGGCTTAATAAAAGGTTTGCACGAAAGTAGGAAATTTTTATGGACGGATCAAGTAAAAAACCCCGATTCCTGAGAGCAGAAATCGGGATTCAGAAAATCGAGCGATGTTTATTCTAATACGTTTGACGGATTAATTTTTTCTTCAAGTTGGACAGCGTAATAACGCCCCGGTTGTAATCGTCCAGATCTTTCTTGTTGAGCTGGAGGATGAGATGCGAGGGTGATTTTTGCTCTTCATGCAGGGGATATAGCCTGTTTCCCAAATCTACGTTGAGGATGACCGATTCTTGTGACTTGATGCGCAGAGTGTGTCCGTAAGAAGCGGCCAGTTCGAAAAGTTCATCTTCGATTTCCGTCAGGATTTCATCCTCTGATTTGTATTTTTCCCCTTTCCGTTTACTCGATCGGCGGCGTTCGGGGGTATAGATAACCGCATTCCTGCCTTCTTCTCCTGCCAATACAGAGATCATATTCTCATCCTCAGGATTCGCGAATAACATACTGGGAATTTCGATGAAGAGCAGGGCGCCCAATCCGCTGAGATAGATGCCGCTGTTAGACGGTTCTCCCCAAAAAGAGGATGTGATCATGGCACGGTCGAAAATTTCCGAGAGAATACCGATGTCCATATCGATGTCGGATTCGGAATCGGCGAGCTGGAAATGGATGTATTTCTCAAATTCATCGTCTTCCATCCGGCTCCGACGGTACCGGTCGACATCCTGTTTCGTCACCCATGCCGTTAGGAAAGCGTTCTCCGAATCTGTTGACTCCCAGTCTTCTAAGTTGATCAGAACAGCAATCCGGTCCTGGGGACTGAGCTGACCGATAGCAGGGGAGTAGTTACGGAAGAATACGACGATGTACTCTTTAAACGCATCGATGGCTTTATTTTCTTCTTCGATGATCTTGTCGGAATCCAGCACAAATTCATCCACGGCGTCGATATCCGCTTCGGGGACTTCGAGTTCTTCGACGTCCTCATCCGTCTCGAACGCCTTCTGCATATCCTCACGCTTTTCTGCCATCCTCTGACGGAGTTCCGCATGTTCTTCCCGGACACTCCGGGCCATCTCATGGACTTCTTCAAATTGCCTACGAAGCGTAATACCCAGCTCGTGATGTACAGGCCCTCGCTGGCTCATGTGGAATACGATACCAAAATTTGGAAGGTAAACGGCCTTGGCATGTCCGTTGAAAAACCGATGATACGCCTTCCCCTTGAAGAGTTTGTCCAGAATACCTTCCATGATCCTGAGATCGCGATTCAACCGTTCTTGATCGTAGGTGGATGTTTGTCCAACAGCACCGACTGTCAGGATAAAGAAGACCCATGGAAACAAGGCTCTCTGAATATTTCGGAGTACACGATTCATTTTGTAATCACCTCGCTCAAGGAATAAATATACAAAAATGATTACTTTCTTTCAAGCTTATAGCTGGTCAGGCGGATCAGATCGCTCAGAACACTGCTGGTCTGCTGAAACCGGCCTTCTGTGCTTCGCTGGATTCCTACCAGGCTTTGACCCACGACCCTTAAATCCTGCTGTCGTTGTCGTTCCAAGTCCTGGGCGAATTGAGCCAGCGTGAGAGCTGTCTCTCTTCTCTGTCGGTATTCGCTGTCTTCGATGAGTTTAGAGATGAGCATCAACGTTTCTTTTTGTTGCTGATCCAGGGCTGCCGCTACAATTTGTTCCTGGTTTGACGGGGATTGTGTTGGGATGAGCCCGACGGCAACATGCCATTCCCCGTCGCGAACGTTCATTCGAAAATTCAGGACTGCCAGAAAGACCAGGACCAATGCGGCAAGGGCAGGTACGCCTAGGGCAAAACGGCGTGTCCAACTGAGACCGT
>CAZTKR010000380.1:0-3424 GCA_964614115.1 uncultured bacterium | reverse complement strand
TAAGAATACGCCCTTCTGGTGGGATTCCGATGTCTGGCGAATCCAAATAGAGCTGATCGTGGGGGATGAGAGCAACAACTATTTACTCCGGGGTCAGGTATCGCCCAGGAATATTCATTATAACTAATAAAATGAACAGGGGTGTAGTATATTGAATCACAAGGCTATCAAAAGGGAAGAAGGATTCTGGTCCGCATTCGTCATCCTTTTTTTGCTCACACTGACGCTGATGGGATTGGGCGCCCATGTTCTGATCAAGAGTGAGGGGCCGAATACGGCGAATCTGGCCAACACTCTCCAGGCCGATTATGCGGCCAACGGAGTTGCCTACTACGGTATTCGTCGGTTGGGCTTAGGGGCGTTGGATGAATCGGCCACCTTGATGATCGGGCACGGATCGGTGACACTGGATACAACGAAGGTTGTTGGATCGAATGAAATCCTCCTCACGGTCTTGGCCGTGGCAGGCAGCACGGAAAGGGGCATAGAGATCCGACTGAAACAAGGTCTGAGGCTGGTGGATATGGCCATTTTTACGACAGGTGATGTGTTCAACGTGAGTGCCAGGGATTCCACATTTGCTCTGGACCCCGATCGCTGCGTTTCGAACGCCGACTCGGTTCCCGCAATCGATGAGAACACACTGGATTCCCTGTCTACGGATCAAGGCCATGATCAATACGCGAATCCATTCAAGCCTAGCGATGGGTATCCTGATGGTAGTTTTTATCGGCCCGACGGTGTGACACCCAACGTGACTCATGTAATGAACGACTTTAAAGTGCAGGGTGGTCGTACGATCTATGGGATTTTTATCGTGGAGGGAGATGTTACGCTCGACGGGAGTTCACGGATAGAAGGCGTGATCTATTTGCCCAATCCGACGTCCACGGTCATTCATGGGGGAGGGTTACCGACTGAAGCGACGATCACCGGGGGCATCATTAGTCATGGGGATATCTCGGGTACGGGTAACCACATCTCGGTACAGCACGGGCCCGAGTACATGAGGGCATTCTGTCATTATCAGACGGGTCTCGATCTGGTTGATTTTCCGGTCGTGAAATGGGAATACATATAAACAGTAAGAAGAACAGCTATGACATGGATGGATATTAAAAAACCGAAGAGCGCATCCTGGCCCCTGGTGCTGGGAGTGGACATCAGTAACCACAGTCTGAAGTACGTGCTTCTCCGCCGAAAAGGAAAGAACCTGATCGTCGAGGTTTTTGGGCGATACGTTTACGAAACAAACGGGATGGACCCCAACGCGTTGGCTCATCAAGCGGTGTCGTGGCTGTTTCAAAAACATAAAGAATTAAAAAAAGCCAAGATCATCGTCGGCCTGGGTGGCGGTAAGGTCGTGATCAAGACCGAGAGTTTTCCGAAGTTGAAGCGTAAGGAGCTTCTGCAGACGATTTTCTTTGGCATTCAGAAGGAGTTGGGCGGTGAGGGCGAAGCGATAGAATTCGTACACGATTACAAGATCCTGGGCCCTGACAAAACCAACGAGGGCAACATCCAGTATGTGACGATGGGAGCACCCGAGGAAGTCGTGGATGAAAAAGTGGATCTTTTCGTTGCGGAAGGCGTCATTCCCTCCAAAGTAACACCCACGATGCTGGCCGTTGCCAATCTTGTGCAATATATTCCCGAGATAGAGGGAAAGGAATCTGTTGGTGTTCTCGACATCGGAGCACAGCGCAGTACCCTTATCATCATCCGCAACGGAGAGTTGGATTTTTTTCGGGAGATCGTTGTTGGGGGCGACGACTTTACCAAGGGAATCACGGGCACGGTATTCCACGAGGGGCGTGCCATCCAGTTCAAGACCGAAGAAGCCTTGGAGTTTAAAATCCGTTACGGGTATCCCCTGGGTTTTTCTGAGGGGATGACATTCCTGGGAGCACCTCTGTCGGAAGTCGGTATGATGATGCGGCCGGTCGTGGAACGTCTGACCGGTGAGATTCAGCGCTCCATCGGGTTCTATAAAGAGAAGTCCGATGGCAGCGAGGTGGATACGCTGTATTTACTGGGGGGAGGTGCCCGGCTTAAGCATTTGCCTGAAGCCCTGTCCGATAAACTGGATATACCCGTCTTTATCCTTCCGAATCTGGAGGGATTGTGTGTCGGGGGAGACAAAAAACAGGAAGAGGCTTTCCAGAAGAAGTATTCGGAGCAGGCCGTCAGCCTTGCCCTGGCTTTGGAATCATCCCCCGAAGGGAATCTGTTGCCCGAATCGTACAAGAAGCTACACCGGTCAACCTTCATCCAGCGAAGCCTTCAGATTGCAGCCGCAGGCCTCATCGGACTGCTCATACTGTTAACCATTTTCTACAAGGGTCAGATCAGTACCACACAGATACGAGTGGCCAGCATGGAGGCTGTGATCGCCAAATCCAAGAATTCGGGACCGATTTTTGCCTCCCTCTTGAATGAAAAGAAGGTGCTGGAGGGAAAAATAGGCAGTCTGAAGCAGGTTATGGATCAGGCTGCAACACCCATACAGATACTAAGGCTCATTTCCCATGCAACGCCTAAAAAGTTGTCTCTGATTCTCGTGAAGTTCGGGAAAGAGGAAAAACCGAATCGAAAAAATAAGCCGCAGGTTCCCGATGAGCCTCAAAGAATCCTCGTAAATATTACGGGTGTGAGCCAGGATCCTTCCAACGATGTAAGGATGCATGTGGCCAAACTCATCGATGAAATGGAAAAATCGGGGTATTTCTCGGATGTGACATTCGAGAAAGACGTATGGGTAAAAAAACAGAACGAATACGCATTCGAGCTTGTGGCGTATTTGAAAGATGGAGGAGAGAACCCTGTTAAGTAAACGTATCATACTCCCGGCATCGTTTATCGTCGTTCTGGTTGTCGGATGGATCATCATGGTTTACTTTCCGGCCAGCAAAGAATTAGGGAAGCTAAACCGGCGATTGAACGATCTGAAAGAAAAGATCAAATCTCCTGTAAAAAGAGGAGCCAAAAGAGAGCGGGCAACGCTAGAGGAGATTATCTCATCCCTCATCTGTTCCTATAGCCTTAATGAAATCATCCGTTGGGACCTTACTACCTTTGCTGAAGATGCCTTTGAGCTGGACTTCTGGATTGATGAAGATCACCTCAATTACATCAAGGAGAACTGTCTTGGCCGTCGGATAGTGATTACAAACCGGCACAACTGGTCGATTGAGCAGATAATCCTAGCCTACTGGGGTCAGGCTCAGGTAGAGCATGCCTTTAGAAACATGAAGAATCCTTCCCACCTGGCGGTGAGACCTCAGTATCACTGGACAGACCAAAAAATAAAAGTTCATGGCCTTATCTGCTTTATTGCCTTTCTTTTGACCATGGTGCTTTACAAGAGAGTGAAACACGGTGCTCAATTTAAGGGTTCACCGCATCGCCTCCTGGAAATGTTTTT
>CAZTKR010000379.1:0-3466 GCA_964614115.1 uncultured bacterium | reverse complement strand
TTTGAATCGTGGACAAAGAGGGTCACCCTCGAATCCTCGGGTAATTCATACCTGATGGTAACCTGAGGTTTCGTTATAAGATGGTCTTTGAGTGACTTTAATTCCCTCAAGATTCGGGGATACGCATCCTTCATGGCCGACTCATCGTCCGCTTTCTTTTTGGCTTCTAATCTTTTAAGCTCGGTCTTGAGTCTATCGGCACCCAGCAGCGTGGCGCCTTCCAGCAGTAGTAGAACCGAATCGGAAATATCCTCAGGAAAACCTCTCTGGAAGTGATCCTCAATCAGCATGATCTTATCGAGGATGAGGGTCGAAAACATGGCGTCCAATGCTTTATATCGATCGTAATCCAGCAGCAGGCGAAGCCGCATTTTATTTTTATCCTGTAGGACGGATTTCTCTTTCTTCAATATTTTAGCCGTCTTTCTCAACAGGGAGTCCAGATTCAAGGGTTTGGTCATGTAATGAGTGCACCCCAGTTCAGCCGCTTTCTGCACGAATTCTTTTTCCTTTATCGCCGTGCACAGGATGACGGGTATTTCCTTTAATTCGGGTCGTTTTTTGATCTTGCGAAGAAAATCCAAACCATTCATGCCCGGCATGATGATATCGGTCAGGATGAGCTGTATATCCGGCACCGTATCCAGGTATTCCAGTGCTTCCGTGCCCGAATAGGCGGCGATGGTCTCGTATCCTTTTTTTTGAAGATTATACTGCAACATTTTCGATGTGATGGGATTGTCTTCAACGATGAGTATGGTCATTCGTTTTCTTTCCTGCGGGATTGACGGTATGTACATCCCGGTCATCGGGTGCGATTCATCAGGCGTTTCTGCGAGTCTTTTGTTCGCGATAGAATTTCTGGAGATTTTTCATAAAAATCAAGATAAAATGTGTATCGAAACACTGTTTGAGCATCCAGAAAGCGCTTTTTACGATATGAATACTCCTCCTACATCAACGAACAACGATTCCAAAGTGGCCCATGATCCGTCCATCGGTAGAGGATTCTTACACGGATTTACTCCTCGCTAAAAATCAGTTCGTAGCCTTCCCTGAACAGGAACACGACGATGAGAAGACCCACGATGGGATCGGAGAGCCAGAAACGGAAGAAATAATGTGTCAGCAGACCGATGAGCAGGGCTGCCGAGAGAACCGCGCAGACGAAGGTTTCTTTGGAATCGGCAACGAGAGACGCCATGCCCAGTTGCTTTCCGATTCGGTGCTTGGCCGATGCCAAGAGCGGCATGATGATGAGCGATACCAGGGCGATGATGATGCCGAAAAGCGATGGATCGGGAATCTCACGAAGCACGATTTTTTTCGCTGATTCCAACAGGACATAGGCTCCCAGGACGAAGAATGTGATGCCCACGAATCGAGAAGCCTGCTTCTCGATCTTCTCTTCTTCCTCCCGGGAAACGGTGCCATGTATTTTCAGTCGCCAGATGAGTACGAAGCCCGAAAGGGATTCCACGATACTGTCGAGTCCGAATCCCACGAGAGCGATACTCCCGGCAATCCGGCCGGCCATTATGGATGCAATGGCTTCTACGATGTTGTAACCGACGGTGACGTATTCCAGGGACAGCGCTCTTTTATGGAGATCATCCATGAATGATGCTCGTCAAATTCCTGCAATATTTAAAAACATGGTATTTGCTTTCTTTCAGGGAAGCGGTGTGTCAAACGAAACAAGTTGTTGGCCACATGGGTACACTGCTTATCCGTCTCAGGATTCAAGATCTCTCGTCATCCATGCGTATTCCATCGTTTTCCTATAGACGTTCCTCGCGGCGGATCGCTGTCGAGGCCTCGTTCAAGGTGTCGTGTTCATGAAGCATGGCTGTTCGTTTGGGGCACACCCGCATGTATAAACCAAAAGAGAGCTGCGAGTGTTCTGCAGGATGAGAGTGCAGCAGGGTGTAAAAAGCCCACGATGAGAATCGTGGACTTCATACTATGCCTGGCGTTTTAATCCAAAGTCTCCAGCACCTTCTTCACCCGCTCGAATGCCCAGTCGATATCCTTTTTCTTGATGACCAGGGGTGGAGCGAAGCGAATGGTATCCTCGTGAGTCTCTTTGCAGAGCAGGCCCTCTTCCATCAACGCTTCGCAGAATCGCCGGGCGCCTCCGGCTTCTTTCTTGAGCTCCACGCCGATGAGCAGGCCCTTGCCCCGGACTTCCTTGATGTGCTTGCTGTTGATGGAACGAAGTCGGCCCATGAAGTATTCCCCCAGTTCGGCGGAGTTCTCTACCAGTTTTTCTTCCAGGATCACTTTGAGGGCTTCCCGGGCGATGGCACAGGCCAGGGGATTGCCGGCAAAGGTGGAACCGTGTTCGCCGGGGGTGAACACACCCATGATTTCCTGGGTGGAAACCACGGCCGACACCGGGTAGAAGCCGCCTGAAAGGGCCTTACCGAGGATGAATACATCGGGCTGAACGTCTTCGTGCAGGCAGGCAAACAGCTTGCCGCAGCGTCCCAGCCCGGTTTGTATTTCGTCTAGAACCAACAGCACGTTGTTCTTCTTGCAGATATCGGCACATTCTTTCAGGTAACCATCCGGAGGAATCAGAACGCCGCCCTCGGCTTGAATGGGCTCCACCAGGAACGCCACGGTGTTTTTATTGATGGCTTTCTCCAGGGCGCGCGTATCGCCGAAAGGAATGGTTTTAAATCCGGGCGTGAAGGGGCCGAAGAATTCATTGTAGAGTTGCTCTGTGGAAAAACCGACGATGGTCGTGGTGCGTCCGTGGAAGTTGCCTGCACAGATGACGATCTCGGCCTTGTCCTTTTTAACGCCTTTTATTGTATAGCCCCATTTCCGTACAGTCTTGATGGCGGTCTCCACGGCCTCGGCGCCGCTGTTCATGGGGAGCATCATTTCCATGCCGGCCAGTTCACAGACCTCTTTGCAGAGTAGGGCAAGCTGGTCATTCCGGAAGGCCCGGGATGTGATGGTCAGCTTTTTCACCTGTTCGATGAGTTTTTTCTGGATGCGGGGATGACAGTGCCCCTGGTTGACCGAAGAATAAGCGCTGAGAAAATCCAGGTACTTCTGGCCCTCGATGTCCCAGACCCAGATGCCTTCGCCTTTGGTGAGAATAACATTCAGAGGATGGTAATTATGTGCGCCGTACTGATCTTCCAGTTGTATGAGTTCTTGTGATGTCATGAAGGGCTCCTTTATAAAGTCGATACGTTCGTATCAAACATGGTATAGGGTGATGGTATCATCGTTGACTTCATTTTTCTGTGAACGAATTACCTCAATATTTTCACATGATGATTGTTCATCGCGTCTCCCGGTTACTCCTTTGTGTAAAAATCGATGACGTTTTCGATGGCCTTCTGGCATACGGGGCAGAATCCGTCCAGGGTCCTGGAGAACATGATACAGTCGATGAAAGGACGGTACAGTCCTTCCGAAGCGTAGCAGGCTCCCTGAAATGCGCCGA
>CAZTKR010000378.1:0-3475 GCA_964614115.1 uncultured bacterium | reverse complement strand
TCAGTCCTACAGCAGCGTTATTTGGTACAGTCACAGCAAGGCTGTGGGTTCCGGGGCCCAAGAGAACACCATCGAAAACCTTCTCACCCGCATCGTCCCAATTGGCGTTTCCATTAAAATCGATCCATCCGTGAAGGTACGCATGCACATCCGTGATATGGTGCGTGGTCACTGTGATCGTATACGTTCCACCGGGCATCAATGTCGGAATCGAGACACCGTCCTCGTCATCGATCCCGGCCATATCATCTCCCGCCGCATTGGCCGTCGGCTGCCCATCTGGTTCCCCGTCGGGTTTACTGCCGAGATGGATGCCATCGCTGATGGGATGCCGTGCTCCGTCATGAGTGGAGAGCGTGCGGAAATGGAGGGAGGCATCATCGGGTGCATCGCCCCAATCCAGCGTGTCTCCAGGTACAATGGTGATCAAATAATCTTCGACCTCTCCCGGACCGGCCAGACCGAAATAATCATACCCTTTATCATGGGCAAACCGGAACCGTGCGTACGTATCGCCTTCGACAGCCAAAGCCGGTACATTCACCGAAAAATCCTGTGTATGGGTGCCCCCACCGTTATAATAGCTAATCACCAACTCACCGACAAAGTTGCCGTTCCCATCCCAATCGATCCAGGCGTATAGCATACCCTTTCCATTCATCGTCACACGGATAATGGCTGGTTGAGTTGGAATAAACGGATCCAGAAACTCGACGCCATCCTCATCATCGGTATCGTTGGTATCATCCCCGTCCGCACCCGCCGTAGGCTGGCCATCCGCCTCGTCGTCGGTCAAGAGCGTTCCCAAGCAGACTTCCCGACTGACGGGATGACGGGCGCCATCCGAAGCAAGGGTAGTGGCATAACTATCCGGCACATCGCCAAAGTCGAGTTCTCCTGTAACGATGGTGATAAGATAGTCTTCCACTTCGCCATCACCACCGGGCCCCTTGGCATAGAGTAATCTGTCTTTGGAGTAGCGGAAACGCACATACGTTTGTCCGATTACGGCATCACTTGGTACATCCACGGCCAACGTATAATCCCCAGTACCCAAGTCAACCCGCATAAACGGATCGTCAGGAGGGTCGAGGGAATTGGGAGGATCGTCCCAAAGTCCATTGGCATTCCAGTCGAACCAGCCGCGAAGGGTGCCCTGACCGACCACACGGACATGGATAAAGGCCGTCTCTCCTGGTACCAGGGGTGGAATATCCACGCCGTCCTCGTCGTCGTCATCCGCCAGATCGTCTCCGTTCGCACCTGGTGAAGGTTGACCGTCGGCCTCAGCGTCAGGCCGATTGTCCGGTGTGCCTAAATAGATTTCATCGTTTACTCTATGGTAGGCTCCCATGGGCAGTAAAGTCATATAATGATACGTCCCATCATCGGGAGCATCCCCGAAATCGAGTGTGTCGCTCTCAGCGATTTCTACTTTATAATCCTCTACTTCACCCGGTGAACCCATGCCATCGTATCTCAGCATTCGATCCATGCTGTAGCGGAATCGGGCAAAGGTCGTTCCCAGGGCTGCTGTTGGAGGTACTGGCAGGGATACCGTATTCGCACCATCGCTTAACATCTGAAAGACAACCTTCTCTGCCGGTTCATCCCATAATCCATTCCTGTTGAAATCCACCCATCCATGCAGGAAAGCTGCCCCAGTAGCATTCACGGTGAGATCGACCGTCGTACCAGGCACGAGTGTAGGAATGATCACGCCGTCCTCGTCGTCCACACCGTTCAGATCATCACCCGTGGCATCGGCATCGGGTTGTCCATCGGTCTCGTCATCTGGTTTTATGCCCAGGTAGAACGCATCGCTGATGGGATGGCGGGCACCATCGTTAGCCAGATAAGTACAGTACTGAAACACATTCGGTTCATCGGGTGCATCCCCGAAATCCAGGGTATCCCCTGGCACGATCTCTATTTGATAGTCTTCTACCTCACCATCACGTGCCAATTCGTAGTACGGGATACCCGATTGCGAACTGAACCGGAATCGTGCATACGTCATTCCCGGCACGACCTCCGCCACCGATGGATCCACATGAATAGTCATCCAATAATCCCCAGTGATCAGGGGTTCATCCACGAACACCTGCTCACCGGTATCCTCCCAATCTCCATCGATATTATAATCGACCCAGGCGTTCAAGTATCCCCTGCCGACGGCAGATACATGGATGGTATTCACAGCATCGGATACCAACGTCGTTATATCGACGCCGTCTTCATCGTCCGCGATGGCACCCGGCGGACCGTTATTATCATCGCCCAGGGCATCCGAACTGGGCTGTCCATCGGCTTCGATATCTATGAGCGCGCCCAGATGTATATTCGAATTCACACGATGACTCGCTCCACCGCTGGATCGGAGGGTACGATAATTCATACTACCCGCCGGATCATCGGGAGCGTCTCCATAATCTTTGTCTGGTGTGAGTACGGTAATATAATTATTCTTGATCCTCACGACTGGATTTCCTCCCATGGGAGGCATCCTGCTCATGCTCACGTTGAAAGTACCGGGATTGACGTAATTCACAACGACGACTTCAGCCCCTGAAGCAGACGATGGTGATCCGCCTGGAAAACCCCAATTCGGAGGACTCCAACCCGGCGCTGGGGCAGCGGTGAATGTCACCGTCAGTACAGGATACCCCGTTGTCACGTCGGCAGAAAAATCGACGTCTTGAGCCCGTACCGATTCTGCGGTAAAAAGTCCAAAAGCGACTACGACGACCAGCATCCAGGTGACGGCACGCTGACGGTGATCTTGGATTTTTGACGTTTTCATCGATCGGTCCTCCCAGTATGATTTTAAAGATACGTCCCTTATTAATAGAAAAAGATATCAATCCCCTGCATTTGTGATATTTAGTAGATTAATTCTTGAAATTAAGTATACTGGTTGATATGTATTTCGGAGTGATAAATAAGGCTACCGAGATACTCGAGATTCCCTATTCTGGCAAAACATAAAAACGACATAATCACATACCCGGCTATGCCGTCTTCGTTCATTTACCCTCCCAGAGAATTTTTCATGTGCTCGAAAATAGAATATCTGAAAAAGCATAGCAAAATAATTTGAGAATGTCAAGCTAAAATTCCGTTTTACTAAAAATGCCGATACCTCTCGCTCGACAATAATCCCACCCGTTCATCATCTTTGATAGGACGACTGAAAAGAAATCCTTCACCAATTTCGGGTCGGGAAGTTCAGAAAAAAATCGTCTGATACAGTACATCTGATAATGTTGCTCTGGTATCGCAAGTACTCTTAGGGTCTCTTGGGACATGCGTGTAAATCGAGGCAGATACTATATATTCGATATTGATTCTTATGGATTTATCAAGACGTGCGATAATTACTTGGAAAGCCGTTAAACCGTCGAAAATGAAAACGGCATAATCACAGTTGTGATTATGCCGTCAAAAGAAATACTCCCTCCCAGAGCAGACCGAT
>CAZTKR010000377.1:0-3507 GCA_964614115.1 uncultured bacterium | reverse complement strand
GAGTGCCAGGTCGACCTGGACGTGCTGGAGGGCCATCACGTGCTCCGGATTTATCCGGACGGTCTGACGTCGGCGTTGCGATCGGTGGTCGTGGAGCAGCTGGGCGTGGACGGCGTGGCCCCGGAGAGTGTATCGGATTTTATCTGGCGGAGGAAGGGGTAATAATCGATAGGAGTGCATTATGCCTAAGTTTTTAATCGCTGGCACTTTTGACGGAAACAAGAAATACTGGAATGGATGCGGATGGACGGACGACCGATCGACCGCAGAGCGTTGCAGTGAACAGGAGGCCAGGGGCAAGCTGGACCGGATGCAGAAAGAGGGCATGGTCAGCGTGAGGATTGAACGGCTGGAGAAAAAATGTTAGTGGATTTCGCTCGACGCTCAATGGCGGTCTGGATAGGCCGATTACTTGTGGATATTGGTTGGACGCGTAGACTATGTCTGTTAGAGGCGCACTTACTCACATACGACCAGGATTTTGTGCGTTTACTTATTTTTAGGACGTTAAACCTTTCTTTGATTATCTATTGGGAGCGAAAGGATGCCTATAAAAATTATCCCTTCTTTGTAGACGAAGAAGAATGGAGGTACCGGTATGAAAATTAAAGAACGCATCATTTACCTGGATAAATTCTCGGGCGCCGGCAAGAGCAGATACTTCCTGCTGGCGCGTCTTTTCGATCAGAAGAACAATAAGATCGCGAGTGGCACCGTTGAGATTCCCCGAAGGAAGCTTACGCGGTTCGAAAAACGACGTTACCGGAAAAAGGCCGTTGCTCTGATCGAGGGCTATCTTTCCAAATGCGTTTCGTTTTACGAAGCGCAAACAGAGAAGGCCCAGAAAGGATAAGCACCATGAAGTGTGCCAGGTGTGGCTCTGAAAGGTCGAGGGTCATCAGAACGAAAAGAATCTACGATGGCTATGCGATCAGGCGCCATAGGGAATGCCTGAAATGCGGCCGGATATGGTTGACCACAGAACGCGAGGAGACACGACATTATGCCGATTTATCCGACTTAAACGATCAAAAATAAAAAAAAGTGCTATATGTGCACATTTTGAAAAAAAAGTGCTATATATGCACCACCCCTCTTGACTTTTTACAACATATAGCTTATCTAAGCGCGGAGGACGACTAAGGCAATCAAGAGGGGTTTTCTATATGGCCCTACCTTCGCTTACCGAACGCAATGATATCGTAAGACGCGTATCCCGCGTTTTCCTGAATGAATGGAATGTCTTTCAACCAGAGTTTGACGCCTACGAGAAAGGCTACAAATGGCTGGCAGGCGAGCAATACACCCCGAGCCAGATAGCCTGGTACGAGGCTCAGAGACGTCCCACGCGCGTCTGGAACTTGATTTTCCCCACGTTCAACCGTGCTCTCGGAGACTTCCTACTCAACCAGGCCAAGGACCGAATCTATGCCCGGCATGGTGGTTCGTCGAAGATAGCGGACATCTTACAGCGTGCCATCGATTCCGAGCTGATCAATACGGAATATAAGGACGAAATGGGAAAGACGATCCTGGCCGGCCTGATCAAGCGCGGTGTGCTGTACACCCGGCATTCGAACGAGCGCGAACTGGACGGTTCCATCCTGACGACAAACGTGGACGAGTTCCAGTTCATGTTCGACTCCAGAACCATCGCAGATTTCCAGAGAGATGCCCAGTACGAGATACGGTCCAACTGGATGACCGTGGATCAGATTTTCTCGCTGTGGCCGCACTGGAAGTCGGAGCTGAAGAAGATCATCAAGGACAGGGAAGATTCGGCGTACTGGGATGCCCAGGACGAATTCACAACTGGCCTTCTCTGCCACAAGGAATTTGCAGACCAACGGAACGGCAAGTACCGCGTTGTAGAATTCCACGATCGCGAGTATGACCGGTCGGCAGAAGTGGCCTACGATCCCATCTTAAACGAATCCCAGATCATCACCCTGGAAGGAAAGCGCAGGGATGTGTTCATCAGGGCTAATCCTCACCTGCATATCGTGCCCACCAACACGGCCGAGATGATTTCAATTTCATGCGTCATTCCTGGTCTGCATTTCTTCCTGCAGAAGAAAGATGCGGATATTCAGGATCGTCATTTTGACTACGCTCTTTTCCATGCCTACACCTACGGCAAGAGAACCATCGATCATTATGGGATGATGAAGAACTGCATGGGTCCGCAGGAAGATTTCAACGATAATCGCAACCGCCATACCGACATCGTCAACAAATCGGCCAACACCCAGACCATCCTGAAACCCAGCAAGATTTTGAATTACAGCGATGTGAAGAAGCACGGAAGTGCGCCCGGGCTGATCGTGGAGGTGGACGAAGGCTCGGACATCAGCAGTGTTTACAATCGCCTGGACCCGCCGAGACATCCCATCGCAAATGAGCGCTTATCCGATACAAGCCACGAGCTTTTTGACCGGATTAACGGGATCACGGAGAATTTGAAGGGATTGAATCAGACGGCCCAGGAGAACGCCAGCCTGTTCGCGCAGCGCGTGATGGAAGCGTCCAAGAGTTTTGTACCCGTGGACCGGAACATCAAGCGCCTCCAGGCCCACGTGATCAACCGCAGAATCAAGTTTATGCAGAAGTTCTACACGCAAGAGAAGTTTTTCCCGATCGTGAATCCGGCCCCGGGCGATCCTATGGAGGTTGCCATCAACATGCAGATCGGCGACCGGATCATCAACGACATCACGGTGGGCGAGTACCACGTCTTCCCGTCCACGGAGGAGCGGAATCCCATGGTCAGGACCCTGAAGTTCATGGAAAAGACGGAGCTCGTGAAAATGGTGGCCGAGCTCTGGGGACCCATGGCCGTGGATCCCCGGTTCTGGCTGGAGAACGCGCCCATCGACGGAGTCGAGAAGCTGATTGCCAGGATCGAAGAAGCGATGGGCATTCAGCTGGCCGAACAGGAGAAGCTATCAGCCTATCAGGACATTCAAAATATCATGCAAGGAGCAAACCAACAGCTGGCCCTGGAGTCAGCCGATGGAAAGGAGGTGTTGAGCACACCTAACAAGTAGTCTGTTTTATCTCTATCTCCTCCTCTCTCTCCCTCGGCTCTCCCGAGTCCGGGGGAGAGAGGTAAAAAGGAGATGCACGAACACACATGCGAACTATCCCGTAGCGGACTCGCAAAGGAGGAACACCTTATGAGTAAAGATGGCAATAGCGCCGGCTCCGAAAACGGAACTACTGGCGATGAAGGCCTCGAAGGTAAGAACCTGCACGACCTGGACAACGAGACGCTGGACTCCCTGAATGTCGGTGACGACGGAACTATCCAGCGTGTCCAAGCCGAGCCGGATGGCGAGGCAGGCGATGAGTCGACCAAAAAAACGGGAGACGAAGAGTCTACTACCAAACCCGACGGCAAAAGCCCCGATCCGGAGACTCCCGGCCACGAGGGAACTATCGATGGCGAAGGCGGAGAGGACGGTCAACCTAAAGGCGACCCTCTCAAAGACACACAGAAAGCCTTTC
>CAZTKR010000376.1:0-3513 GCA_964614115.1 uncultured bacterium | reverse complement strand
AGGCTACCTGCATAATCTCCAGCCTTTCCTGAAGCCGGGGGGTACACGGTTATCCTCATCCCCTTCGTCGTTATCCTGCTATCAGGGGCTTCCCAAGAAGTATCATCCCTACCTCGATAATGTTTTAAATCATTATACTGAGATACACTGATTCCTGATGAACGGGTGGTATGACTGCGGAAATATTCCGCGATTCCGCTATTACCTCTTTCGATTAAACATCGTTCTGCGTTCTTTTGATGTCCTCCAATATCCTGTTAAATATATGCTTACACATTTTTATAATCGACTCGTATTTTCTGGCATTCCGATTGCTTTTTCCCCTCACAGACGTTGAGATCAACTAAGAAGATGAGGTGTCAAGATGATTAGAAAGGTAATGCCATTTGTATTCATTCTGCTGGCAACTATTTTCGATTCTGGCGGTACACTATATGGTCAGTCCGTCATGCGCTCTTCGGGTGTGGTGCTCCGGGGGACTTTTTGGGATGTGAACGACGATGAAGCCTTGATTGTTATCAGGAATGACTGGGACCACGAGGAGGTGGGTACGGGGCATGGGGGCGGATGGCTCTGTTTTTATTCGCGCGTAATGGACAGGGCGTTTGTGGAGCTGCATCTCGGAGCCGTGGGTCAGGTTGGAATAGATCACTATACGCTATCGGGCGACGAGGTCGATGTTTCAGGCTTAATACCCGTACTCCTAGGATTGCGCTACAACGTGCTACCCGCTTCCAATTCCAGTTCTTTGCAGCCCTATGTGGCAGCGGGCGGCGGGCCATACTGGTTGAATCGTGTGCGAGTAATCGAGCCGGATATGGCAAGTTCGGAGGTGACGATCCACTCTAAAATGCATATGGGATTCTTTGTCGGAGGCGGGATTTATTTTCATCTGGCTTCCTGGTTTGCACTGAATTGGGATATGAAATTGCACTGCATCAATTTCGATCCGAATCACGATTACAGCGGCTTGGAGGTTGGATTTGGATTTAGTTTTTTGTGGGGGCGGTATCAACCGCCGAGTCCTTAGTAAAAGTGCATAAGGTAAAAAGGTGTTCGTACGTATTACTGAATAGATAAAAAAAATCGGATTTATCGTATGAAAAAGGCATTTATTGTTTTAATCAATCTCGTTCTCGTCGCGAATCTTTTTCCTCAGGGGATACCCCGGTCTTCGGGTCTGGGCGTACGATGGGGTCTCTGGTCGACGAAAAAATCGGCAACGGAGCTCTATCCTCCAGGATACGTGGTCAGTACAGGGTTTTTCGGCTCACTCTACTTTTTTTCACGTGTCAGCGATAAACTGTTCCTGGAGACGAGCCTGGGTGGTGTGGCCGACTCGAAGATCGGTGGGGGCGATGTCGAGTCTACCGTTGTGACACCGTTGCTCTTCGGAGTGCGTTATGATCTGCTCTCTACGAAATACGGAAGCTCATACCAGCCTTATGTCGGGGCGGGTGTCGGCGCGTATTGGGTCGTTCATTCATTGGTTAGTAATAACGTCATCACAGAGACAGACGGACGATACGGGGCCTACATCAACGGTGGAATCAACGTGGTATTGATGAGCTGGTTTGGACTCAACTGCGACATGAAATATCATTTTGTGGATTTGAGCAATACACCCGCACGAAACTACACCGGCCTCGAGTTTGGTTTCGGTTTCTTTTTTATGTGGGGAAAGAGGCGAGAAATATTCCATGTCGAAGATGTCCGGGTTGTCGTGAAAGACATCTACCCAGCTTATTATCAGTTCTATAACACGTATCCGTTGGCCTTGGTGGCCGTGAAAAACACGGTCGATTATCCCATCGAAGTGAACCTGCGGTCGAACATCGAAGGCTACTCAGAGCGTGCCCAGGAGAGTGGTACTATTCCTATCGGGCCCGGTGAAACCAAGGATATTCCTGTGCATGCGCTGTTTGGGTCGAAGCTCTTGAATGCAACCCAGCGCGTACCTGCCGTGATCGACCTGGAAATCGAGGCCAAGGCCGGTGCGACGCATACTCGAACGTTGAGTGCTCCGGTGATGATTCACGACCGAAACGCCTGGAACGGAGAGATCAACAAGCTGGGTTTTTTCCTCACGCCAGACGATGATAACGTGCTGGAGATCAGCCGCAGTGTCGCCAGTCGGACTATCGAAGAGGAAGACAGTGCGGGGCCTCTACGCTCTTTTTCTATCGCCAGGGATCTTTACAACGAACTGGGCAAATTGGAAATACGGTACCACAGCGATCCGAACATTCCCTTTCACCAGGACGACCGTGTCCAGTTCGCCTCAGAGACGCAAGAGCTTCGGACGGGCGACTGCGACGATCTGGTCGTGTTCTATGCCTCCCTTTTGGAGAGTGCGGGCATCAAGACGGCTTTCGTGGACGTCCATGATCCGGCCAAAGAATTGGCCCATGTGTATCTGATGTTCGACACGGGGCTGAAGCCAGAGCAGAGTGGGCTCATCAGCACCAACGAGAAACGCTTCGTGCTTCGACAGAGCTCTTCGGGACAGAGTTCGGTCTGGATTCCCGTGGAGACCACGTTGATTGAAGCCGGGTTTGAGGAGGCCTGGGCGTCGGGTGCTTTGCAATATCTTCAGGATGGCGAGTTGAGACATGGTTTGGCCGAGGGTTGGATGAAGATTATCGATATGGAATGGGAGGTAGTAAACTATGCAGAATAAACCGTTTTTGATGATCGTTTCTCTGCTCTGTTTTCAGATCACGCATCCAACGACCGACGTTAGAATCAGGAACTTCAAGGGTGATGTGAAAGTGCGCCGGGGCCTGGAGGAAGCCTGGCAACCCGTGGGTACGGGCATGCTCCTGGAAGATATCGATTCGATTCTCACGGGAGAGGTTTCGGAAGTCGTGCTGGTCATCGACGGAGAACGGCTGTTTACTCTGGGTGGCAACTCCATTCTCGACATCGGCGACCTGAGAAAAATCACAGAGCGAGAACTGTTCCTGTATTTGATGTCTCAGAAACTCAAGAATATCGAACGACCCACGGGCGAATCGAAATTGCGCATCGAAAACATCGGTGTGGTCCGGGCAGAGCGGAAAGGCGTTGAAACAGAGGCCGAGGATAAGGCTGCTGCGTCGGATGTATGGCGGTACGAAGTCAACGGAGCCCGGGCACTCTACGAGCAAGCGTACTATCCCAATGCCATCGTTAAGCTGCACAAGATTCTGGAACGGTACCAGGCCGTGGACGCTGGCGGGGAAATTCATTTGTACCTGGGCAGATCGTTCGAAGCCATCGATGAATCGGGACGTGCCATCGATGCCTACAGGCAAGTGCTGGAGCGGGCGAAAACGTCCTCCGTCGATAGCTCCAGGGTAAACCGGTACGTAGCGGCTGCATCGGAGGCCATTGAACGACTAAAAGAGTGATACGGAACGGCTGTTCGCGTTCTCCCATATTCCTCGATTTAAAGCCCTTCTTTTTCGCGGATGATTCTTTCAATAGGTCTTCCGATTTGCGGATCATCATTCATCTCCTCAGCATTCAGAT
>CAZTKR010000375.1:0-3513 GCA_964614115.1 uncultured bacterium | reverse complement strand
TCGGGAAAATCGTGAACTGGTGCTTCGATCCTGAGAATAATGTGCGGGATTGGGGTGTGACGCTGGGCAATTGGGGTGGGTATGACTGTGACGGACTGGTGGGCGAGGCCGAGTTCTCGGGCTATGCCTTTGCTATGAATACGTTCGAACAGGTGGGCGCCCTGGTTCCCATGGTCCGGTATGACGACCGTTTTGCCCGGGCCGTAGGTAAGTGGGTGCTGAATGCGGCAAACGCTTCTCGATTGTTCTATTCAGAATTCCTTCCCGATACACATCAGGATAACGAAGCTTGGGTCCAACAGTTCGACCCGAATTCCTGTATTGCTTACGAAGCGCTGAGAGAAGTCTCTCTGGGTGGAAACACAAGACCCTACGCAACGGGCGATTTTATGCGGCACGGTTGGGGCGCCACAAATCTGGCTCTTTATGGATCATCCCACGTGGGAATCCTGGGGGGGATCATCGATACGACCGATGTGGAGGGTGTGCTCAAGCTCGATGTGCTGAAGACCGACTATTTCCACGGGGAGGCTTATCCCACGTATCTCTACTTTAATCCATACGATGCGGATCAGACTGTTCAAATCGATGTGAGTGGGGGGATGCACGACCTTTACGATGCAGTGTCGAATACCTTTGTCAATACCGGCGTTACCGGAGAGACATCGCTGGTGATTTCTGCCGATGCTGCTGTTTTGATCGTCGTTACTCCGGCGGGCGGTGTCGCCACTTACGATTTAGACCGACTGTTGATAGATGGTGTTGTGGTGGACTTTCGAGCCGGGCAGACGGTTTTCAATCATCCGCCGCGTATAAAGAGTCTGGCGGCATTTGGAGACACGCTGCTGATGGGCCAAAGCACGACAATTTACTGCACCGCTGTGGATCGTGACGAAGATGGTTTGTCGTATACCTGGACAGCATCGGGGGGGATGCTCCAACTGCAGGATGCCAGCGCGGTATGGACAGCACCCAATTCGGCAGGAAGTTTTCGTATTGCGTGTGTCGTGAATGATGGTCGGGGTGGAACCGATTCTGCAGACGTGTTTATTGACGTATTGGAGACCATTAACCGCACACCTAAGATAGAACGCATGACCGCCGATCCTCGAAACGTGGATCTGGGCGGCAGCGTGCAACTCACGTGCACGGCCTCGGATCCCGATGACGACGATCTTACATACTCGTGGAACGCGCCGGTCGGGTCGTTTAGCGGAAGCGGTTCGACGGTCACGTGGAACGCTCCGACCTTGCAGGGATTGTATTTCATCGCCTGCACCGTAGACGATGGGCACGGTGCTCACGTGACGGACAGTACCTGCGTCGTTGTCCAGGATTTCTCCAACATCGGGATGGGCATTCCTGTGGCCACCTATCCTTTTACAGGGAATGCTGATGATGCCAGCGGTTACGGTCATCATGGCATCGTATCAGGAGCTGCGCTCACGGAAGATCGTTTCAGTAACATCGACCACGCTTACTTCTTCGACGGGAGCAATGATGTTATCCGGATTCCAAGTCATCCCTTCCTGAACTTTCGGGAAGCCATCTCCGTCAGCTTCTGGATGAAGATCGGGCAGTTCTTCGACCGAGAAGCTTATCCCATCTCCCACGGTAATTGGGAGAACCGGTGGAAAGTATCGGTGCTCCCCTCGTCGGATAAACGAATCCGGTGGACTATCAAGACGGACGACGGCATCAAAGATTTGGATTCCCAGACCCGGTTTATTCAAGACGTTTTCTACAACATAACCGTCCTGTATGATGGGACGAATATCGCGATCTACGTGAATGGAGAGCTGGATGCTGCGTCCACCTGGTCTGGGTTGATCTTGACGACACCCATCGACCTGACCATCGGCCAGGTGCTGCCGACGAATGCTTCGTACAATTTTAAGGGCGTGCTGGACGAGGTTCGCATCTACTCGTATGCATTGTCATTGCAGGAAATCCAGAATATATACGACGAAGATACGGGAATCCCGCAACAGCCATCCAAATTACAGCCTGATGTGTGCCTGCTGTATCAGAATCATCCGAATCCCTTCAATAGACAGACGGAGATCATGTATCGAATAGACTGTACCGGCCCTGTCCTGATCGAACTTTTCAACGTCATGAGTCGGAAGGTGACAACACTCGTCGATGGCCAGGTGAACCAGGGTCTGCATCGAATCGTTTGGGACGGTAAAGATGAAAGGGGGCATTCGGTTCCGACGGGCATTTATTTTTGTGTGATGAAGGCTGGAAAGTTTTCATCCAGCCGGAAGCTGTTGATGATGAAATGAGGGACGTCTTCCTTATCCTCCATAAGATCGGCTGGTTCCGTCTCCGTAGGCAGAGGTTACGCCATTGATGAGCAGCGAGGCCATATCGGACCTCAGGAAGAGAGCCGTGGATGTGCTGAGGGCGAACGATACGGGGTGTTACACCAAGCCTGCTCCGAGATTGTATCCCCACCAGTGGAATTGGGACTCGGCGTTCGCTGCCATCGGGTGGTCTCACATCGACCAGCAGCGCGCACAGCAGGAGATCCTGTCGCTCTTACGCGGACAATGGAAAAACGGGATGATCCCCCACATCGTCTTCGATTCTGAAAGCGAGGGGTACCATCCCAACGCCGATTTTTGGGATGTTTCAATAAGTCCTGACTCCCCGGACGATGTGCCAACATCGGGCATCACGCAGCCGCCTGTGCTATCGACGGCTGTGTCTGCCATCTATCGGAATTCTAAGGACAAATCCCGATCCATCGATTTCCTGCGCACGGTTTTTCCCCGATTGAAGCAGTACCATGCGTATTTTCATACGGTCCGAGACCCAGACAAGGAAGGCCTGGCTTATATCATCCACCCCTGGGAGAGCGGTCAGGACAACGCGCCCACGTGGGATACGATCCTGAGTCACGTTGAGATGAAGCATAAACCTGAATACATGAGGGTCGATCGTTGCATCGTGGATGCTGACCAGCGACCCAGTGATGAAGACTACGAGCGTTATACGTACTTAGTGGATGTATTCCGCAAGGCAGAATACGATGAGAATATGATCTGGAGAGGAACTTCGTTTATCGTACAGCCGGTGCTATTCAACAGTTTGTTATTTGAGTCCCATGTTTGTCTCGAGAAAATAGCCGATGTTTTGGGGGAAGACACCGAGGAGATTCGTACGTGGATCGAGTCGATGGAGAAAGGTATTCGGACGAAGCTGTGGGATGATGAGTGCGGACGGTTTTTCGATTTTGACGTCAAATCCCATCGTTTCATCATCAAAGATGCCATCGGCAATTATATGCCCTTATTTGCGGGAATCCCTACACAAGACCAGGCTGACCGGATGATCCAAAACCTGACGTCTCATCGGACGTACTGGCTTCTGCAAGGCTACCCCCTGTGCAGCGTATCGATGGAAGAACCGGAATTCATGCCAAAGAACTACTGGCGTGGACTTGTATGGATAAGCATGAATTGGCTCTTGATACGGGGTCTGCAACGATACGGCTACTCTGCAGAA
>CAZTKR010000374.1:0-3543 GCA_964614115.1 uncultured bacterium | reverse complement strand
AAATTTGGTTCATCAAAGATGCAAAGAAATAGCCTTTTAATTATTAAAAAATTACATCCTTTGCGGTTAAGAGATGTTTTCATACTTATTGACCAGCCCAAACGTGAGGATTTATAATATTTACAAATATCGCTAAGAATTATAAGGAGGCTGTCATATGCATTTATGCAAAAAATGGTTTCCATCCATATCCCTGTCCTGTCTGTTTGTGATGGTTTTTGTTATGAGTGTTCCTCTTATCGGACAGAGAACCGGTGGCAATGATATCAAGGGTACAGTGAAGGACGCCCACAGCGGAGAGGCCCTCCCCTTTGCCAACGTGATGATCAAAGGTACGCATTGGGGAACGGCCACCAATACCGACGGGTATTTCGTCCTGGTCAACGTGCCCGTGGGGCCATGCACGCTGACAATCAACTACATCGGATACGTCCCGCACATTGTCCCGCTGCAGAACAAATCCGGGGACGAGATTGATCTGACCATCGAAATGGAGCCCACAGTCTTGGAGTTGGAAGGCGTCACCATCACGGCCCAGGCAGAAATCCTCGCTCCATCGACCAAGGAAGTGAGTCTGATAACGTTGTCGCCCAGACAGCTCTCCACCCTTCCCAGCATCGGCGAGGCGGATGTGTTCCGGGCCATCCAACTCCTGCCAGGCATCAGCGGGGCCAGCGACGGCGAGTCGGGTCTGTACGTCCGAGGGGGCACGCCCGACCAGAACCTGGTCCTGTTCGACGGAATGACCATATACCATGTGGACCATTTCTTCGGTTTTTTCAGCGCCTTCAACGCAGATGCCATCAAGGACATTCAGATCTTCAAGGGCGGATTCCCCGCCGAATATGGCGGCCGCATTTCTAGTGTTGTTAACCTGACGGGTAAGACCGGAGATGAGAACCGATTACGATTCGGAACAGGCGCCAATCTACTGAGCGCTCACGGAGCTTTGGAATTACCGGTCTTTGGAATGGGAACTTTTCTGCTCACAGCCCGCCGATCCTATACCGACTTCATTCGCAGTTCATTGTATAGTGACATATACGGCCTGATGACAGGGGAGGAATCGGGAAGCATCGGTCCCGGTGTTCGGGGAGGCCAGCGATTCGGGGACATGCAGCAGGCCGAATTTCAGCCTGCATTTTATTTCTATGACCTGAACAGCAAGCTGACCCTCTCGGCATCACCAAAGGACATTTTCACTCTCAGTTTCTACAGCGGCAAAGACGATCTGGACAAATCTCAGGATTACAGTGATATGCCCCTCCGATTCGCGGATACGGGCGAAAGTGCCACCATGGAGATCAAGGATTTTACCAAATGGGGCAATCTGGGGATCAGTGGAAAGTGGTCGCGTCAATGGAGCAGTCGCTTCCACACCGATATCCTGGTCGCCTACTCTAAATACTTCAGCGAGTATGACAGGAGCACTAGCATGGACACACCCAGAATGCCCAATGACAGCACGGCCCTTAGGAGGGGATTCGGCTTTGCGTCGGTTCAGGATAATGAGGTCAAGGATATGACTTATCGGCTGGATATGGATTGGTATGTGACGCCTTCCCATGCGCTGAAAATGGGCACCTGGATCTCCCAGTTCGATTCGCGCTATAAGGCCACCATGAACGATACCATCGCGTTCATGGATCAGGCCAACAGCGCCTGGCAGGTGGCCGGCTATCTGCAGGATAGATGGAAGATCAAAGACCTGGAATTGACCCTGGGAATCCGGGTCTCCCATTATCAGGAAACCCAGCAGATGTATTATGAGCCCCGCGTCTCACTGACGTACAACATCAAAGACCGTCTTCGTTTCAAGGGCGCATGGGGACATTATTATCAGTTCGTCAACCGCATCGTCAACGAGAACGTCACCGAAGGCAGCCGGGATTTCTGGCTCCTCTCCGATGAAAATCTCGAACCCAGTTTTGCCGAGCATCGCATTCTTGGCGTAAGCTATGAAAACGACAACTACTATTTCGGCGTCGAGGCCTACCAGAAAAAGTTGGGAAACCTTATCGAGTTCACGCGTCGGTATACGGGCTTTGCAGACTATTCCGATTTTTTCTTCTTCGGTTCCGGGGAGGCTAAGGGGCTGGAATTCTTGGTTCAGAAGAAACGGGGTGCCCTGTCTGGATGGATCGGATACACCCTGGGCAAGGTGGATCATCAATTCCCGGCTTTCAACAACGGGGAGCCATTTCCGTCCGAATTCGACCGCAGGCATGAGATCAACATCGTGTCCAGGTTGAATCTCGGCAAATGGACGTTTGCGGCGACCTGGGTGTTCGCCTCGGGCAAGGCGTATACCGCTCCTGAGAGTCAGTACTTTATCCCCATGCTGGATGGGGAAGTATACAGTTATATCCATGTTAGTGACAAAAACGCCAATCGCCTCCCGGATTACCAGCGGCTGGATCTCAGTGGGTCCCGCCGGTTCGAGTCCGAATCTTGGGCCATGGAAGTCGGCCTCAGCATTTTCAATGTTTATAATCATAAAAACGTGTGGTATCGGGAGTATAATCTGGAAACCACGCCGGTTACCGTCACCGATGCCGTGCTGCTGGGTTTCACACCCACGGCCTACGTCCAGTTTAATTTGAAGTAAGGAGGGGACGATGAAAAAGTTATTTATCATTCCGATATGTTTGCTGTTCATCATCGGTTGTGATTCCGAATCGCCCCTGGAAAACCAGGCCGAGCTGATCGTCATCCGTGGCTACCTTTATGCCAATGAACCCGTGACAGACATACAAATCACCAGCACCCTCCCATTGGGCACAGAGGAGACGTCGGCACCACCCATCACCGACGCCGTCGTCTATCTGATGAAAGAAGGAATCCGTTACGATCTGGCGCCCAGCCAAGGGGACGGCGGCTACTATCATTATGCCGGATACGATTTAACCGTTGAAACCGATGATGTATTTGACATTGTGGTAGAGGATAACGGCAATACGGCAACGGGCAGCACCCAGGTGCCCGAGCCGCCGGCCAATGTCCGATCCAGCGGGAACACGCTTTACATTCCGGAATTCGAGACGTTTGAAGACATGTTCGAGTTTGAATTCGATTCGAATCGGCATCAGATCACCGTTGATTGGGAAGAAGATGAAGATGCATTATTTTTCGTTGTAATGGAGAACCTGGATGCGAATCCTGATTCCATCGAATCCATGGGCGGGTTTGGCGGCGGCATGCGGGGCCGATTCTTTATATCGGAACCGTCGAACGAGAATTCATATTCGGTCAATTTCAGAACCGTATCGTATTACGGACGGTACAACATCCGGGTCTATCGCGTGAATCAGGAATACGCGGATCTGTACACCTCGCGTCAGCAGGACTCCCGGGATCTCAACGAACCTCTGACCAACATCAACAACGGCCTGGGCATTTTCAGCGCCTTTAACAGCCGGGAAGTGTTTATCAATGTAGTTCGAGAATAAAAAATTCAATAAATTCTTATTAAATAGGTTATTTTAAATATAGCCTGTTACAAGGTTGTGATATGTCAGTTCTCGCAGGACATAGCTGAACCAT
>CAZTKR010000373.1:0-3578 GCA_964614115.1 uncultured bacterium | reverse complement strand
GTGGACATCGGATTCTGAGCTTGCCTTCGATTGAGCCAAAGACTATGTGGAAGCGTGATAAAATGCCCTTGCTGGGCCGGATATTTTTATGGCTCGCCCTGGATGATGAGGATTTAACCGAATTGTCCGGTGATTTTAATGAAGCTTATCTGTATAAAAAAAAGAGCGAGGGGCTGTTCAAGGCACAGGCGTGGTACTGGATGATGCTGTTGAAATCCATACCGTCATTCCTATGTACTAAAATATATTGGAGGGTGGTCATGTTCCGAAGTTTTCTGAAAATCGCCTTAAGGAATCTTTTCAAGACCAAATTTTATTCGTTCATCAACATTGCCGGATTAGCGGTTGGTATAGCCTGCTGCCTTCTGATCGTGCTGTACGTGCTGCATGAATTAAGCTATGACCGTCACCTTGAGTATGCCCACCGCACCTATCGTGTAGCCGTGGAAGGCCGGTTGGGAGATAACGGTTTTAACATGGCAAGTGTTGGTTCTCCGACCGGAGCAGCACTGGTGAACGACTATCCAGAGGTGTTGGAGTCAACGCGGTTAATGAAAACGGGTAATTGGTTCATTCGGTACGGTGAGACCACATTCAAGGAAACGCGGTTCGTGTTTGCCGATCCCAACGTGTTCGAATTTTTTGCGATCCCTCTGGTGAAGGGTGACCCTGAGAAGGTTCTCAGCGAACCCTTTTCTCTGGTCATCAGCGAGCCGATGGCACGTAAATACTTTGGAAATGATGAGCCCATCGGAAAAACCCTCAATCTGGACAATCGAGACGATTTCAAGGTTACGGGTGTTTTTGAAGAAATACCCAGCAACCGTCATTTTCACTACGACTTTTTTGCATCCCTGATCACGGTTGCACCACGCATTCCGGACATATGGCTGAGCATGAATTTGAATACGTACATCTTACTGCAAGAAGGAGCGGATCCCGATGAATTGGAAGCCAAATTTCCTGAAATGGTCAGAAAATACTGCGGTCCGGAATTCGAACGGTTTTTAGGGAAAAGTTTCGAGGAATTGGGAGGTACGGGTAATTCTTTAAAATATTATCTCCAGCCTTTGACGAAGATTCATCTGCACTCCGACTTAGAAGGTGAACTGGAGCCCAACAGTGACATCCGGTACGTGTATATTTTTTCTGCCATCGCCTTTTTTATACTTGTTATTGCCTGCATCAATTTTATGAATCTCTCGACAGCACGTTCGGCGAATCGGGCCAGAGAGGTCGGAATCCGTAAAGTTGTGGGCTCATTGCGCTCCCAGCTCGTTCGGCAATTCCTCACCGAATCCGTGGTTCTGGGTATTCTGGCACTGGCAGTCGCCGTTCTACTGGTTGCAGTCGTGCTTCCACACTTCAACAATCTAGCTGGAAAAGAGTTGTCGTTATCCGCCTTAACACAACCCATGTTCATCGTTTCGTTGCTGGCCATCATTGTCTTTGTCGGCTTTATCGCGGGTTGTTATCCATCCCTGTTTCTATCTTCTTTCCGGCCGGTCACCGTGCTGAGACAGAAATTCGGTTCCGGAAGAAAAGGACGTTTTATACGCCAGATACTCGTCGTGTTCCAGTTCACAACGTCTATCGTGTTGATTGTCGGCACGCTGGTGGTTTTTAAACAGTTGCATTATGTGCAGAATCGAAAATTGGGTTTCGATAGGGAACATGTGTTGGTTCTTCACGATGCCTTTATACTCCAATCGCAAGTAGAATCTTTCAAGAATGCGTTGCTGCAACGTCCGGAAATCGTGAGTGCCACTGTGTCAGGTTATCTTCCCGTCACATCAGATAGATTAGTAACGACAGTTTTTCCCGAAGGAAAACGGGTTCAAGGAACATCGACGCCGATTCAGGCATGGAGGGTTGATTTCGATTATATCAAGACACTGGGGATGGAGATCGTAAAAGGGAGAGATTTTTCGAGATCTTTCTTAACTGATTCTACTGCCGTAATCATCAATGAAGCAGCATCGAAACATTTCGGGTGGGAAGATCCGATCGGGAATTCTATTGGGCTATATGTGGCTATGAATCCCCCAACAGTCGCGACTTTCACCGTGATCGGCGTCGTTAAAGATTTTCACTACGAATCACTCAGAGATCAAATCCGACCTCTGGCCCTTTTCAGGGATGAGAGTACATCGTTGATTTCGTTACGCTTGAAAGCCAGCGACCTTTCCGGGACCATTGCATTTATCGAAGAGACGTGGAACACGTTTGCTCCTGGGCAGCCGTTCGAGTATTCATTCCTGGACGATCGATTCGATACGATGTACCGAGCCGAGCAGAGGATCGGCCGGATTTTTGGTATTTTTGCCACCCTGGCGGTTTTTGTGGGTTGTCTCGGTCTGTTTGGTCTGTCTGCATTCACGACCGAGCAAAGGACAAAAGAGATCGGTGTCCGGAAGGTGCTTGGCGCTCCTGTACTAGGCATCGTCACCATGCTCTCCAAAGAGTTCAGCCGGCTCGTGGTCGTCTCTCTGGTCATCGCCGTGCCGGCAGCCTATATGATTATGAACGGTTGGCTGCGGGAATTTGCCTATCGAGCAAGCATCGGCGTGTGGCCTTTTATCGCTTCCGGGCTGTTGGCACTGGCCATCGCCTGGCTGACGGTTTCTTACCATGCCGTTAAAATCGCGCGCTCGAATCCTGTCAAATCGTTGCGATACGAATAGGCAGACATCATCGCACAGAAGCATGAATCGTCTTGGGCGATTATACTAAGCAGTACCAACATTGGTTTGGAATGAGTGAGAAGGGGGGAGGAGGGTCATATTTCGAACATTATTTTTAGGGAGGAGAGGTAATACACCGGTTCCACCATCAAGATATAGACCGTTTACCGTGGAATCAAATCCTGCGTGGCTTTATTTTTAGCTGTGACGTATGATGGTTCATTCCCTTAGAGTCCATGTACATTCATATCTAATTGGCCAGAGTTACAAACTCGGCATCCCGTATTTTCTGGTAAAGCTCGTCCACTTCCGACATATCCGTTCGGTTTTCCGGCGATAAGAATCCATCATACTGCTTCACGACATCCTTGAGCACGTCCAAGCCAGCAAGCAACATTCTTCGTTCTTTATCATTCAGTATGCGGTCTTCCATCATCCCTACCTCGAATCAAACAAAACATCAATCATATGAACCTCACTATTATAAACCCGACGTCGTGTTTTAGTTCCGTTTTGGAACGAACAGTCAACCTATTTATTCTGTAAGTATATGTTTATTCAGCTATTAATTATAGCTATGAATATCGAATTTCCCTATTTTATTCATTGATAGAGATTTTTCTACTGTTAAATTTATCTTGACTTCATTTGATTAATTTATTATAATTTATTGAAAATCATGTCATTAATCCTAGACTAATTGAGGGAGGATATTTTCCCCAGCAGGACGATGATGCAAGGTCGTTCCGGTGTCCGTCAAATATGTGCCCGTGTGTTTTTGTGATGGCGGATGCGTCGGTACGTGTCGTTCCAGATTTTATGATTCCATGTCCATGTATGGCATCTCAGATGATAGAGAACATCATGTCGAGCGCATACAGGGATCGCTGACAA
>CAZTKR010000372.1:0-3591 GCA_964614115.1 uncultured bacterium | reverse complement strand
ATCCATATGTGGAACCGCCAAGCCACGGGACCCGAAGCAGAGACACTGGTCCAGGCCCTGGATGAAATCGTGGACGTCGATCACATGTCCATCAAAGTCTCCGCCCCGACTGTAGAAAATGCATAATTCGATGAACGCTATCGAATGCATGATGGATTGATACAAAAGGCCAAGTGACATACGTGATACATTTAAAGAACAAAAAGCAACGTTCAGGCGTAGCAAGCCCGTTGTCATCACAATTCGAGAAAGAACGCAAGAAGATAATTATTCGTGCGGTGACGCTGGGATCGTTATTGTGTTCCATTCTCGTGCCTCTGTTCTTCTTATTGGACCTGGTATCCAAGCCGCATATGATCTGGCCGTTCGCGATACTCCGTCTCTTTGTCACGGTTGTATGCGGTACCGTGTACTTCGTTTCAAAAAGTTCCTTGGGTAAAAGGTTCTCTTATATACTCTCTCTCATCGTGGCCCTCTCTGTCTGTGGCTCCATTGCCATGATGTGCCGCCTCGACCAAGGGCCCGAGGATCCCTATTATGCGGGCATCAACTTGCCCATTCTGGGATTTGCCATCATGTTCCCCCTGAATTTTCGTGAAAGTATCAGCATGTTCAGTCTCGTGTGGCTGACTTATTTTCTTCCCAATTTTATCATCCTGCAGCCGAATGAAATCAACATATTCGTGAGTAATAATTTTTTCATGATATCAACGATCATTATCTCGGTGGTAAGCTGTAAATTCAACTTCCATCACCGTAAGAATCAGTGGAATGCCCATCGCCGTCTCCAGTCGGCACATCGAAAAATCAAGAACCACGCCAACGAATTGGAGAAAAAAGTTCAGGAAAGAACCCAGAGACTCCTTCAATCCGAACGGCTGGCCGTTGTCGGTCAGCTGGCCGGCGGAATCGCCCACGATTTCAACAACATCCTGACAGCCATACTCGGGATCAGTGAACTGATCCTAAGTACGATTCCCAAAGATGACCCGCTGAAACTACGGGAAGACATCGAGAGCATTTCCCGGGTCGGACAACGTGCCGTGGATCTCGTCAAACAACTCCTCGCGTTCAGCCGCCGTCAAATATTGGTTACAAAAACCCTAAACCTCAACGTCGTGATCAAGGATATCGAAAAAATGCTGAAACGTTTGATAGGAGAGGATATCGAGCTTTTGGCCAACACAGCGCCCAAACTGGGGAACGTACAGGCCGATCCTGTCCAGATTGAACAGATCATTCTCAACCTGGCCGTGAATGCCCGCGATGCCATGCCAAATGGGGGTAAACTCATCATCCAAACCGCCAACGTGAAACTGGATACCGCGTACTGTAAACTGGGGAAAGTATCCCTGACGCCCGGGGATTATGTGATGATGGCCGTTAGCGACACGGGCACGGGCATGAGTGAGGATGTGAAGTCAAAGGTTTTTGAGCCTTTCTTCACGACAAAAGAGAAAGGCCAGGGTACGGGTCTTGGTCTGTCCACTGTATACGGTATCGTCAAGCAGAGCCACGGAGACATCCTAGTATACAGCGAAGAAAACAAAGGCACCACGCTGAAAGTTTATCTCCCCCTGGTCAAGCAGCCCACACACGAATCGTGTAAGCCCGTTAAGAACGGTAAGAAACTTCCCCGAGGCAAGGAGACGATTCTCCTGGTGGAAGATGAGGACGAGGTACGCAACTTAACGGCCCGCGTGCTTCAAAAACAGGGATACAACGTACTCAAAGCAAAAGAAGGAAAATCGGCCCTCTCCCTGGCAGACTCTTACGAGGGCTCCATCGATCTTCTCGTCACGGATGTCATCATGCCTTACATGAACGGAAAGGCGTTGGCCGAAAAGCTCACGACCAAACGAATAGACATGAAGGTCTTATACATATCCGGTCATATCGACAGTATGATTACCCAACATGGTATCCTTGAAGAGGATGTCGAATTCCTTCAAAAACCGTTCACCGCAGATGTTCTTAATCATAAGATCCGGAGTGTGTTCGATAATTAGCCTTCGAAAGCATTGACTATCCCATTAGACCAATGCACGAATATTGACCACAGTACCCGTAAACCACACAATTCTCCGACAAATATAACTCGATTCTTAAAAAACCTTATCCTCGTATTTTCAATCAATTACAATTTTCCCATTCCTCAAAAAAGTCCCTGGTATACTATTTGCTAATTACATATTTACCAGTATTTATACGAATCTGCAATGATCGTATAACGTCTTTTAAATGGAGGCCGTCACACATCGGAGGACAAGGAGAATAAGCATCGAATAACATCCCAATGCTGAAAACCTCCACATTTTAGATTGATCGCAGTGCGAAAAGTGCCTTAGGGGGTGTCATTTCGTATCATGCCGTCGCTTTTTTATTCAGGCGAATTATAATCTCTCCTTCGTCGTTTCGTTCGTAGACGCGAAAAGTCCAAATTAGACAAGTCCTTTCAACATCGAGTGGGCCATTGAATCCGTCCCAATGGCTAAAGACATATTTATCTTCCCACCGGAATGTTTAAATCAAGAAAGGAAGGTAACATATGCCCCCCTACGAACATGGTACCTTTAAACAACAATATCCTTGGGGAGTGGCCTGTGATTTTAACAACATCCTTGCGGCATGCATACAAATCAGCGAGCTGTTAATCACCTGTGGACCGGAGAAGGACGACATTCGAAAAGATATCGAGGGTAAAAAACGTGCCGTCGATTTAATTCGTCCCCTCTTCTCATCTCATGATCCCCAAAATAGTCCGCAACAACACATTAATCTAAACCTTGTCATTCGAGAAGTCGAACCTCTGCTTCGACGCGTCATGGGCGATGACATCCAACTCAAACTCCTCATATCACCCGCTCTGAACCTCATACGAGCAGATCCCGAACAAATGGAGCAAATCCTCCTTGCTCTGGCGGTCAATGCAAAGGACACCATGCATCGCGGAGGTCGCATCGTCCTGGAGACGAAGAATGCCATCCTCAGCGAGAGCGATCGTCAAGAGGAGAACCTCTCCATCGCAACGGGAGAATACGTTCTTCTGAAGGCGACTTATACCATCGGAACCGTTATCAAAGGATGCCTGCCCGACACTTTCTCCAACGCTGACCATCCCGGAATGGACATGCCAGCAAACATTCTTGGTTTTTCGACAATCATCAGAACGGTGAAATATCATCAAGGCGACATCTACATACAACATCATAGAAACTATGAGACGATTTTGAAGATGTACTTCCCCAGGGTCGGGATACAGACGGATCGGTCCTGCGATCATCAGGGCATACCGCGCCAAGGATTCGATAAAACCCTGCACGTACATGACGAATGAACAGGGATATGTATCACAGTTCCATGACAAATCCATGGATTCAGGCTTATCTTATCCATCCGCACACGTTAATACACAATTGGTTGAAATATACACAATTTCGCTGCCAATGATCGAATTTCGTTCAACTACATCTCCCTAACCTTCTATGATACCTGAAGAAATATATGGCTATTACTCAAACATTTTCAATATATTAGGATAACAACTGCGGCAATAACGTAGTGTATTGGTATATTCTTTGCTAAAACTAC
>CAZTKR010000371.1:0-3601 GCA_964614115.1 uncultured bacterium | reverse complement strand
ATGGGTGACAGCCATTCTTCAGTTCCGATCTCGTCATTCTGACTCGTCACATAGCTGGCAAGAAGCGAGCCCGAATCGACTCTATCGATCTCGTTCTCGATCCAATCCACTTCCGCGATGAAATCATCTTCCCATGCCAGGAGCTCCTCACGGAGCATCACGTCGTCTCCCTGACGACCGAACGGCCTGATAAACATCATCACGACGATCAGGGCGACAACGGCTGTCGACAATCCCCAGGCCAAAGGCCGGCTCGGACCGGGATCGAATAACCACGATCTCACTTTTATCAACGGGGACGTTTTTACTTTCTTTCGCCGGGCCTGCTGCAGGACGGCTTTACGTACTCTGGCTCTCGGTCTCTGGGAGGGCACCTTTTCCATCAAGGCCCAGGTTTCCCTGACCATCTCCAATTCTTCTCTACAAGCCGAGCAGGACCGTACATGATCCTCGTAGGCCGACCGATCCGAGGACGCCAGTTCCCCCGACAAATAGAGCAACCCGAAACGTTCAAATTCAGGGCATGACATTTTGCCATTTCCCTCCATGCTCTTGCTCTGCCATCTTTCTCAAGTTTTTCAGAGCGTAATGCATTCTTCCTAATACCGTGTTCAACGGACAGTTCACGACGCGCGCGATTTCCTTGAAAGGCAGTTGACCGAACAGCCGCATGAGTACGACTTGTTTCTGTTCCTGAGGAAGTTGTTCGACGGCTTGTTCCAGCCACGCTTTCTGTTCTTTTTTTATGACCGTATCCTCTGGATTTGGATGGGGATTGGGCAGCCGATCCATTCCCTCTGAACTCGTCAGATCATCCACTTTCGACCTTGCCTTTTTCCGTGCCTGATCGACGCAACAGTTGTTGGCAATCCCAAAGAGCCAGCTGGAAAATGAGCCGCGCTCTTCGTATTGCGGAAGCGCCTTGATGACCTTCATCCATGTCTGCTGAAACAAATCCTCGGCTCCTTCCCGGTCTCGGACGAACCGTAAGATGAAGGAAAAGAGCGGCCGTTCGTACCTCTTAAAGAGTTTATCAAAGGCTCGATCCTGGCCAGCCAGATAGCGTCGGATCAGATTCGCATCGGTCGTTTGCGTGTCCATGGCCATACACTAATAGAACGAAGGCTTTCCGGTTTTATTGTGTGATTTTCATCAAAATACGCAACGGGAATTATTATATCAAGTCAAAATTTCACCTTGACATACAGCCCAAAGATATTATATTTTAGGCTGGATCACAAAATCCGGTAAAAAAAGACGGGAGGAAGAGATGAAAGTCGCAACGATGGCTCTTTCGGTACTCCTCATCGCCGCTCTGGGCGGAGGAGGTTTTTTCTATACGCAACAGCACCAGCCGATGAAGGATACGTACGATAGCGCGATGTCCAAGAACGCCGAACTCGAGCGGAGAGTCAGCGATCTCAGTCTGGAACTCAACCAGAAAGTAGCCGAGATCACCAAGACAAAGCAGGAGAAAGAGGCGGAAATCGCCCGCGTCCAATCCGCAAAGGATTCGCTGATCTCCAAGATGGAAAACGAGATCAACAAGAATCAAATCCAGATCACACAGCTCGCCGATAAGCTGAAAGTAAGCATCGTCGACAAGATTCTTTTCCCTTCGGGCGAAGCCGACATTTCACACGAAGGATTGGAAGTCCTGGGACGCGTCGGGAACATTCTTAAGAGCGTCGAAGATAAAATTATCCGCGTGGAAGGCCATACCGACAACGTACCCATCGTCGGACGCCTGGCCGAAAAATTCCCGTCCAACTGGGAACTATCCACGGCTCGTGCTACCAACGTCGTCCGGTTTCTCCAGGAAAAAGTTGAGATCGATCCCGCAAAACTCGAAGCCGTGGGTCTGGGCGAATTCCAACCCGTCGCCTCCAACGACACGAAGGAAGGCAAAGCCCAGAACCGGAGAATCGAAATCGCTCTGCTGCCCATAAAGTGACCCGGCATAGGGCAACCATTTTAGGCTCACCATTATTGATGGACGTATGGCCCAGGATAACCTTCCTGGGCCGTCGTGTCCATGACGAACCTTATCGGTGGCGATGCCTTCCGAGGAAAGGCCGAAATCGAGAAGGTGTTGTATGAAAATGCCAGACAGACCATTACGAAGGTTAGTGATACGAAATAACAATCCGACGGTTATGCTGTTCATTTGGATGCTCATTTACCGTGAACATCAGTGCCTCACAACAGGATCAGATACTCGAATCCGTGAGAGTTATGCATCGATCCCAAACGTATTTAAGGATTCCTGATGTTTCATCGAACTACCACGACATACCTTTCCTGTTGCATCGATTTTAATAATTGATTACCTTAGACCTTTCTCACATTCAGACCAAATTGGAGGAATAAAAATATGAAATCCCTCAGAATAATCGGTATCATTAGTATAACATGCTGCCTGTTTGTACCTGTGGCTCAACCTCAATCCCTCTACCAATTCGGAGGAAACCTGACCATCGGACTGCCTCAGGGCGAATTCGGCGATAACGTGGACAATGTGGGAATCGGTGGAACAGGCTTCTTCGCGTTCAACTTTCCGCAATCGCCCCTGGCTGTGGGGGCCTCCATCGGGTTTATGATCTACGGCAGTGAAACCCGGCAGGAACCGTGGATATTGCCTGTCTATGTTGATGTTACGACGACGAACAGTATACTCATGGGACATTTTTTCCTTCGTCTCCAACCGCCTCGAGGAAGAATATTGCCTTATTTTGACGGACTAGCTGGATTTAATTACCTATGGACTGATACAAGTATTAAGGACGAGGATGAACCCGGTGGAGAAGAGATTGCCAGTTCGAGGCAACTGTCCGATGTCACCTTCAGTTACGGCGTCGGGGGAGGGCTGATGTTCCGGGTCTACCAGGCTCCCGAGAGAAAAGGCATCGGCCGGCAGCTCGCATCAGTCTACATCGACCTGGGCCTGAGATACTTGAAAGGAGGAGAAGCAGAATATTTGAGGGAAGGAGATATTGAGATAGTACCGAGAGAAGGCGACGATGAGGTAATTTACCATATTAACAAATCGACCACGGATATCCTGACGATTCACCTCGGCGCTTCTTTTGCATTTTAACCATTTTTAAGGTTGATAACATGATTGGTCAACTCGACACGAAAATATTGGACGCTCTACTTGAGACGCTTCCCGTTGAATTCTCCGTCGTGGATGGAGATGACAACGTGTTAGCCTGGAACAAACACGACACCCGTATATTTAAACGCCCTGCGGGTGTTGTCGGTCGCAACGTAAGGGACTGTCATCCCAAAAAGAGTCTCGCCCAGGTTGAAAAGATACTGGAGGAGATGAAAGCCGGCAAGCGGGATAAAGCGCGGTTTTGGATCGACCTGCGTTTCGAATCCCAGGAAGAGCCCCAGAAAATCCTCATCGAGTACTATGCGTTGAGGGATTCGGAGGGCACTTACCTGGGATGTTTGGAAGCCTCCCAGAATGTGACCGAGATCCAAAGCCTGACAGGTGAAAAACGGTTGCTGGATTGATGGAATCAGAATAAAAAAGAGGGTCTGACACACATCGGCCAGACCCTCTTTCTATTTTTTATGAAGGATGACTTTCAGA
>CAZTKR010000370.1:0-3603 GCA_964614115.1 uncultured bacterium | reverse complement strand
TTCTTGAAAACATGATTGAATGTCGATTTCGAATTGAAACCGGTTTCGTAGAGGATTTCCAGTACGGTTTTCTTCCTCTCGGTGGTTTCTACAAGCATACGTTTACTCTCTTCGATCCGATAGCTATTGACAAAGATGTAAAAATTTTGATTCAGGCAGCGATTGATGACCTGTGAAATACAATGCGGCGGCAATGAAAGTTTTTGGGCGAGTTCGTTTAACGTAAGGGAGGGTGATAGATAGGGCTTCTCAGTGCCCATGTATTGCTTTATTTTCTTTAAATATCGGTCCATCTCATGCTGGGGAAGAGCCGTTTTCCTGTATCTTTGTTTTTCGTTTGTCTCCTTTATCCCTGTAAATATCTCAGGTTGTTTCAAACCTTTGAAAATAATGATATTGGCAAAAAGAAAGATGCCGCAGATTAATAGGGGCCATGGGATCAGGATACTGTTTCCGCTGATTTGCAACAGAAGATTAATCAGACCACTCACCCAGATAAGGATGAAAGCAGCCGTTATAAAGCGCAACCAGGACAATTGGATGCGATCGATCGTGGAGTAGAGGTTCTTCAACCTTGATCGATAATTGGATAACACAAACAAAGAGGCAATACTGTAAGCCAGAAAATGAATATAGATCGATATCATAGAGACAGCAAAGTTTGTTGAATATACGAAGTCCGGATCTGCCAGCAACTCTCGCTTGACTTCAGCGCTATGAATATGAAAGAGGGATACCATAAAAATAAGATGAAGGACAAAAGGAATCAGGTGCACCCATTGCCGTTTCTCAAGCTTGAAATCACTATAAGCCAGGGACTTGACGTAAAAATAAAGCGAAGGTCCCAATAAAAACTCGAACGATTCTCCGATAAAAAAGACATGGGGCGACCATTCAGCAACGGCAGGCCGAAAATGGAAAAACAGACCGTCCAGGTAACACAGGGCTTTGGAGAATAGGAACACGGCAAAAAGTTGGTTGCTCAGCCGCCTTCCTTTTTTATAACTTGTCAGGAAAAATACAAACAATAAAAATTGAAAAACAGTCGCTATTCTGAGAATGGTGTATAAATCGAATGCCATGAGACATTACCCGTTAAATGATGGGTTCATCCTGAATCGACAAAGAGGCTTTAAGAATGTTTTGAGAAATGTTTGTACAGTATCCATGTTACTATAAATGAGACGACAAAAACCAGGAGCGGTATGATGATGCCATATATCGGCTTTCCGATGCGGACCGTTTGTTGAAGCAAGGCAACCATGGCGATCATCTCCTCTCATTCGATGGTGTGGTTCTCGTCGATTTCCGTTTTCGATAATGAATCCATGCGAACAGCAGACCCATGAACGAGGCCACATAAGCAATCGACATCCCTATGACAACCCAAAAACCCTGACTCATCAGACGTCCTCCCAACGTTGTGTTTTTTCCAGCTCCTGGAGAAAGTGTTTCTGCTTCTGCTCGTAGTCTTGGGAAAGGGTCTTTAATTTCGGATCGATGACCCAGTGCATCAAAACCGTCAGCACTACGGCAATCCCCAGTATGATGAAACCCAAGGGGAGAAGCAGAAAACTTAGAGCAACACCCACGGCTATGGCCACATAGGCCAGGGGAGATAAAACGATGGCCATCCAGTCTTCCTTGGTCCATTCATCCGCATCTGCCGGCGTCCATTCTCGGCGAATCAAACGCATAGTCCGACTCCTTAAAAATCATGCTCGTGTCCGATACACACCATCATTCATCCTCATCCGATTACTTCCAGTGACATCTCCCTTACATGCATATATTGCTTAAATGATCACCGTGCATGCAAAGTTACGTATCGTATCCGATTCTCCAACACGAATAAGAAAAATCGGATCAGCTAACATGTTCGATTTTCTCCAGCAGTCCTTGCCTCTCGGCTTCTCTTCGGACGGGCCCCCAGAATCCGATGGGCCGGGACATCACGTAGAACTTGACGAGATGGTCCATGTCCTCGGGTTCCGTCAGATACGTTACGGGCAGATACACCAGAATGGTCAAGACCATCAGTGCCCAGAACTGAAGATAATCGGGCAGGTCGGGAAGGACGCCGAACATCGGGAGCACCCACACCACCAGCCACGATAAACCCAGGTTGGCGATCCATGCCGACAGATACCCCCATGCGTTGAACCGCCACCAGATCACCTGGAGGATGTTGGGGAGCCAGATGCCGGCAGCCATCAGCCAAATCGCAAAGATCAACCATTGGGTGATTTCTTTCATCATCAAGCCAAATACGAAGGAGCCCAAGAGAAGCAGAAGCGTGGAGAACCGTCCCGCCCAGATGAGCTTGGATTCCGTGGCCTCGGGATTGATATAGTGATGATAGATGTCTCGGGTGGCGTATACGGCGCCCAGGTTCAGGTGCGTGGAGATGGTGGACAGGTGGATGGCCAGAATGGCGGCAAAGAAAAGACCCATCATGCCCACGGGCAGATAGTCGAATCCCAGCCGGAACCAGCCCAGCTCGTACTCGCCCTGTTCCGCGATATTGGGATAAAGTACAAAAAAGCCCAGGATGGCCACGGCCCAGATCGAGTTCCGTATCACCACCAGCGCCGTGCCCCACCAGATGGAGTAGGATGCATCCCGGACACTCTTGGCCGATTGAATGCGCTGCGCCTCGGCATACCAGTCGATGGATGTTCCCATACCGAAACCACCGATCACGGCGATGACCATCATCGTGATAAACCAGGCAAACGGAAAATCGCCCGTGAACAATCCCGTGAAGTGGAACGGATTCAGCCTCCAGGATTGACCTAAGTCCGACAATTTTGTGATGATGGCATGGGGCCCTCCCGCGGCGACTATACCCCAGACCGACACGATGAGGATCACCGAAAAGGCAATAATCCCCTGCTGAAAGTCGGCCATGACCACACCCCAGTACCCAGCAGACAGCACATAGATGGCGCAAACGGCCGTGAAGACCGTCAGTCCCACCCAGATGGGCCAGCCAAAGGCATAATTACACACCTTGCCCATGGCCATGCTCACCCATCCCAGGATGAACATGTTCATGAACACCTGCCAGCCCGCCATCCAGCCCCGGAGTAATTCACTACCCAGGCCTCCAAATCTCAAGCCCTGCCACTCCGCCTGCGTGAAGGCCAGAGATCGCCTGAAAATCCGTGTCGAAACGAACGCGCTGATAGCACACCATGCCGAGAAAAAGGTGTACCAGATGCCGGCAAACCCGTATTTATAGATGACACCCGTTACCCACATGGGCGTGTCCGTGGCCGTGTGCGTGGCGTATACCGACGTAGCCGGCAACCACCACGGCAGCCCCCTGCCGGCTAAAAAGAAATCCGATTCCGACCGTTTTCCCAGCCGGTAGAAGAGCACACCACAACCGATCATCAACGAAAGAAAAAGAACCATCCATACCCAGTCGAGGACAGCGAATTGTACCATACCGTCTCCTTGGATGAGGAGTCAAACAGAGTCAACACAGTCGAATCCAGCCGTATTCTAAGGATAAATTATTCAATCGAACTTAAAAAATCAACGATTTTCTTGATAACGGAGGTATCGCGGATGATAATGAGGGTTTCTCTATGACAC
>CAZTKR010000369.1:0-3616 GCA_964614115.1 uncultured bacterium | reverse complement strand
TCCCTATGAAAATAAAATAAAGAAAATGGAATCTATATCTTCATCAGCAGTGTCTCAGGAACATATTTTGAATAAACCAGATTTTAGATTAGGCTATAATTATCCCAATCCTTTTAATAATCAGACCATCATCCCGTTTGAGTTGAATCAAGCTCGCTTTATTGATCTGATCATTTACAACATACGAGGTCGACCAATAAAAACATTAATTCGCGGCAAACAAAATCCAGGATTATACAACATCATTTGGTATGGTAAAGACAATTATAATCAGCATGTGGATAGCGGTGTATATTTCTATAAATTGAGTGCTGATCAAGAATTAAAAGTTCAGTCAATGGTACTCATTAAATAAAGTAAGCACCCACACTTTAGTTGGAATAATGCTTCTTTACAGTATTTGAATTACACTCCCCCGCTGGACACAAACCTATCCGACACTAGAACGACTTGCGGATCGTCACCATCATGCCGCCGTGGGGTATGCCGGCAACACCCACCGTCATCCGGTTTGGATTCGGTGTCCCTACTTTTCTGGCCAACCGTACGGCATCGATGGCGCTGATGACATGATTCAACACCACGCCTCCGATGACGAACAACGAACGCTTGTAAGCCGTATCGCTGGCCAGGCGGAGGGATTCGAACGTCTTGCGTGAGGCTTCGCTGTCCCAGTCCCAGGCGTACTCACCCGTCTCTGGATACATGGCATCTACGTCTCTCTGCTGCAGTTTGGCCTGGTTGTAATCCCGTATGTTATCGTAATTTTCCACATCGACGAAATACGTATGATCCTTTCCCGAAGGATCGACCCCGGCATGCACGGCCGCGAATTGCCGGTAATCGTCCCGCTTCCAGTTGCCGTATGACCGGAAGGAAAAATACGCAGCCCAGAGGACCACCTCCACGCCGAAGAAGATTCGGGCCATCTTCCGCGAGCCCGCGTAGTACTCGCCTGCACCCGGCAGGACCAATGAGAACATGAATGCCTTGCCTTTAGAAGGATTGTTCACCGATGGTTCGGGTGACGGTTCTTCCTGAATCAGGAAGGAGCGGTCGAAAGACGCGGGTGGGCCAAACCGTTTCGGTGCCGGATTATCCGTCATGCTCTTATCCGACGTCGATGCCAGGGATGTGGCGCATATGATGACGGTTAAAAAACCAATTGCCATGCATGCGAAACGCGTACGATGTTTCATCTTAAACCCGTTGTTTGGTAATCCTACCTTTGAAAAAACTCCCGGCGTACCAGGACGTTCCAATCTTAAGGGAAAGTGGATGACACCACCTCACCAGTTCACGTGGAGTGCCAGAACCGGCGCGTACGACTCCCCCCGTCGCTGAAGGCTCATCCGCATCCGGGTTTCGATCCTGCGGTTGATCCCCCGGATCGTCCATGCAGCATCAAAGGCCGAGAGCAGATGATTCCCAAGCACGACCATGACGCAGTAGGAGGCTCGCTTGAACTGAACGTTGCTCTTATGGCGAATGTCCTCGTAATACAGCCGGTTGGGCGTCAGCTCGGTGCCCCCTTCTTCATAATCGTCCCAGCCCCCCTTGAACTGATCGTACTTACCGATCATCTCGTAGTACTGCTGCGTCTTGGTGGAAGGCAGCGTATGGGTCGTATCCTTGAATTCGGGATGCGTATCCAGCCATTGACGGTAGGCTGACTCGCTCCAATGGGCGTCGGCATAAGCATGGAACGTGTCCTCCCACTCCTGTCCCTTGTCCGAGAACGACTTGTAGCCGATCCAGAGAGCGATTTCAGCGCCCAGAAAAACAGCACCCTTGATCCACGATCCGGCGTAGAATTCTCCGGCCCCTGGCACGACCGCTGACAGGAGACTCCCGATCAGGGGATTTTTTCGTCCCTCGGTGGATTCGGACTCCGCCTGCAGGATGTTCACGTTTTCTGTGCTGAAGGAGGCGTGTTCTCGCAGCATGTGACACCGCAGTTCCCCTTGCCGGGAGAAGGATGGATCGGCGGATGATTCCAAAGCCGACTGTCCGGAGACAGGCTCGATACCCATCCGCAAGAACAAACACAGCGCGCACACGATTAGTCTTTTCATCGCATCCTCCCAAGTAATCGGTTAGTCCAGGAAATCAAACAGGATTCCAAAGTAGAAACGCCATTCCTCGCCGTACACGATGTCCCGATTCACGAATCGATCCAGTCCGTAGGACGCATCCACAAAAAGGCTCATGGGATACGCGTAGAACGAGATGAGGCTCAGACGCATCTGCACGCCGACATCGCGCTTCCATTGGGAAAAATCCACACTTCCATGATTCCATGCATTGCCCGCATCACCGTAAAGAGACAGAAACAGTTTGTCCATGTAAAGAAAGAGGAACCGCAGATTCATCCTGCGAAAAATCGGAAACCGGTAGGCCAGTCCCAGGTGGAGGAGCTTTCTCCCCTCCAGACTGTAAAAAGGATACCCTTTCAGTCCATCAAGCCCGCCGGCGAAGAAATGATAGAAACTGGGAATCGAATTGTCGATATAACCGGCCCTCAGGCGAAAGGCCATGCTGTGGCCTGAGAAAATTCCGGGCATGTACTCCCGCCAGTCCAGCTCGCCCTGCCGGTAGCTGTGGTGACTGTATATATCGATGGGCGTGCCGTGCTTCTCGCTGACCGCGGCGGAATCCCCGTAGCTCTGCCATGCCTGGGTGAGAGTTAGGTTCAGAACCCGTCCGCTACGGGGCGCGATGGAGGACATCACGGAAGGCGACACACCACGATGCGTCCACCGGAACCGAATCTCACTGCCCCGGTGGTACGTGGATGTAAACTTCCCGAACACGTTCTGGTAGGGAAACTCGCCCGATCCGGCATAACTGTACCGGCTGTACACGAACGCCGAACGGAGCGTGTTGTAATCATCGATCCGCCAGTCGGCTCCCACGTCAACCTCCATCAGGTTGTACCGGAGTTTGTAACGGGCATCGATTTGATCCAGTGTGATGTGGCGCACCTGATGATACGCTTCCAGAAAAAGCGTGGGATAGAGGCGCCGGTATTCGAATATGCCGAAGATATCGGTATCCAAAAGCTCGTTCACGGCCACGCCGCCCAGCACGGATATCTTGTCCAGGAAATCGCTGCCGTAAAAATACATGCCGACCTTCAGTTTCCTGGGAAAGTCCACCATGATGCGGGGCAGGATGGTTACCTTCGAGTAGATCGTCTTGTACGGCCGGGATTCGGGCTCCGGGACGTTGCGGTCATCGTAACGGGCGATGTCCCATGACGCATCGGGAGATGTCTGCCGGATGGATGCGTACGGGCCGGTGTAGGAGGCACTCTGCGTCGGGATGGGTGTGACCGAATCCAGACGGGCGATCTTGAATCCATCGGCCTGGAAGAGCGCATACACGAGCCTATGGTTTCCGTCCACCGACGGCATGAAGGCGCCGCCCAGAACATTAGTTAGTTGCACGTCTTCCCCTGTGGACAGGTCACGCCGGTAGAGGTTGAAAATACCCGTCCTGTCGCTGGCATAATACAGGGTTCTCCCGTCTGCATCGGGAAAGGGGTCTCTCTCGTCGTGTTCGGTCTGGATCAGGATCGTGAATCCCGATCCCGATGAATCGATCAGGGCGATGT
>CAZTKR010000368.1:0-3665 GCA_964614115.1 uncultured bacterium | reverse complement strand
TTACAATTTTTCTTTCACCCGATATTTCAGCGCAAGGCTGGGAATGGCAGAATCCATTGCCACAGGGGAACGATATTACATGCATTGATTTTGTCGATGAGAGCAACGGCTGGATGGGATGTCACGGCGGAATACTCCTTCATACGCAAGATGGAGGCGAAACCTGGGAAATCCAATCGACTAAAAATAGGGATCTCTATATAAATGATACGGAATTTTTTGACTCAATGCATGGATGGGTTGTTGGAAGTTATGGTATTATCGCCAGAACCTCAGATGGCGGAGCGAGTTGGCAGTGCGATACGTTGAAAAAGCGAATGTCAGGTGATCCTCCGCATGACTTACTTTCAGTCACGTTCATCAATCCACAAATTGGTTGGATATGTGGGAAATTTGGCACTATTTTCCACACGAAGGACGGAGGTCGCACATGGATTGAACAGGCGATACCCATCAGTAAATGGAAAATGCATATCGAGAAATATTACAAAATCTGTTTTGTAGATACACTCAAGGGATGTGCCATAGGTGAAGATGCCTTTCTTTGGACAGAAGACGGGGGTAACCATTGGAATATGGATACGACCATCGTGTCCAAATACTGCACAAAGCCGAACGTTTGTACCTGGATAGACATGGGATTTTGGGATAAAAACCATGGCTGGGTCCTCAGCACGACGGGTGTTTTCCTGAGAACGGAGGATGGCGGAAGAAGCTGGCAGGAAACTTATGTCGGCGGTTTTGAGAATGTGGCTACGGACGGATTCTTTCCAGACCCCCAGCACGGATGGATCGTATCCAGGGGTTCTGCTCATTATCCTTCGGAAGTAAGGAATGGCCTATTTTACACCTCAAATGGAGGCACGACATGGGAAAAGTTAACCGAAGAACCGGCGAAATTAACACAGTTGCACTTTTTTGATGAAAACAAGGGTATCGGTATAACGGGAACTATTTTGTCTGGCTGGACGAGCAGTTATGAATTTTATCACACGTTTGACGGTGGATATACCTGGCAGATTCAGACCCGTTCCATCTCTGATAAGACTATTCATTTTGGAAGTGTACAGGCGTTGGATAATGAAACATGTATTGCCGCGGGCTTAGGAGGGATTTTTAAGACAACAGATGGAGGTGAAGCCTGGACCTCTCAGTATCCGGGTGATTTGAACGTGTTCTGTGATATAAGTTTTGCCACACCGGATTCCGGGTGGATAGTCGGGGATGAGTCGAAAATTCTGTTTACCGATGACGGCGGCTCACATTGGACAGTACAGAACAGTAATAGTCCCCTGGACTTATTTGACATTGATTTTGTGGATTCACGGCATGGCTGGGCATCCGGAGGCAATTATTTCGACGGCGGCATTATTGTGAATACGTCGGATGGAGGCGAACACTGGCAGGTTCAGCTGGATGAGGAAATGTTCGGCATAAAGGAAGTTCTGGATATTGATTTTGTCGATTCCCAATACGGTTGGGCTGTAACCCGTAATGGAATCGTCCTGCACACGACCGACGGGGGCAGTAACTGGTACCATCAGGGGAACGGTTCTCGAGTCTATGTGGGCGCCTTACACTTTTTAGATCGCATTCATGGCTGGGGGATTGGGGGTGATGGTGTGTTTAAAACAACCGATAGCGGGGAAACATGGATTCATTGTTGCACTGGTGACTTTGAGGATTATTTCAAGGATATATATTTTATCGATACGAGCAGGGGCTGGGCATCGGGATCATTCGGTATACTCGGATATACATCGGACGGGGGATTTACCTGGGTTCCAGTAGACGGTAAAACAAATAATTGGCTGAGAGGTATCTCTTTCTGTAACAGCAGAATCGGCTGGTCGGTAGGAGATTGGGGTACAATTATCCACACGACAGACGGCGGACAGACGGTTGTTGAGGTATCCTCAATTCATCAGAACAGTCGTCCAATAATGCATTTACACCCCAACGTCCCCAATCCCTTCAACTCCCGGACGACCATTCCGTATGATCTGCCGCATGCCGGCCCGGTGGAAATCACGGTATACGATGTCCTGGGCAGGCGGGTGTGCACGATCCTCGACGCGGTTCAACAGGCGGGACACCATCGGGCAGTGTGGAACGGCACGGATGTTAGAGGAAAGGACATGCCCAGTGGTGTGTATCTGTATCGAATTAAATTCGGGAGCGGAATCGAGGAGAAGGGTAAGATGATGCTGATAAGATGAGGAAAAGGATCGCTGTTTGATAATACTTATTTTTATGGAATTTGGGGGACTTTGGCATCTACTATATAGGGAATAGGACGTAAATGAGAGTGTAACCTGCTTAGGTAAGTAGAATGAAAAATAAGAAAAAATGCACGGTTGTTTTGATTTTCATAGTTACACTATTTTTTTCACCCGACATTTCGGCCCAAGGCTGGGAATGGCAGAATCCGTTGCCTACTGGAAATAGAATACAATGTATGGATTTTGTGGATTCATTAAACGGGTGGTTCGGCAGTAATGCGGGAACTATTTTGCATACTACTGATGGTGGTAACAATTGGAGGATCCTTTTTACAGGAATTGATTGACTTAGTTGTCGTTCAATTGATTTTATTGATCAACGTGAAGGTTGGTTAATCGGTAATACTTCTGATAATTATTCTTTTGTCCTACATACTGTCAATAGTGGTAACAATTGGATTGTACAATGGATGGATTCTGTAAGTTTTACGTTAATCAAATTTTATAATACGAATCGTGGCTGGTTAGGCAAAGGCAGAGCTGAAATCTATTATACTTTAAACGGAGGAGAAACATGGGTAAAGAGTTACGAAGGGAGAACATATACTGACGAATTACGAGCTATCGTTTTTTTAGATACTTTACAAGGATGGTCGGATGGTTGGGGAATCCCACTTCTGCATTCAGTGGATGGAGGCAAAAGCTGGCATGAGGACACTACAGGTATTGTTGGGAATAATATATTTTTCAGTGATCCTTTGCATGGCTGGATTGCTACTAACGAGAAGTTGATTCGAACGACTGATGGTGGAAAAACATGGTTGGATGATCTCCCAAATGTATGTAACGTAAATCTAATAGATGTCTTTTTTGTTGATACATTGACGGGTTGGGTAACGGCCTGGGAAGAAGGAATTTATCGAACTACTGACGGCGGGTGGACATGGGACAAAATATATAATACTATGCCAAGTATGATTAATGGGGCTTATTATTTTTATACACCAGAATCGGGTTGGATTGATTTTTATAGAACGCATGATGGGGGCAATACACTAACCAATCCGAAAAAGGGATTTACATTCAATCATTTATCAGATGTTGATTTTATCGATGAAAACACCGGATGGGTAGTGGGTTATGGTGGTGTGATTGGTAAAACCACCGACGGAGGTAAAAATTGGAATTTACAGAATAGTACAACGAATATTGGCTTAACCAATGTTTTTGCCTTGAATGAGAAAAAAATATGGGCTCTTGGCTGGGGCATCATTTTAAAAACAAACAACGGTGGAGAGAGCTGGGAAACACAAGAATATCAAATCGGATCAAATTCTGCGCATCGAGCAATTACTTTCATTGATTCATTAAATGGTTGGATTGTGGGTGGATATTTTGATGTGGGCGGTTGGATCTTACATACAAATGACGGTGGAGAAACAT
>CAZTKR010000367.1:0-3675 GCA_964614115.1 uncultured bacterium | reverse complement strand
ACGGTTCGTATACTTGAAGACATCCAGAGGGGTATTCTTGATCTCAAGACAGGGCACGGCCACGCCGGGCGTATACGCCAGAGAGAGATCCCGCTGGGTCACACAGGGCTTGGTGGCCACTACTTCCAGCTTCCCAGGACGTTCCATACTGTGATAATGAAGGGCGTCTTCTTTCCGAATAGCCATATAAATTTCCCCCTATTCCAAAGGATAATCTGTCGCTCGGTCTATCGTCACGTTCATTTATAGTAATTTCCTTTGGCCGAAGAAGAAGCCGATCTCCTCTCTGGCCGTTTCCGGCGCGTCAGAAGCATGAACGCTGTTCTTGGTGATGCTCTCGGCAAAGTCACTCCGGACCGTGCCTTTGGCGGCTTTCGAAGGATCAGTCGCACCGATAAGTTCACGAATTCCTTCAATGACGTTTTCTCCTTCGACCACCATGGGCACACACGGACCGGAACTGATAAACGCAACCAATTCGTCGAAGAACGGTTTCCCATTATGAATGGCGTAGAACGCTTCGGCCTCATTCCGTGTCAGTTGGAGCTTGTCGATGGCAACGATGCGGTACCCTTTTGCTTCAACCCGCTTGATAATCTCTCCGATGAGATTTCTCTCCACAGCGTCCGGTTTAATGTTCAGGAGTGTCCTTCCCAGCATATCCGATTCCTTATTTTGTAAGCTTGAACGCGATGTAATTGCTCATCTTTTCTTTAATAATTGAATGGCCGACGAATCCGGGAGATCTTCGGCTGTAAGCCAACCTCTTCAGCCACGCACGATTCGGGTTCCTGTCAGCCCACGTCTGGCTTCCGATCCTTTCTCGACCGACGTGATCAGGACTTCTTCACCACCGTTTTCCAGAAATTGAATGGCGGTCTCGATTTTAGGTCCCATACTCCCGGGCGGAAATTCACCTTCTTTTAGATAATGCTTGGCCTCGGTGAGTGTAAGCCGATCCAGGTCTTGCTGCTGGCTCGTACCGAAGTTCAAAGCCACCTTTTCCACGGCAGTCAGTATGTGAAGCTCCTGGGCTCCCACGTCGCAGGCCAGAACCGCCGCAGCACGATCCTTGTCGATAACACCATCGATACCTTCATACGTGCCATCCTCTTCCACGTAAACAGGAATGCCGCCTCCCCCGCAGGCAATGACAATGACATCCTGCTCGATAAGCCTACGGATCATGGTTCTCTCCACGATCTGCAGGGGCATGGGAGACGGTACGACACGACGCCAGCCTCTATCCGCATCCCTCTTCAGTACCCAGCCCCTCTTTTTTTCGATCTCTTCCACCGCCTCCTCTTGGTAGAATGGACCGACAAACTTCGTGGGGTTGAGTATACTGGGATCGCTCTTATCAACCACGACCTGCGTGAGCAACGTGACCACGCTTCGCTGAATGCCTCTCCGATGGAGCATGTTCTGGAGAGACTGTTCGATCATGTATCCCATACCCCCTTCTGTGTCGGCCACGAGAACACCCAGGGGTATGGGTGGCAGTACATGGCGGGTCTCTTCCACGCGAATCAGCGCATTCCCCACCTGAGGACCATTTCCATGGGTAATGATAACTTCATGACCCTCCTCCACCATCTCCACCACACCAACGAGACTCCGACGGGTATTGGCGAATTGTTGATAGATGTTCCCTTCTTCGAACTCCCGGGTGATGGCGTTCCCCCCCAACGCCACAACCACCGTATGGGAGGATTTAGAAATCTTTGAGCACATCTTCGAGGGTCGGCTCACCGATCTCTTGAAGCTTATACTGTACACGCACACAGGGCTTTTTAATCTCGACCACCTTCTTCAAATCGATGGGCGTGCCGACGACAACAGCGTCACATTCGACAGCATCGATAGTGGCCTGAAGATCCTTCACCTGCTGCTCACCGTAACCCATGGCCGGAAGCAGAGGCCCGATGCCTGGATATTTCGCAAACGTCTCTGCAATGGTACCAATAACCCACGGACGAGGATCCACAATCTCCGCGGCACCGTATTTTTTTGCGGCCATCACGCCCGCGCCGTACTTCATCTCGCCGTGGGTGAGGGTCGGCCCATCCTCGATCACGAGAACCTTCTTCCCGCGGATCACGCTGGGATCTTCGATGATAAGGGGCGAAGCCGCATCGATGACGACGGCGTTGGGATTGAATTCCTGGATATTTTTACGAACGCGATCCACGCCCTCGCTGCTGGCCGTATCGATCTTATTGATGACGATCACATCTGCGGTTCGAAAATTTGTCTCTCCGGGGTAGTATTCGAGTTCATGACCCGCACGATGCGGGTCGGCCACTACGATCAGGAGATCGGGCTTGTAAAAAGACGTATCGTTATTGCCCCCGTCCCACAGAACCACGTCGGCTTCTTTCTCGGCCTGCTCCAGGATAGCACCATAATCCACACCCGCATACACGATATTCCCCATATCCAGATGGGGTTCGTATTCCTCCATCTCCTCAATGGTGCACTCGTGGGCGGCCAGGTCGACGTATTTTCCGAAGCGCTGAACCGCCTGTTTTGCGAGATCGCCGTACGGCATGGGATGCCGGACGGCCACTATTTTCTTCCGCTTGCTTTTTAGAATTTCACTCACGCGCCGTGTCGTCTGGCTTTTACCGCAGCCCGTACGAATGGCACAGATGGAGATAACAGGAACTTTCGATTTCAGCATGGTTCGTTTCGTTCCCATCAGGATGAAGTCAGCCCCGGCACCGTTGACCAGCGCCGCTTTATGACCGATATAACGATGAGAGACATCGCTGTAAGAAAAAACCACTTCGTCCACATCTTTTTCCTGGATGAGAGTAGGCAGATTTTCTTCGGCTACGATGGGGATGCCCTGAGGGTAAAGTTTACCGGCCAATTCCTGCGGATACTTGCGTCCCTCGATATCTGGAATCTGGGTTGCCGTAAAAGCCACCACTTCGTAATCTTCGTTATCCCGGTAGTAAACGTTGAAATTGTGGAAATCGCGTCCTGCAGCCCCCATGATGACCACACGCTTCTTCTTCATTGTATCCTCCTTGTTAGAAAACAATCAATCTGATACCGTACGGATGGAAGGAGGCCCTTTACTCAAAACCTTGAAGCCATCGGAAGTAGAGTTGTCTTCTGATATATCGTATCATCGATCTCGCCTTTTACCCATTCTTTCGATGAATGACCGGCTGTCCACGATGTTATCGTATTCGCATGGTATTAAGGATGACTGTAAACACACGTCGGCTTAAGACTTCTGGTTGTAGTATTCTTAAACGCGTATATCAATCACCAAAGTGGATTCCCTGAGCCAAGGGCAGTTCGTCGGACCAGTTGATGGTATTCGTCTGTCGCCGCATATACTGTTTCCAGGAGTCTGATCCCGATTCACGCCCCCCGCCGGTCTCTTTCTCGCCACCAAACGCTCCGCCGATCTCTGCACCCGATGTACTGATATTCACGCTGGCGATACCGCAGTCACTTCCCTTGTGGGAGAGGAACAACTCTGTTTCTTTAAGGTTCAATGTGAAAATGGAGGATGATAATCCCTGGGGAACGCCGTTCTGGTACTCGATGGCCTCTTCGATGGTCTTGTACTTGATGATGTATAAAATCGGCGCGAAAGTTTCTTCCTGCACGATGGGCCAATCATTCTTAGCTTCCACGATACAGGGTGTTACGTAA
>CAZTKR010000366.1:0-3700 GCA_964614115.1 uncultured bacterium | reverse complement strand
CATTTCTGTTAATCCTATAATTCCAACAGGTTACGACAACTTTCAACCGCTATAGTCATCACTTTTTCTTCCAATTGAACAGACTGTTTTCCATGGTATAGTATTTGCCGATGATGGTGTCTGGAGCATCGAATCGAGGAAGTAGAGCATCCGGATGGAGGCGTAATACGGAGAGAGTCCATGATCGCTGCATAACCAGAGCATGCTGTGTATCATGAGCTCAGCTAAATACACAACATTAGGTACCAAAAAAATGACACAAAAAACTTCATCCAAGCATGTCTCTCTACTTCTCGTCTTCAGCACAGCCGTTCTGCTGTTTCCGCGACGATCCATATCCCAGTATCAGTGGGCCGACGGAGGCATACACGCGGCTTCCAGTGCGTCTTCCCAGACTCATTTTAGAGCCATACCCGACGGACTCGGCGGTTACTTCCTGACCTATGAAGACAACAGCTCGGGTGATGCGGATATCATTGCCCAATGGATCGACGGCTCCGGCAAACCCCATTGGAATGCGTCAGGCGTCACGGTCACGTCGGCCGGTGGCGACCAGAAATATCCGGCCATCGCTCCCGACGGCTCGGGCGGTATCTATATCGCCTGGCAGGACGATGTCTCGGATAACATCTATGCACAGCACATCAACGCCAACGGTTCCCTCGTCTGGTCTGTAGGAGGATTGCTCGTCTGTTCGGCACCCGGAGATCAATCCAACGTCGAGATGGTGGCCGACGGAGCAGGCGGCTTCATCCTCGTATGGATCGACAAACGAAACGGCTCGACCACGGATATATATGCACAGCGCGTTCGCAGTACCGGCTTCCCGGACTGGACGGCCAATGGTGTCCCCGTAATAACGGCAACGGGGAATCAATCTTCACACGTTATCCTCGGAGACGATGGTGGTGGCGTCTTCGTTGTCTGGCAGGATTACCGGGGCGGGTATTCCAACATCGACATATACACGCAACGACTGTCGGCATCGGGCAATATCTTGTGGACTGCTGATGGCGTGGCTGTATCCTCCGCACAGAACAATCAGATATCGCCTGTCATCGACACCACCGGAAATCAACTCGTCATCGCCTGGGAGGACAAGCGTTCGGGTGTCAGCGATATCTATGCGCAGGCTCTTGATACCGCATCCGGTAATCCTCTGTGGACGACTGATGGGATTCCCGTGTCCACTGCCAACGGTTCACAGCTGGGTCCCCACCTTACGCACGACGGTGCTCATGGAACCATCATCACATGGATCGATAATAGAAACCTGTACGACATTTACGCACAGAAATTGAACAGCAACGGCACGGCTCAGTGGACAGCCGGCGGCATTCCCATCAACGAATCCGAAGGATATCAGGTATCCCCTGAAATCGTGCCCGATGACTCCGGTGGTGCCATCGTCGCATGGAAGGATTTTCGCTCAGGGTCCGAGTATGGACTCTACATGCAGCATGTATCGGCCGATGCGTCTCTCCTGTACGACGAGGACGGTCTGTCCGTCGTGGCATCCGATGTGGAGGCCAATCAGGATCATCTTCTCCTCCCCGATGAATCGGGCGGTGCTCTCGCCGTATGGCAAGATAGCCGGGACGGGACAGGTGATATCTATGCCCAGCATCTGAACACCAACATCACAATCATCGAGCCCCTTGCCGGTGTGCTGATCCTGGGGAACGAGACCCAAACCATACGATGGAGGCGGCGGACGAATCAAACCCGATTCCATCATCTCACGATTCGTTTATCGCTTTCTCTTGGAGACGGCTTCCCCATCGTCATCGCTCAGGACATCGATCCTGACCTGCTCTCGTATGATTGGCTGCCCGATTCCGTGAACAGCATGACAGCCGCCGTTCGCATCCAGGCGCACAACAGCCAAGATACGGTGATTTGCGAATACAGCGGCCCCCAGTTTCCGGTCGATTCCAGTCCTCCGGAGCCCTTCGACCTTATCAGCCCCTCCGATGGGCTCACGGTCAGCTTTGTGCCGACGTTCGAATGGGAATCCACGACGGATTTGATTTCGGGATTGGATCAGTACCAGCTCTGGATCGACGACAAGCTGGTCAAGGATCAAATGCACGGAACGTCATACACCCTTCCAGAAGAAATGAAGCTCTCACCGGCAGAGCATACTTGGACCGTGAAAGCCGTGGATGGATCGGGTTTTATACGTCAAGCCCTTCATACTTGGACACTCCGGGCGAGTGAAGACAACACGCCTCCGGCACCGTTTCATCTTCTCTCTCCGGAGCATAATACATGGACGACCGAGACTCAGCCCACCTTTACGTGGGAGGCTTCCTCGGATACCGGAAAAGGCTTGCAGGAATACCAACTCTTCATCGATGACCAGTTACATCTGGATAAAATAAATCCTTCGGTCACATCGACAAGCGATGCAACCGTAACGGCTGGGAATCATACATGGTACATCATCGCAGTCGATTCGGCACAGAACAAGAGGACATCGGAAGAAACCTGGACCTTGCGCGTGGACAACCTTCCTCCCCAGGCCTTCACCCTGAACGAACCTGCCAATAATCAATGGACCATCGACACGACACCGACATTCGCCTGGCAGGCATCCGCTGATTCGGGTATCGGTCTGGCAAAATACCAACTCTGGATCGAAGACGAGCTACAGGTGGATAACATCGCTCAGGATGTGACCCAGGTCACCCTCCCTCAGGATTTAGCCCTTACGGAAGGCACGCATACCTGGACGGTGATCGCCTACGACGAACTGGACAACAGCCGAACGGCTCAGGAAGCATTCACAGTAGGCATTGACATCACACCACCCGACGACGTCGCTCTGACGGCTCCGCAGGATGAAAGCCACGTTTCGACCGTTTCTCCAAATTTTCAGTGGGAATCATCGGGTGATGGAGGTTCCGGCCTGCAGGAATACGAGCTCTGGATCGATGGCGAACGGAACGTGGATGGCCTTCAAACCACGACATCTCCCCCGACCCAGCCTCTCGTTGAGGGGCCTCATACCTGGCGTGTGCGTTCCTTAGACTATGCTGGGAACGTATCCACGAGTGCCACATTCAACTTTGTATCCGATACGACGCCCCCTGTCTCTTTTCATCTAATTTCTCCCCCCGAGGGTACGGTTGTCCATACCAGTCGTCCAACGTTCATCTGGCACGCCACAGAAGATGCCATATCGAATCTACAGAAATACCAACTCTACGTCGATGGACAAATCCTGAAAGATGATATCTCCCCGCAGGATACGGCGATAATACTCTCCCCTCTTCTTGAGAATGGCGAGTACAAATGGAAGATCCGAGCCGTCGATCTTGCCGGGAATGGGCGGTTTTCGGAGGATTATTATTCGATTACCATCGATTGCAGAGCACCGCAGATCACGTCCGCCGATACGGCCTCGGCCACGGAGGATGTATCCTTCACGTACACGGCCACGGCAACAGACCCCGATGGCGACGACATCGATTTTGTCTTCTCGGCCTATCCGGCATGGCTGACGCCGTTGGATCAGCAAATCAGCGGAACACCCCTGGAAGGGGCAACGGACACTTCGTTTCTCGTGATTGCCACCGACGGTCTGTATTCGGATTCTTTAGAAATCACCCTGACGGTCCAAGCCGTGAACGATCCTCCCCTTATCAGTTCGGCCGATACGGCCTACGCCACAGAGGACCTGCCTTTTTCATACACG
>CAZTKR010000365.1:0-3725 GCA_964614115.1 uncultured bacterium | reverse complement strand
GGAGCCCACGTTCGATCAGGGTGTCTTGCTGGTGAATGGATGCGACATCGAAGCTCTCCTTTTTGAGGCCTGGGAAGCCTACCAAAGGCGTTCTTTCTGGGGTGATGTTCCCATCTCATTCTGGGATTGCTTCGATCCGCCCGCCCGCGGATATCCGGCTACCCTGCCAGAGCCATTAGGGCACGGACGCGTACCCGCGAATGTCTTGGGCCAGTTTTCTTCTGTCATCTGGGTCGGTTACGATTACAATGGCGATCTCGCTGATTGGCTGCAAACGTCGATTCAACCCTACTTGAACGCAGGGGGCAATCTACTCTTGATAACACAAGCGGGCCGGGAATACATTGACGAAGAAATGAGGGAATACCTGGGTGTCACCTGGCACGACTCCGTGGATTGGAACAATCAACTCAAAAACTGCATCGCCACTTATCCCGGCCTGGTAGACATGGAGTTTCTCGCCCATCAAACATCGTGCACGGTCTTCGACACTCTGCTGACGAACGCTGAAAGTACCCTGCTCTTCAAGGACACCTCTGCTTTCGATGAAACGATGGGAGTGGGCGTCTGGCGCAAACCGGCTTCCGGGGGCACGCATCGTCCGGACGGCGGGCAGTTTGTCTTCATCAGCGGCTATCCATTTCGCTATTACTGGGATCAATTACGATCCAACGTCACGTTCATTCTGAAAGAATTTTTTGGTGAATCAACATCCAGCGCTACAAACGAACATGCGCAGAACTCTCCTGTCGCGAGATTCCGGCTCGAGCAGAATCATCCCAATCCCTTCAACGCGACGACCGCGATCCACTTCCAGTTGCCGTCGAGACAGAAAGTACGTTTGACGATCTATAATCTCTTGGGACAAGAAGTGATACACTTGATCGACGAACAAATATCGTCGGGAGATCATGAAATTCTATGGAATGGTAAAGACGGTTCGGGCGCCGATGTTTCTACAGGTGTGTATCTGTATGTCCTGTACGGAGAAACATGTATCGAGAAAAGAAAAATGATCCTGTTGCGTTGACTTCAAGACTATGTCGATGCGTCGCCGCCATCGTGATAGTCGTGGGCTTCACTTGGTTTTCTGGCTGTACGTCCAATCCTTTCGGTGGTGATGAAATATCCCCGGTCCACCGACACGTTCAGGGAACGGCCTACCTCAACCAGGCGTCGTCCCATCAGGGGATTTATGTATGGCTGGAAGGCTTGAACGTGAGTACCCGTACAGACACAGAAGGCCGGTTCTCTCTCACACTGCCGGCTAAACCCAGCACCGATTTCAGCGGTGTTTTTAACCTCTATTTCTACACGGCCAATTATTTTCTGGATTCCGCCGATGTCATCGTGCGCGACAGTGAGTTCGTGTATGATGTGGGAGATGTCAACAAAGAGGGGAAACTCGGCATTCCCAAGACACTGCGTCGTTTTCTGGAGATCAGAACTGTGGTGACTCCAAGCTCGATCCCCGTCGATTATGCAGACCTCATCCGGGTTGATGTGACACTGCGGGCAACCATCGACTCATGCACCGTTATCGTTCCTTATTCTCTGGACGGTTCATTGGGGGTCGTACTCGTGAAGAACACGGCGTCCGATGAAATCCATGTTTTTCAGTATGCATATATGGTCGAAACCCGTGAAACACTACTGGTAGGGAAAACACCCCAAATCATAAGCATGACGTTCAGTCCTTCCTATAAACCGCTTCGTCCAGGCACGTATGACGTGATCCCCTACCTATTCGTCAAACACGAACCCGTTCCCCGCGGATTAATAGAAAGCCTGGGTGCCGATGTCGAGGCGTTGGGGCCCGATTATTTGAACATGCCGTTCCAGCGCGAAGGAGGCACACTCCATGTCAGCAAATGAATTCCCAGAAAGGACCTCGACTATGCGGTTCAGACAGAGACCTCTATACTACGGAGTTATTAGCATCATCGTACTCCTGTGCAGCTGCCATGATAAACTTGCAACTCCGGGTAAAACACCCGAAGCACTCTGCATAACAGCAGAGACTTTTTCCATCTATTCGGGCGGCACACTGCAGCTCTCGGCCACCGCTCAATACAGCGACGGGACCACAGGAGATGTAACATCGGACGCCTTCTGGTCTATACGGCCGGGCCGGGCCGGACGAATCAATGAAACCGGCTTATTCGTCGCATACTCGGACATCACCGGAACGGAGACCGTGCGTGCCGACTACCAGGGTCAAGCCGACAGCGTGGAGATAGAGGTCACCTTAGGGGCGCGGTTTTTGGAAATACTGCCCCGAACCATCTCCATCGATCCGGGGGAAGAGGTACAGTTCGAGGCCGTGGTGGAATATGAGGACGAAACTCGGGAGTACGCCACGGATAAAATTCTCTGGTCGGTCAGTCCGGGTACGGCGGGAACGATCGACAGCACCGGTCTCTTCCGGTCAAACCCTCAAACAACCGGTACGGAGAAGGTGACGGGATCGTATCAAAACCTGACAGCCACGGCTCGAGTCACAGTCGGGGATACGATGGCATCGCTGTTCGACATGGTCACCATCCCTGCGGGAAGCTTTATAATGGGCGATGATAACGGGTATGTCAGTGAAAAACCGGCACACGACGTCTATATCGATGCGTTTGAGATCAGCAAATACGAAGTCACCAACCAGCAGTACGTCGATTACCTCAACAGGGCCCTGGCCGACGGCGCCATCGTCGTATCGATGGGTATCGTCACAGGCAGAACGGGCCCTTTTGCCACTTTGACCTACTTCATGTTCCACACATGTCCCGAATTTCCCAACGTGTTCATCGAATATGTACAGATGGAGGACGATGATTACGAATTCCAGGTCAGGCCGGGATTCGAGGATTATCCCGTGGTCAGGTTGAACTGGTACGGGGCTGCCGCTTTCTGCCAGTATTACGGCCTGCGCTTGCCCACCGAGGCCGAGTGGGAAAAAGCCTGCCGGGGGGGCCAGCAACTGGAGTACGGTACCCAGGACGGATCGATCAGCCACGACCTGGCCAATTTCCTCGGTACGGGAGAACGCGATGTATACCAGGGCTTAGCGCCCGTGGGTTCGTTTCCCCCCAATCCGTACGGTCTTTACGACATGTGCGGGAATGCAGCGGAGTATGTTTTTGACGCGTACGATCGTAATTATTACTACCGTAGTCCCGCAGAAAACCCGACGGGGCCGGGACCTGCGGTCGTAACCGGTCGTCTGTTGAATGAAGTGGCCTTGTGGCGGGGAGGATCATGGGCATCGTATCCTTTCCTCTGCCGATCCGCGTATCGTGGCGTTGTAGACGATTATACAGACTGTAACTATCTTGCGGAATCCATATTTGGATTCCGTGTCGCACGATCCCTGCATTAATCCATGTCGTCCTGTTCATATCGAAGGTCGTACATACAATCACGAATGATACAGAATCACAGGTTCTCTATTTTCGAGTGAAAAAGCTTACCCGCGTCCTCATCGTTTTTATTCTTTCGATATCTCTCGATCTTCCATCGCAGGACAACCAATCTGTGAGCCTCTGCCTGAAGACCGTTACGGGTCGATTACGGATCGAGGAAAACGTCACCCAAAGGGATTACCAGGTTTATTTTCATATCCCCATTCCTTATCATCATCAAGTGCCCATCCGCATCGAGGTTGAAGGCCCCCATCTGGTCGACTATCGATTTCTTGCCACCAGTGGTCCCAATAGGATCGTGGCTGCTCGCTT
>CAZTKR010000364.1:0-3741 GCA_964614115.1 uncultured bacterium | reverse complement strand
TAAAAGGCAAATGTTCTTTTATCTCATCATAAGGCTCAAAATTATGACCCGAATTCAGGAAAGCCAATCCGATGGATGTTCCTATGATGAAGGGCGGTTGGTAGAGAATGCCCAGATCGGTGGCCACGGCTGCTGCGTGGTATGGGCCGAGGGATGAATAGATATACTTCAGATTGGCACCGAAAGCCAATGCACCGTCTATGCGATAAGCGTAGGAAACCGCAAGGGCAAAATCCTTGGCACCAAAGCTCCGGCCGGTTTGGGTACCGTATTTATCGATCTCGTCAAAATTTCCATAATCGAGATAGAGCATGCCCAGGCTGATGTTTCCCCACTTAGTCGTAGGGCACGTATAACCCAGCATGCCTCCCTTGAAATCCAGAAGATGATCCATGACGTTAAGCGTGATCTCATGCCGGCCCAGGTATGCCAATCCAGCAGGATTGATAAAAATGCCAGAAACGTTTCCGAATTGGGCGGTGTTGGCTCCGGCCAGAGCAGCGATTCGGGGGCTGTACGCGAATTTTAAAAAATCAAAACTGCTGGCTGTCACTGATTTTGAATACCATACAATGAGGACAGCCCACAGGATTTTCTTCGTCGTAAGAAAACGGCGGAGATTCGTTCTTCGATTCGATATTTTTCGTATAAAAGTTACTTGCATCTTCCCAGACCAGCCTTAGCGCTAAAAAGAATAATTCATGATCGGAACCTCGGATCCTCTGTACCTTATCGAATAACCATTAATTTAACTACGTCTTCGATACCATTTCCCTTCACAAGAAACAAGTATACACCTCCTGCAATCGGCTCGCCATTCTCGTATGTTAAATCCCAGGATATGTTCGAGGCATTTTGCGGGATCGGAATCTTGGTAACAGCATTTCCGTCAGCCGTGAAGATATGTACACTCCCACCGGAAGGCACATTATCCACCGTCAAGACGTTTTCTTCATTCAGATTGATGGGATTGGGATACACAGATACGGAACCGGATATTTTTTCCGAATCGGAAAATAGGTGATACTGTACTTCAGCGGTATTCGCGTTCGGATTTGTTATCAGAACAGTGGCCGGATCGTTGCTCTCAAGATACAATAACGATTGTTGAGATGATGTGATGGGACCTATGATCTGACCCTCGATGATGTGACTCGTCCACACATTCGATAACGTGCTCATCGTTCGACTTGAATAATCGCCTCTCTTGGGCACGGTGATCTGTAGTATTTTGCTGGCATACTCTGATACGGTTGTTTGAAAATAAGCCGTATCGAAAAAGTAGTATCGGTCGTCCGGAGAGACACGCAGTTCCGGGTATAATTGGCCTTCCGGAAAGTAAAGCTGGCTGTTGTTGCGGTCTCCTGTAAAAAGGAGCCATAAACCGTACTGATGCAATTGTGTCGAAAGTGAAGTGCCGTAATCGGACAGAGCCTCATTGATGGCGATGATACCGATGTGGTCTCCGATACGTTCCCAGATGTCACTGACGATTTGACTGCCGAACTTTTTCTCCAACATATGGAGGAATAGGGCATTCCCGTACGGGTAGAGCCCTTCAGAGTGGGTGAGGGGCGTATTACTGAATGTTTCGAACAGGTCCGGTAAGAACTGTACGTACCGGTTGATATTCTCGTATACGACATCTTCTATCCAGGTAGACGTCATTTCCATGAGATAAAGATCGACGGGCAGCCCATAATCCCACCAGACACCGTAGGTCAGTTGGATTGCATGATTAAACTCATGTGCAGCCGTTACTTTTAATGCCTCCAGACCTTGTATAAAAAAATCACTTTCCACGTAATCGTTATCCAGAACCATATAACTCGTGTATCGTTGGGCTTCTGAATTCCCGGGTATTTCATCGATGGTAACCGTGTTTCCGTAGACACCGAAGATATTTTGAAAATAAACATGATAGACGGTAGCCGATACTCCCTCGACGTTCAACGGGGCTTGAAATCCCAATGTCTCGATTTCAATGTTCCACGTATGATCGAGTATGGCACCTGCACTGTCGATGTAATCCGGAATACCGTTATCCGAGAAGTCTTCGGCTGGTACGGCATGGTCGCCACTGCGGTCGAAATGGAGCATGAATTTATGCGAAGGACTATACGTGGAATCCTGACTCTCTGGTGGAATTTGGAACGCTTTGAATAAAATCTCCTCATTATCGGCAGTAATAGGGTATCGTCCACATCTTTTAATCAGGTTTTGAGCAAATCCGCAAGGCCAAGCGTATCCGTTGATACTCACGGATCGGAAAGGCGTCCTGTTATTCTTGATATCCTGAGGTTTATTGAAACACCAGAGGGAAGTCTGGAGTATGAATAAAAAATTACATACTGAAATGAGATAGGATGTCATTGTGGGTTTCATCCTCATTGAACAATTCCAATAATAACAACAAATTAAAAATTTAAATAAATAAAACCATCACCTAAAAAATGAATATCAAAGTCTATGATGCAAAAAAAAGGCCAGATATCTATAAATTTCATGTGTAAATCTTTGAAATCCTAAAGGATATCGATTAAATAGCGTTTATGATGGTTCGTTTTTGTATAGTGTTTCGAAATTTAGACATAAATAGCAGAGCGTGTTAATACTAATAGTAAAATCGGGCCATTGTTATATTATTCCACCATCCTTTTCATAAAAAATCAGGCGATGGTGCTGGACACCATCGCCTGATAATTGTTTCTGCTTGATACAAAAGACAGATTTCCTAGTGTGCATTTAGATTTTTTGTAATGAATTCTCAGCGATAAATGCACGAATCGAACGGAATTGATCGGCAAGACTTAAGGGGCATAAGCAGGATTCGGGATCTTGCAGTACCAGCCCCAGCCATGCTCAAATTCATAATCGTTCTTACCCCAAGCCGTCTCTTCATCCCCATAAATATTCTTGACGACTGCATGTGACGAGAAATAGAAAAATTCCCAGTCCGTAGGCAGAGGAATCAGATAGCTGTCAACCTTTGCAAAAGGAGCGATATCATCTCCTTCGTGCTTATACGGGAATTTACCAGGAGCATTTTTGGCGGGCGCATTCTCTCCGAAATAAACGTGTGTCTCGGTGATGTACCAGTCATTGTTGATAAAAATATAGAATTCCACGTAGAGAAAAGGTTCTCCATCCTTAATTTGATAATCGAGCTTAACTTTTCCGATTGTTAAATTCTGGCCCGCGACAAGCTCTTTTTGTTTAACGCAGTTGAGCACCAGTTGTTCATCGGTGGAATCTTGGGTTTCTGCCGGAGAGACAGGGCTCTTGGAACACCCTGTAATCAATGATACGATGAATATACTGACGACTAAAAAGATAATCGCCTTTCTCATTTTATTCTCCTCTTCAATTGATCGAGCCGTCCAACGATTACTATTTTTTTTACTGATCACCTCCCATAGTTATAATAACTGTAATTTTAGATTATCTTACTATAATCGAAATAGTATCCAACGAATGATACTATATTAGCAAATATTTTTTATTATACAAGACTTATAAAAAGAAGATAACATATATGACTAAAAGTTAACAATTCGGTATGATTTACATAGACCACTACCCATGATTCATTACGAATTCAATTACATGACACGATTTCAGCACTAATAGAAAATAAAAAATTGAAGAACAGCGGTTGCTTACAAAATGATTTTTTATCGGCGCTCGTTCTATATAGTGATATGTTTATTTTCGTTCTCGGTCACAACCAGTAAAAAACCC
>CAZTKR010000363.1:0-3754 GCA_964614115.1 uncultured bacterium | reverse complement strand
TTGGCCATGAATAAACCCTAAAGGTGAAAAGGTCACGAATTTTACTTGCTATCAGGTAACTTATAATCATCACGAGTCTCCATATTAATCTTGAATAATAATTTTTAGGAATAGACAATAGCACCTGTCTCCAGTACCAGATGTTGGCCTTGCGTTTGCCTTCGGTTTCACATTTGTTGTTGTATAAATCATGCAAGGTGTCGAGGATATTAAACTCATCGTCATAGTGTACGAATCCTTCGAGTAGCTTTTTTGCCAGGGATGGAGGAGCCTTTGATGATTTTTTCATGATTATTTATCCGTCTCTGTACAATGCTGCGAGTACAGTATGATGCTTTTTCCACCCTTTTCCTGGGCCGGTTTATCTCTTGTTTTCATCAGTCATTCCTTACGATTCAACAGGTTTCTCCCTGACATTATTCATGCTGTAGCGAATCGACCAGGTTGGCTCTCGCCGCCCGTATAGATTGATATCCAACTGTCAATAAAGAGACCAGCAGCACCAGCAGCGTGGAGAAAACAAAAGAAATCCAACCGATCTCCGTGCGATATTCGAAATTCTGAAGCCAGCGATGCATCACGAACCAGGCCATTGGGAAGGCAATCAGGGAAGCGAAACCGATCCACCGAATCAACTCACGGGACAGCATCAAAACGAGGCCGAGCGCAGAGGCGCCCAGCACCTTGCGAACACTGATCTCTTTGGTCTTCTGTTCAGCGGTAAAGAGCGATAACCCGAACAAACCCAAACAGGCGAGAGAGATTTCGATAACAGTGAGCATACGAATCCCTTCACCCACCTTAATCTCCTGCCGATATAAGGCTTCGATTTGATCATCCATAAAATCATATCCCAGAGGATACGCGGGTGCAAAGTCCTTCCACGTCTCGTCAATATATGCCAGGACCTCCTGAATTTGGTTCGGATTGACCTTGATCGCCAGGTAATTCACGCCCGCAAAGCGTCCTTCAGTATGAAGCAAAGTCAGAGCCAGAGGTTCGATTCGTTGGTGAAGGGGTTTGAAATGAAAATCTTCCAACACACCGGCAATCGTTACATTCTGAAACGATCCAATACTCACTGTCCGGCCCACCACATGCTCTCCCCCCATCAGGATCGCCGCGGTCTCGTTGATTAGAATGGCATCCGTCCAATCCGTGGTGAGGGCTTCCGAGAAATTTCGCCCCTCATTAAGACCAATACGATAAAAATCGATGAAATTATGCTCAACGCATGAAAACCGGATGACAAAACGTTCATCTTCCGCCTGTCCCGGCCAGGAACACCAAGTGCCCACGGTGATCATAAATGGCAAATTGTACGACGCCGTGGCCTCAAGAATTCCCGGATGATTTAACAGCGCATCCCTGAAAGGCGCATGATTTTGCCGGATGCTTCGGTCCATCAACTCGATCATCAAAATGGATTCCCCATAGGCATTGGAGCTTTTCGATTTCAAGAAATGAAGCTGATCGTTCACAATCAGGGAGCCAATAATAAGGAAAACGGTAATCACAAACTGAAAGACAATCAATCCGCTTCTGAGGCGTCCCCTGCCCCGTCTGTTCATCTTTCCCCTGGCCATCATAACCGGAGACAGCGCCGACAAATAAAATGCAGGGAAAAATCCCGTGACACACACAACCGCCAATGGGGCACCCAGCACTAAGCCGGCAGCAACCGGATCATGAATAACATCAAAGGATAGGGAGCGATCCCAAAATATGTTAATGGCAGGCAATAATAAATAAAGGAGGGATACGCTTATCACCATAGCCAGAGCGGCCGTGAGCAGGGATTCACCCAGGAATTGCCGGACAATGTCCCTTCGTGTTGCGCCAACCACTTTTCGCAATCCAATCTCCTTCAGCCGCTTGGACGCTTGAGCGGTCGAGAGATTGATATAATTCAGGCACGCCATCAGTAGGATAAAAACCGAAATCACGCCCAGGATGGTTACATACTTGATGTTCGTATTCACACCCATTTCCGCCTGTAGATTGCCTCCAACATGGATTTTCTTCAACGGCTGCAGGTGATACTCGGGACGCTCCACTCCGTATTTCTCCTTCAAGGCGTCAAATTTACCCGACAGCAGGGCCGGATCAGCATTCTCCGCCAGTCGAAAATAGGTGTAGAACTCCCGGGACCCCCAGCCCGTCAGAAAATCCTGCCCGATGAGTGATTTCAATGTGGACATCGAAGCCATAAATTCAAAGCGAAAATGTGCATTCTCCGGCACATCCTCCAAAACGCCATTCACTTGAAAATCAAATCGATTGGCAAAGGATATGGTTTTCCCCACAGGATCAGCAGCACCGAAATACCGATCAGCAATGCGGTGTGTGATCAGGATGGAAAATGGTTTCGACAACGCTTCACGATCATATTCACGCACTGCAGGTAAGGAGAAGATGTCCATTATCTCTGGATCCGCAAAATAAATGCGCTGATCTTGAATCAATGTCTCCTCAATACGCATGAATCCGTCGAAGAACATCACCCGCCCGGACTGTTTTACTTCCGGGAACATCTCTACAAGAGCATTGTATAAACTGGCCTGCGTCCGGCTGCTGCTTCGATCCACAATCCGATAGATGCTGTCCGCATCTTTGTGAAAACCGTCATAGCTCAATTCATAGCGAATCAATTGGATAAGACAGAGACTAACCGTCATGCCCACAGCCAGCCCCAAAATATTGATGAATTAATAGCCTTTATGCCTTTTCATATTTCTAAGAGCAATTTTTAGATAATTCTTATACATGACAAACCTCCATAACAATCTTGCATAGATATTTTTTGGGATAGACCACAGAACCTGTCTCCAGTACCAGAAATTGGCCTTGCGTTTGCCGGAGGTTTGTTGCTTGTAGTAGTATAAATCGTGCAATGCGTTGGCAATATTAAACTCATCGTCATAGTGTACGAATCCTTCGAGCAGCTTTTTTGCCATCCATGGAGGCTTATTCATTGAATGTTTCATAATTATTTAGCCGCCTCTGTATAACACTTTGGGTATTTCATCCCAGATTCTGCTATGCATAGCTCTCGTCTGCTCGAGTGCTTCGAAACCCTCTTTTGAAATCCGATACAGCACGATGCTTTTTCCACTTTTCACCGGTCTGCCCGTTTTCTTCAACAGATAGCCTTTATGATGGAGCTGCTTAAGTGTGTTGAAGAGGGTTCCGATGATCATGTCCTTGCCGGTCATGTCCAGAATCTCTTGATGAATCGTCACGCTGTAGGCATTGTCTTTTAACCGGTATATGGCCAGCATAACGGCTTCCTCGATAACGGTCAATTTTTTCATGAGAGGTTTCCTTTTTTAATGAATACCTTAATTTACAGTATTTGACATACCTATTATAACGTAATATACGGTATCTTGTTTCATGCTATTTTATGTATGTGACTGGAATGGAAAAAGTCGGTCCAAAGTAAGGGAAAGTGGTTGTCCTGCGAGAACTGACAAATTACCCATTCATGTGTAAGAATTAGTCGCGTTATTTATACTTTTGGGATTTCCTTAGAATTGTTAAATTACAGGACAGAGGAGATCCCGAATGACAATACACAAAAAGACACGATTAACGCCTTTTCAACGTCAGACGATCTATCATGCTTACTACAAGGAGAATTTGACGGTAAGCGGTCTTGCCCGTGCCTATATTGTTTCAAGGCCAAGAATCTACAAGATCATACGAAGAGGTCGCCTGAAAGATTTTTCTGTCCATGACAGCACAAACAAAA
>CAZTKR010000362.1:0-3754 GCA_964614115.1 uncultured bacterium | reverse complement strand
AAAAACAAGGTCTACCCATGGATAAAACATCAAATGACACGGCAGCACCCGGGAGCCAGCCGCTCAAAACGGGGAAAAGAGAGGCATTCTGCCAGGAATACCTCAAGGATTGGAACCAGGCCCAGGCAGCGATCAGGGCGGGATACTCCGAGAGGACAGCCAAGGAACAAGGATGTCGTCTGTTAACGTTTGTTAACGTTCGATTACGAGTCGATTTCCTCGCAGAACAGATCGCAAAGCGCAACAAGATCGAGCAAGATGATATAGTCCAAGAACTTAGCGCCATCGGCTTCTCGAACATCCTGGATTACATCGATCCGATTGATCGGGAAGTGCACTGGACCCGGGGAAAAGGCAAGAATGAACGTGTGGCCACGGTGTTTTTAGCCGGCGTGAAAATGAAGGATTTCGAGCACATTCCACCCAAGATCAAGCGTAAGATTTTCGCAGCTGTTCAGACCGTGAGAGAGACACAGTACGGCGTGGAGTTCAGGCTGTACGATAAGCTGGGCGCCCTGGACAAGCTGGGCCAGTATTTCAACATGTGGAAGGGAGAAAGCAGCGGCGCCGAAGGGGAGACGCCCAAATCTCCGGAAGAGATGCGGAAAGAGCTCGGGATCGAGGGTGATGAATGATTATTAGGTACGCCTGGAGACACGATATCTCATTTGTGCTTGAGCCGAGAGATGCCCATAACGATATCCTGTATCTACATCAAAACCTTGAGGAGTTTTGGGATGCTTTCGACTTCATGGGCATTGATTGGTATGAAGGCGAGGACGACTTAATAGGAGACGAGGTCGTTGTTCGTACCTAAGCTTGCACAACTCAACCTGCAGGATAAGTACCGGCTCCTTTTACGGATGCGCAAGGAGCCTTTCGCTTTCTTCCTTCCCAACCGTCCACAGGCTGACTTCATCCGTGCGGTGGGTATCCATGTACCGGACACGCGGATTTTCCTGATGACCTCGGGCAACGGCACAGGCAAGACGACGGCCACGATCAACATGATCGCCAACATCGTGTACGGGCCCGTCAACATCTTCAACAACATCCGCGACGTTCAGACCGGGGAAGTTTTCTCCGGTTTTTTCGATTGTCCTCTGTACAAGTCCTTCCCCCGCGACTGGCCGCACAACATCTGGTACGTGTCTAACAAGGACTCGCTCAAGGAGATCTGGAAAGAGTTTCTGAACTGGATTCCCGCCAGGTCGATGAATTACTCGAAAGACGGCAAGACGTACGTGTCCGAGGTCTTTTTCAAGGGCACGGACTGGCGCCTGTCGTTCAAGACCGTGGACCAGGACGTCAAGACGTTCGAGACGGCCAACGTGTCCATCGTGATCTTCGACGAGCCTCCGCCCCAGGCCATGTTCAGAGCTGCCATTTCCCGACTGAGAAAGGGCGGTATCATCATCATACCGGCCACGCCCCTGTTCTCTGCAGCCTGGTTCGTGGATGATATCATCGATCGCATGTCCGAGGATAAGGACAAGTACCATCAGACCGTGTCGGTGTGGGAGAACTGCATCGAGACGTCGGGCCAGTGGGACCTGGGCAGGTTCGGCGTGCATCCCAAGGGATGTCTGCACAAGTCGGATATAACATTCATGGTTAAGAACTTCGATCCTGACGAACGGGAGGCCAGGGAGAACGGAAAGTTCCAGTATCTCTCCGGCCTGGTCTACAAGACATACGGCTCGAAAAGGCATTTCGTCAAGCTGATACATCCCCACGATACCAGGCAGTACGTGTACCAGTTCGTCCTGGATCCTCACGACAGAAGACCGCCGGCTGCGATCTGGATACGCATCGATCGCTGGAACAGGAAGCGGGTGATCAGGGAGTGGCCGTCGATCTACGACTCGGCCTACCAGGGCAGGATGTTCAAGGACATCAAGAGCTCCGATCCTTACGTGCTGGAAGATTTTGTCCGGTTCTGGATCGAAATTGAAGAAGGATTGAAGATACCGAAAGACCGGATTCAGGCGATCATCGATCCAAACTTCGGGAAGAAGCCCAACAGCGTGTCAGGGCTGATGATCTACGAGGAGTATGAGAAGGAATTTCGAAGGCAGAAACGGCCCCGATCGTTCATCGTCGATGCCATCGACGACCTGGCCACGGGTCACGCGGTTGTCAAGGAATGGCTCAAACCCACTAAGGACGGAGACTATCCTTTTCTTGTCGATCACATCTGCCATAACGTGGACTGGGGCATGAGGAACTACTCATACGAGCCGGAGCCCACGGGAAAACTGGCAGAAAAGAAAGACCTTGCCCGAAAGGTTCGGGAGATCGGCAAGGACTTTCCCGATCTGGTACGCTATGGCTGCGTGGTGGAGTGCCGGTGGCGTCCGCTTCCTCCACTTGCAGAAGAAGGGAGAGACGATTACGGCTATGGGGGCCGGGAAACAGTGCCGCCAAGAGGAAAAGGGGCGGGCTTTGCTTGAAAAAAGCAGGTAAAGTGGGTTTTTCGATCAAAAAAAGCAGGTAAAAAAGGAGGTTTTTAAGGAGGCGAGATGACATTTCCACTTAACACAGATCAGCCCTATGTGCCCTTGACGCTCGTTCCAAGAGGGAAATATATTAGAATCAAGGCTAAGTCAGGTGATGGCAGTAAAAATGGGGCAATTGCAATTACAAGGGGATATTGCCGTAATAAGGAAAATCGAAGGTGGTACGGGTGGAGAGAGGTTAAGTTTGCCGATGGGCCCAGAAAGGGTGAAGTCATCGAAATTTACCCACTGGCAATGGTTCGTTTGGTTGAAAAGGAGGAGAAAGACACATGATCCACATCGAAAAATATAAAAGCGAGGACGGCTTATTTAGGACCTTTGGAATATACTGTCAGAGCAAATTTGTCGTAGAGTTTCGAGCAAATTTTGAGGGAATAGCTGGGGGGTTCACTGTTTGCCGAAGCGGATATGGAGAGGTGACTGCCGAGGTGTTTGTATTATTTTTTACTGCAAGGGTTACTGTGTTTCTTCCCAGGCGGATAAAGATTTGGTTATCACGTGCAAGGAGGTCGAAATGAAACGCTTAACAATCACGGTTTTAACAATCTTGCTGAATGTGTCCTGCTTGGCCCAGCCCAAGACAATCCTTCCTGGTAACACCAATCTCATTGAGGTGTTATGGTATCACACAGGCCTGGACCAGGACGGCCAGCCTGAGCAGCTGCTAATCTTCAACGTGTGGGTAGACAGCGTGCTGATGCGCCAGAAGGGGGTGAACGTCCAGGAGATGGCTGCAGGGCAGCTCAACGCATTCTCTGTGGACATCTACAAATCCGAGCTGCCCGATTCGTTCGTCACATGGATCACGGTAGAGGACGCATCGGGGAACACGGCCTCATCCGACTCCCTGGTCGTGGTGTTCCGAAGCGAGCCCATCCCGCCAGTGTTCGGCAAGGTGACATGGGATCACGCCAGGATGCAGGGATTCTGCAAGGGGCCGAACCTGGTGTCCGATGAGGAGCAGACGGTTCGGCTGATCTCCAAGCAGGGGTGGGACCTCCAGGATAAGGGCCGGCTGGAAATTCCTCTTGCCATGCCTACGGGCACGTACAGCATCCGGATCATCGGGTCGGAGACCGGAGCGCCGTGCATGCTGGTGCTGGAATTGGGTATGCGCCGGAAGATTTGGAAGTGGGACGAGCAGCCCTACGTGGCCGGACAGAAGGTGAATATCTGGCGTGAGTGCCAGGTCGACCTGGACGTGCTGGAGGGCCATCACGTGCTCCGGATTTATC
>CAZTKR010000361.1:0-3790 GCA_964614115.1 uncultured bacterium | reverse complement strand
TCATGCTGGAAAGGCTGGGCAATATTCAAATTCAATTGCAATTGGTGCAAATGCTGGTCAAACTGGCCAACTATCTCAATCTATAGCAATTGGTAAGAATGCCGGTTAAAATAATCAGGGTAACTCTGCAATTGCAATTGGTGCGAATGCCGGTGAAACAGGTCAAAGTGGTTATTCAATTGCTATTGGGAATGATGCTGGTGAAACTACTCAAGGGACAAGATCAGTTGCAATTGGTGCTTTTTCAGGACATCAACCTGATGCTCCGAGAAGCCGACGAAGAAGAGAAAAACATGGGATTTCCCGTCGAGGGACGGGACAAACTACAGAAAGTCCGGGATGAACTGGCCAAGAGCATCACACCACGCCTTTTAGCCACTTATCGTCGGTTGAATGACCGGTACAAACGCCCCATCGCACCCGTGAAAGACGGCACGTGCCTGGGATGTTTTGCCAAGCTTCCCACATCGTATTCCAGCAGGGGAAGGAATGACCAGTCTATCATGACATGCGAGCAATGCGGGCGTATACTCTACTGGATTAAATAAAACCGTGTCGTTGACATAAGCGTACTAGCAACAAAGGCTTAGAATGTTCTAAGCCTTTGTTGCATAAGGGGAGAGGCGAAACGAGAATTGTACTCAGAGAATTTACAAGAAACATGCCATAGAAAGAATAAGCGGGCTTCCATTTTTCTAACCTATTGTATTATAATGGGATAAGAGGTAGGGTGTTCGTCGGATATTCTGGTGAATAATAGGAGAAATGCCGTTAAGTGTCAAGAAAAAGTGACATCTCTTTTAAGTGGCTAGATGACTAAATGTTTGATAATATAAAGATTAGTGATGTTAAAAAAAGTTGACAGGTGTCTGTATGTTATTCTATACAGACGTTCCATGATGCCTGAGATATCTTGTGCTCAGAGTTTCATTTCATACATACGATACGTTTTATAGATCCGTCCACCCAGCATCCTGGCCGATCGATTCATCATCTCGTTGTTTTCCAATATCCACGACATCTCACCCCGCCAGTATCCGCGTTGCGTCGCGTTTCGCCACGTATCCAGGTAAAAGATGGCGTCGATCCCATGTTTCTGGTATTCATGGATGACACCCATGATGATGATGCGGATCATATCGATTTTCCGGGAATACCACAACAGTTTCAGAAGGCCGGTGGGGAACAGCCGGCCGTTCAAGCGGAGGAGTGCCTGATTGACGTCCGGCAGCGAGAGGGAAAATCCCACGGGTTTTCCGTCTATTTCGGCCATCAGGGCGATTTCCGGGACGACGACCTGTTTTAGGTTCTTGGCCAGATGGGCAAATTCATTCTTCGTCATGGGAACGAAGCCCCAGTTCTTGCTCCAGGCGTTGTTGAAGACATACCAGACTTTCCGGGCTTCCTCGTCGAAGTTTTTCATCTCGATAGGACGGACCGTCAGCTTCTCTCGTTTTCGCACGGCTTCGGCCACCCGGACCAGCTTTTCCGGGGGCGGATTCTTATCGTCGATATAATACGCATACAGATCCATGGCCTTGGTCAATCCGAACTGCTCCAATAAGTCGGCATAGTAGGGGAGGTTGTACGGCATCATGATCACCGGTGATGCGTCGAAGGCATCGATGAGAAGACCGCAATCTTCGTTCTGCGAAGGATTCACCGGCCCCCGAAACCGCTCCATGCCCTGGTTTTTCACCCAATTCCGAGCTGCGGTCAGGAGTTTCTCCGCAACCTCGTACTCCTCGATGGCTTCAAAAAATCCGAAGAATCCCGTTTTCTCCTGGTGAAATTCGTTGTGCTTCTCGTCCACAATGGCGGCAATCCGGCCCGCGGGCTTGCCCTTTTTCCGGGCCAGGAAGAACTGCGCCTTGGCATGTTCGTAGAAGGGATGTTTCTGGGGATCCAACAAGACTTTTTGATCCATCAGAAGCGGGGGCACCCAGCAGGGATTGTCTTTGTAATGCTTGTACGGGAACGTCACAAAATCACGCCACGCTTTTTTCGTCTCAACGGGCCGGACTTCAACGGATTCGCTGCTCAAGGAATATCCCTCCCTTAAATAATCCCGAATTGCTTTCCGAGTTTTCCGAAGGTATCCAAGACTTTCTCGAGCTCGGCCTTGGTGTGGGTGGCCATATAGCTCGTGCGAATGATGGCCTCACCGGGCGGAACGGCCGGGCTGATGGCCGGGTTGGCGAAGATGCCGTTGTCGAACATCAGCTTCCAGAAGGCGAAACAATCGTCGTCGGTTCCGATTTTAATGGGGATGATGGGTGATTCGCTCTGGCCCGTGTCGAAGCCCAGGCTCTTGTACCCTTCGTGCATCATGCGTGTGTTTTCCCACAGTCTTTCCAACCGTTCCGGCTCGGACTCGATGATATCCAGACAGGCCAGGACGGTGGCCACAGACGCCGGGGGCGGGCTGGCCGTGAAGATCAACGAACGGGCCGTGTGTTTGACAAAATCCACGACGGGTTCGTCGGTGGCGATAAAACCTCCCAACGAGGCAAACGATTTGCTGAACGTGCCCATGGTAATATCGACTTTGTCCTCCAATCCCCAGTGCTCGGCCGTTCCGCGGCCGTGCTTTCCCAGCACACCCACGGAATGGGCGTCATCGACGTACACGCGCGTGTTGTATTTTTCTGCCAGTTCCACGATCCTGGGCAGGTTGGCGATATCCCCCTCCATGCTGAACACGCCGTCGGTCACGATCATCTTGCCGGTCTCTTTGTCCGCGTTGAGCCGGAGCGTCCTTTCCAGATCGTCCATATCGTTGTGTTTGTACTTGACCACCTTGCCGAATGAAAGCCGGCAGGCATCGACGATGGAAGCGTGATCGGCCCGGTCCGTAAAAACGATGTCGTTTTTACCGATGAGGGTTGCCAGAGCGCTGAGATTGGATTGATGTCCCGTTGTAAAGCAGATAACGGCCTCGCGTTTCATGAACTTGGTGAGACGGTACTCCAGTTCGGTGTGAATATCCAGCGTGCCGTTGAGAAACCGGGAACCCGTGCATCCCGTGCCGTATTTTTTGACCGCGTTGATGGCCGCTTCCACGACTTTCGGGTGGCCGGTGAGTCCCAGGTAATTGTTGGAGCCGATCATGATCATTTTCTTGCCGTCGACGATTACCTCTGAGCCCGGTCCCGATTGAATCTGCCGAAAGTACGGATAGACACCCATCGCAATGGCTTCTTTTGCCCGGGTGAAGCTATAGCATTTTTGGAATATGTCCACTGTGGATTCCTTTCATCATTGGGTTGCTCTGTTCGTGTACGTATCGAATCGATAATAATCGGAAATCCTTTAACACAAAAGGCACATCGAATCTTCTGAAGGTGTTGGACTAAAATATTTAAAAAGATAAGCATTGGTACAGATATTGTCAATCAAAAAATGCGTACTGAGAAAAAAGTGCCGACGGCCCGATGCGCCGTCCCGATTGCGCGGGTGTACGCCGATGACGGTCGCCAGCCGGGAGAGTCACGGGCCGGTTCTCCCGGGATGGTTGGCTCGTGAATCCATGGATGTAAAACGCATCCGCCCCGAAGAAACAGGCACACTCTGGGAGGCATCCTGTGCGTGCCCGGCTGGCCATGGCATGCGTCCTGCGGTGCCCTCTTCCTGCGCGTGGCGGACAATTTCGAGACCAATTTATCAATTGACTTGCGATTGTCTGCGATTTTTATTATACTGTACACAAAGTATTATAAGTGCTGAATATTAAGGGACTCCGTATGGATAAAGTTCTGGTCACGGGGGGAACGGGTTTTATCGGAAGCCA
>CAZTKR010000360.1:0-3799 GCA_964614115.1 uncultured bacterium | reverse complement strand
TGTGTAGAATTAACAATGTTCCCTATATTCTTTACCTTACTCCATTCTCCATCATTATCACGGAAATTGATATAAATATCATTCAATCCAAAGTTTTCATCATCTCTTCTCGAATCGATAAGTAAATAACCGTGCGACATCGAAGCGATGTGGGCTTTTAATAAAAAAAAATAAGAGATACATCCCTCATAGTCAAGGATTATTTTATTCTATGTTTTCAGGAATCTTGTACCAAAATCTCCTGGGCGTTGGCTTCTTATCGGCTAATCCATCATACCCATATTCAAGATATCGTCCATACCAGTTGTAGAAAGTGCTTCGATTCTCATCCAGTTCCCTGAGAGTCTTTTTCACCAAAAGAGAAGACCGCTCCACGAGTCGGATGATTTCCATCTTTTCCAGATTGGGAATATCGCATATAACGCCCGATCTCTATTCCAAACCAACTGAACTTTTTTAAGCACGCGGTTCTTCAGAGACAATTCAGCCACCAGCTGCTTGAATTGTTCATTCTCTTTCTTCAGTTCTTCGACTTCAACACTGGTGGCTTCACGAACGGTATCGCCCAACAGGCTTTTCTTCCCAGCTTCAAGAAAGTCTTTTGCTCCATCGGTAATAAAGGTTGGAATTTATCCCTTCCATCCGACAGATGGCATTGATGCTTTCTTCTCCTCGAAGCCCCTCAAGGACGATGCGGATCTTTTCTTCTGCTGAATACTTCTTCCGGATTATCCTCCTGATCTCTCTTACGACAGATTCGGTAAAATTCTTTCGTTCCATTTGGGCTCCTTTCCCTTAACTTGAAAGGAACGAAAACTCTCTCTTAATTTCAATACCAAATCTGCCCACAATGTTCTGAACCGCAGCAGTTAAACGTGCCTAAAAAAGTACTAGAACATACTAAAATAGACTAATCTGTTGGGGCGTATGAAGACAAAAAAAGGCCTGTAGCGTATTTGTAACTACTGATTTTACAGGCCTTTAGAACAAGTCGGGGCGGAGAGATTTGAACTCTCGACCTCATGACCCCCAGTCATGCGCGCTAACCGGGCTGCGCTACGCCCCGTATGAGTAAAGAACGTAAGAAAAAACGCTTATCAAAGTAAAAAAATCCAATGGAAATGTCAAGCCAATTATTTGAAAAATAATCGACTATTGTTAAAACTGAGCCGTGAGTCTTAGTTCCAGCGTATTCGATAGATTATCACCCGCAGAGTAGAGCCTGTCCTTGTACGTTGTCGTAAGCCGAAATCGCAGAATCAGTATCGAGGCAGGAAAGTAATCGATGGCCAACGTGTTGGAGAAGCTGTTTTGAGAGTCGTCGGAATCGGCACGACGGCTCCGATAGAACGAAAAGGAAAGATCGTTACGAATCTCTGCCTTGGATTGCCCCGTGTCAGTGCATCGCCACCGGAACGTCAAACCCAGTAGAGGCGTGAAGTTGCCCATCGATTCCAGGATGTTGCCCAGGTATTTTTCTTCTTTCGGATAAGCCACGTTGAGTTTCGTCAGGAGTTTGTCGCTCCACCGGTGTTCCACCCAAATCATGGGATTGTGTCGGATGGTTTTGGAATAGTCCTGCGTATTGTCTTTATAAAATGTAACTGAAGACATTATTAATGGTTAATTTTTCTTGTTTCTTTTTTTTTCACTTTTTTTATTTGGTCACTGATTTACAACATTGATAATGTGTTAGAATCCCGCGCGTTGTTCGGTGCATTGTGAGGCGATATCTACGGTATTTATGGTATATACGAACATACCAGCTACAGATGTGCCGCAGTGAGCGATGATGTCGGCTTCGAGGAAACCTGGGATGGTCTCATCCCGCTGGGAGGTTCTCACAGGTATATGCATTTTTAAAAGTGACCCTGGTTTTGTGGTTGAGATTCCCAGTTTGCTGAACCTTGCTCTCTGTGGTGCCATTAGACGATCCATAGTGGCTTCTGAGATAGCCAGGAGCTTTTTCTTAATATCATCCGGAAGTTTATGTTTTGAATAGAAGGGAAGCCGGATGTATGGAATAACTTTGAATCTTTTGGAGTACGAGAGATTATTGGCCACCCAGATGTCTCTTCATACCTCCAGGATGAGGGGATCGTCATAGATTCTTTTTCGTCCTCTTCTGGAGAGATGTTCAACAGATCGGACAGTAACATCCGAGTTGAAAAGCCGGATCGCATATTTACGATGATATCCACAGATGGAACAGAATTCATCCAAGATACGTTTTTTATTATGTCTTGATGACCTTAAATATCGGGCTCTGAGAACCTGTAGTAATTCGTATTTGGTCGTTGTGCTCATAAAATAACTCCTTTCTCAAAGGGTTACGTCGATTATGAGGCAACGACCATTTTAAAAAAGAATTCTTTTTCCCTTTAGTTACTTTTTTTTATGAGTCAATCCGAACAATATAAAATGCGATTTAATCCTTGCTTTTTCTCGACTTTTTTTTATCATTCACCCCAGATTGATTAAACCGAGGAAACCTGCCATGCACAGAATCAGACTCTTCTTAACGCCATGCATACTCATGACGCTAGGATCGCTCGCGGCGCAGACGGATGTCGATTTCGACCGCTACTTCATCGACAAAACCATGCGTCTCGATTATGTCCACACCGGAATCCATGACCAGGAATTCTATTCGTACGACGAAATCTTCCAAGAACCCGTATGGGCCGGAAGCAAACACAACCTCATCGACACGCTGAACCTGGGGAAATACCTCTTTAAAGTAACGGATCTAAAAACCAATGCCCTGATCTACTCCCGTGGATTCAGCTCCATTTTTGGAGAATGGCAGACCATCGATGAAGCCCTGAGAGGCATCCGGCGTTCTTTCAGCGAATCCATCCGCTTCCCCTGGCCCAAAGCACCGGTGAAGGTCACCATCGGCACCCGGGATAGGGAGAACATCTTCCACGACGACTGGGACTTCATCATCGACCCCTCACAAAATAATATACGTAAGACCGAATACTTTGCAGATGCCCGAATCACCCGGTTGATCCATAACGGCGATTCTCACAACAAGGTCGATCTGGTCATTCTTCCCGACGGGTACACCCAGGACCAGATGGATGCATTCCGAAAAGACGCGCATCGCCTCCTGGATATTCTTTTCGACATCTCCCCGTTCAAGGAACGCAAGAAGGACTTTAACGTCTGGGCCGTGGAGGTTGCCTCGAACCAATCGGGAATCGACAACCCGCGCCAGGGCATGTACGTCGATAATGCCTTCGGCTGTTCCTTCAATGCCTTCAACCTGGACCGGTACGTGCTCACATGGGACAACAAGGCCATCCGTAAGGCGACCGCCCGCGTGCCCTACGATTACATCCACATCGTATTCAACGACGAGAAGTACGGCGGTGGAGGCATCTTTAACCTGTGGGCCACATGCGCCGCCGGGAGCCAATGGCATGGCTACCTCTTCGTACACGAGTTCGGCCACTCTTTCGCCGGCCTGGGCGATGAATACTACACCTCCCAAGTAGCCTACAACGACTTCTACCCTGCCGGTGTGGAGCCCTGGGAGCCCAACGTCACGGCTTTGCTGGATGAGAATCGGGTGAAATGGGGCGGTCTCATCCAGACCGGCACGCCGATCCCAACACCGTGGAGCAAGACAGAATACGAGGCGCATCAGGAAGGCTATGCCCAAACCCGGAGACAGATGGCCCAAGAGAATGCCCCGACATCTTGTCTGGACAGTCTGTCTCAAGCCAACAGTGAGTGGGTGCATGATTTTTTCCGGTCTCAAGAAAATTGGGGGAAAGTCGGCGCATTTCAG
>CAZTKR010000359.1:0-3801 GCA_964614115.1 uncultured bacterium | reverse complement strand
CTAATGGTTACACCCGATGCAAGTAACAGGGGAATATCCTCTGCATCAGAATTTTAAAGGGTTGAGAGGATGTAAAACGTGGATGGATTGAAAATCTACTTTAAGATAGGAGGGAACATATGAAACCCAAGATCACCGGGCGTGACGCATTCGTGGTTTTGGGTACCATGACCCGCATCACACCCGCAGACGAAAACAGCGAAACCTACGGATTGATCTGGAAAAACTTCGAGTCATTCCACGACCAGATCAAACCGTTGAGTACCGACGGCGCTTACTACGGCGTTAGTTTCGCCGCTAGCGAAGAAGGGGGCTTCGATTACGTGGCCGGCATGGCAGTTGAGGATGTATCAGCTACATCCGAAGGACTGGTGATGCGTAACATCCCGGCAGCGCGCTACGCTGTATTCGAATGTGCTGTGCAGTCCATCGGCGATACATACCGCGCCATCTTTAGCGAATGGCTGCCGTCATCGCCTTACATGCTCAGCAGCTCGGCACCCTCTTTCGAACAATACCCTCCTGCGGATGAGGAAGGTTCCCTGGTGCGTATTCATATCCCCGTTGAAGCGAAAGAACCACCGTCTCATTAAAGAAAAACATCCACGATCCAGAAATATAATAATAGTCAATAAATCTGACAGCCGGGATAACACCTCCTGTGCAGAACAAACAACCTATAAAAAACGAAGTGTGCATCGACGTGAGACAGTAAAGCAAAAAGATGATGACGCCACCGTATGTGAATAAAACCTCCAGTTCATCAAAGCCATATCGGAGGGGTGAGCCCTTTTCAGATACGGCTTTGCAAGACATGGGAGTCGTGCCTTCCATGGTACTATTTGGAACTGCTTCCCTGGCCTTGATCCTGGAAACCCGATACCTCATTCCTTTCTTGAGTGAAGCATCGGGGCAGGAACCCGTCGTGATCTGGTTCATTGTGGCCGGCCTGGGCTTATTCATCCCCCTACTGATCGTCTCGGCCATCCTGTTGAAGAATGAAGGGGCGCTCTTTCAACCCGGATTCTGGAATCGGCGACTGCGTTTCAGGCAGATGCACGTGATGGATGGGCTCTGGTGCATCGGCGCTGTTGTTGTGATCGGCCTGACGAGCAAGATCATCATGGACGGCATCGGAATGATAATCGGACAGTTTGATCGATCACCGCCGTTCATGGCATTCCAACCCCTGACGCCTCAGCGATACTGGATACTGGCGCTTTGGTTGCCCTACTGGATTCTGAACATCATGGGCGAGGAAATCCTGTGGCGCGGCGTCATGCTGCCCAGGCAGGAAATCGCCTTCGGCAAGAAGGCATGGGCCGTCAACGGCCTCGGATGGGCCCTCTTCCATATTGCTTTTGGATGGCAGCATTTGCTGACACTGCTGCCCATCCTGTTCATTCTACCGTATGTGGCTCAACGTCGCAAGAACACGTGGATGGGCGTCATCATCCATGCGGCCATCAACGGGCCGGCTTTCCTAGCCATCGCCTTCGGTAAGTTATGATGATTTCAGTGGCTCCGATACATCCCACACAAAAACATCAAACAATGTCGCTATAGCCATATTCTTCCAAGACAGAAGTCGCAGAACTGTTACTTATAAGATATTCGATGAGGCTATTAAAGTAGGTGGGAAAGAATCTAGACGTGTTTGGCCTATCGAGCATGCATGTTTTTTAAAACCGACCAACGAGACGCATCGGCCTTATGCATGACTCCTTGTATATAGACATTTGAATCCTGTATTTTGACTATAATCTCTGCTGGAAAAGACATCACCGTGAAATCTTTAGTATCTGATATCTCAGCGTTCCGGCCGGAATTTGGATTTCTACGATGTCGTCCACGCCATGCCCCAAAAGCCCCTTTCCCACCGGTGACGTGATGGATATTTTATTCTCCACGTAATCGGCCTCCGCCTCGGAAACCAGCGTGTAAGTGATCTCCTCACCCGATTCTGTATCCTTGAGCACGACTGTCGCACCGATGTACGCCTTGTCATCGGGAATTTCCATGTGGTCGATGATCCGCGCAGAGGCCAGCTTGGCCGATAGCTCACCGATCTTCTGCTCCAGCATGATCTTTTCCTCTTTGGCAGCCTCGTACTCGGCGTTCTCCCGCAGGTCCCCCATCGCCCTGGCATGCTCCAACTTCCTGGCCACATCCTTCCTGTTCACCTTGATCAGGCGGTTCAGCTCCGCTTCCAGCTTCTTATATCCCTCTTTCGTCAAGTACGAAATCGCCAAAATGACCTCCTCTCTCCTAATTCCCGAGAAACAGACGACAAACGTGTATTCCAAAAAATATCCGATACGTTCCCTGCTTTGCCTCATACGACGATGATGTAAATATGGAGTGATTGAACGCGATGTCGTCGCCTTACATGAATAATAATGAAAACGGCTGTGAAAATCAACCATTTCTCACAGCCTGTCGAAAATAACTGAATCGAAGAACGATCAGCGAGCTGCCTGATTCGTCTCCGTAAATCCTTCGGGGACTTCGAGGACAAAGAAACTCGATGTCAACTGGGGTTCGACGACCACCTCGGTCAAGGTGTACGTCCTCCCTCCCCTTTCACCGTTTTCCACATCGCCGATATCGGTGCGTTTGCGGGGCATATAATCCCTCGTCGAAATCCACCATGTTGTTTCTGTGTTGCGCTCGTTCGCGTATCGAATAACGATTTCATAACAGGGTTCGCCCTCGATTTCGACGATTCCTTTCAGTGTTTTGTCTGGGCATTCGATCTCACTGTCAAACGGTCCGTCTATGAGGAACTCCGCCACCAGACCCCCGTAGACGGCCTGAGCAAAACGGCCGAAGACACCAAATTCAAAATCGCTGTGAACGGTTTTTGACGCCGGATCGATAAGATAGTATTTATTCCCGTCGCTTCCGCCCATGACCCGGTCGGGCTCGCTCATATCATTCATAGTCACATCGAGGCTGACCATGAATTTTTCCGGAAAGAAATCGGCCCACCCCGACTCCGTCACCAGAGCTTTTGCCTTTGGCATACGCTCGGCCAGAGCACCGGCTCCCTCCATGCTTATCGAATACCGAATGCTTTGTATCGTCCTGCATACCGCATCCGTGGTTTGTAAAATCTCGACTGCGTCTTTCAACTCATGCTCGGGCAATTCGGGCATCTCAGGCTTTGGTCTTGTCTCCGCAATCTTTGTTTTCTCTTTTTCGGGCTTTTTGCCTTTTCCCATATCCTCGATACCATACAAGGTCCTGCTCGTTCGGATAAACATCATCCGGCCGGAAATCGCGGGCGACGCTAAAATCGGCTCACCCATCGCGTTGGAAGCCAGATGCACGTATTCAGGGCCGGCCTTGACCACATGGATGTTTCCGTACTCTTCGACAAAATAGATGTTGCCATTTGCCGCCACCGGAGATGCGGTATACGCACCACGTTTGCCGGCAATGCGCTCCCGGTAAATCTCCTCTCCGGTTTTTGCATCGTAGCACGTGAGCACACCCCTGTCATCCCCCACGTACAAATAATCGCCAACCACGATGGGAGTGGACATGTAGGCACCCCGACGGGGATAGCTCCAGGCCACGTATTGATTGGATGTTTCTCCGCGATTCAGGGAGACATCTCCTTTCGCTTCCAGCGAGATGGCATAGATAGGCCGCAGCCGGCCGTGGGAACTGCTGAAAAAGGCCATTCCGTGGGCGATGACAGGGGTTGGCGCGGGGATGTCCCCTCCCCCATTCATCCACCAGACGGCCTCACCCGTCTCAAAATCATACCCGCCCCGGTGCTTCCAGCCGTTCACG